>NZ_PSRT01000061.1 GCF_004212635.1 Bradyrhizobium genosp. SA-3 | reverse complement strand
CCGCGGCTCAGGTGCCCAAGATGCACCTCATTGCGGTCGAGGTGCATCATTGGATGACCGACAGGCAGTTCACTGACGCCTATGCGATCGCGCAGCTCTCGCCCGGCCCGAACGTGCTTATCGTGACGTTAATAGAATAGGCTACGGCGGCGAGTGCCCTGCGACCGATCGCACAATTGCTGCACTGCTCCCTGACTGTGATGGTTACGGTGATCGCATCGGTTTCGCGCATCAATCCACTCTGGTTCCTGCATGCTGGGGGTTTGTTGGGTTTTGCTGGCATTGTGTGATGAAAATCGCTAGGCAGTGATCCGGGCGGGGGATTCAGTTCCAGCCGATTTAGAACAACAGTGCTCGTGACTTACGGGTCGCGGAGGAGACAGGCATGGCCGACACGATGGGCCACTCAGCGACAGCCACCCGAAACACAAAGCTGGCGCTCGGTTTTTGTCTGCTGGCGATTGCGCCGCAGATTTTCGAATTGATCTGGTCGATCGGGACGATCTTCGGCTGGGGCACCGGCCGCGGCCCGGCAATGGTCGTCACCAGCCACGCGACGGCGCTGCTCGCCGGAGCGCCCAGCGCCATCTTCGGGTCGCTCGGTGGTGGGGCCAAGAAGGTATCGTCCGAGGTGCTGCTGGCACTGATCTATTCCTATCCGCTGTTTGTGGTGGCGATCCTCACGCTGTTCATGACGATCCGGTCGGCGCAGGACTATGTCGGCGGCATCGTCCTGATGGCGGTCGCCCTGTTCGCGCTGTGGGCGTCGAGTGATTTGCAGGGCATGCGCGGCTTCTCCTTCGGCGCGGGGACCGCGCCGCGCATGTTCGGCGGCCTGCTGGTCGCCTTGTCCGCCGGCATCGCCCTGACGGGCCTCCTGACGGAGGGAGCCCCGCTTTCCCATTACGCCTGGCGGGGACCGCTGTTTGTTGTGGCGGCGATCCTCTTCTTTGCGTTGGCGATCCGGCCCCTCGGCCTCGTGGTCACGGCCTTCCTAAGCTTCATGATCGCGGCGACCGGATCGAATGAGACGCGCTGGCTTGAAGCGGCGATCGTCGGCGCCTGCCTGACGGTTGGTTGCGCGATCCTGTTTCCATACGTGCTCGGGCTGCCGATGCCGATGTTTCCGCGTTTCCTGATCCAGTGAGGGCGTGATGGATATCTTTGCCAACCTCGCTCACGGCTTCGCCGTCGCGTTCTCTCCGATCAACCTCCTGATGTGCCTGATCGGCGCCCTGGTCGGGACGCTGGTCGGCGTGCTCCCGGGCATCGGCACTATCGCAACGGTCGCGATGCTGCTGCCGATCACCTTTGGATTGCCGCCAGTCGGCGCGCTGATCATGCTCGCCGGCATCTATTACGGCGCCCAGTATGGCGGCTCGACAACGTCGATCCTGGTCAACATACCCGGTGAGGCGACATCGGTCGTCACCGCCATCGACGGCCACCAGATGGCCAGGCAGGGCCGCGCCGGCCCGGCGCTGGCGATCGCCGCGATCGGCTCGTTCTTCGCCGGCTGCGTCGCGACCGTCTTGATTGCCGTCCTCGGCGCGCCGCTCACGAAACTCGCGCTGGCGTTCGGCCCGGCCGAGTATTTCTCGCTGATGGTGCTCGGCCTGATCTTCGCGGTGGTGCTGGCCAAGGGCTCGGTGCTGAAGGCGATCGCAATGATCGTATTCGGTCTGTTGCTCTCGATGGTCGGCTCGGACATCGAGACCGGCGCCTCGCGCATGGCCTTCAACATTCCCGAGCTCGCCGACGGCCTCGGCTTTGCGACGGTGGCGATGGGCGTATTCGGCTTTGCCGAGATCATCCGCAATCTCGACGCAGGCGCCGAGATGAGTCGCGATCTCGTGCAGCAGAAGATCACCGGTCTGATGCCGACCAGGAAGGACCTAGTCGACTCGACGCCCGCCATCCTACGCGGCACCGTGCTCGGCTCGATCCTCGGCATCCTGCCCGGTGGCGGTGCGACCATTGCATCATTCGGGGCTTATACGCTCGAGAAGAAGCTCGCCAAGAATCCGTCGCGCTTCGGCCGCGGCGCGATCGAAGGCGTGGCCGGGCCGGAGAGCGCCAACAACGCCGCCGCGCAGACCTCCTTCATCCCGCTGCTCACCCTCGGCATCCCGCCGAACGCGGTGATGGCGCTGATGGTGGGCGCGATGACCATCCACGGCATCGTGCCGGGTCCGCAGGTGATGCAGAAGCAGCCGGATCTCGTCTGGGGCATGATCGCCTCGATGTGGATCGGCAACCTGATGCTGATCATCATCAACCTGCCGCTGGTCGGAATCTGGGTGCGGCTCTTGCGCGTGCCGTACCGGCTGATGTTCCCCTCGATCGTGATCTTCTGCGCGATCGGCATCTATTCGGTGAACAACGCGCCGGTCGACGTCATCCTCGCAGGTGTGTTCGGCCTCGTCGGTTACTGGCTGATCAAGCACGATTTCGAGCCGGCGCCGCTGCTGCTCGGCATGGTGCTGGGACCGCTGATGGAAGAGAATCTGCGCCGTGCGCTGCTGATCTCACGCGGCGACTGGAGCGTGTTCCTGACGCGTCCGTTGTCGGCAGTGCTGCTCGCGGTCGCGGCGACCCTTCTTGTCCTTACGGTGCTACCGGTCTTGCGCGCCAAGCGCGACGAGGTGTTCACCGAGTCCGAGAACTGAGGCGCCGCGCCTGCGTCGGCGCGCGCCCTGCGTCGGCGCGCCGCATTCGGAAGTCGAATCGACTTGTGTGACGGCTTCGTGAAATGAAAATGCCGGCCTTGTGGCCGGCATTTTTGTTTGTTTTCCCGGAGATCGAGATGACTGTCATTCGCGCGCTTGCGGGCGCATGTGCCGCGGCGTTCGCATCGTTGTGCGTCCTTGCTGCACCGGCTGAGGCGCAGACCTATCCGACGCGCAGCATCACCATGATCGTGCCGTTTGCGGCCGGCGGACCGACCGACGTCGTCGCGCGCATCGTCACCGCACACATGGCGCAGACGCTAGGGCAGAGCATCATCATCGAGAACGTGGTCGGCGCCGGCGGCACCACCGCCACAACGCGGGCCGCGCGTGCGGCCAATGACGGCTATACGCTCATCACCGGACATATGGGCACGCATGCCGCCTCCGTGCCGCTCTATCCGAAACTCGCCTATCATCCCGAGAAGGACTTCGAGCCGGTCGCGCTGCTCGCGGGCACGCCGATCCTGATCCTGGCGCGCAAGGATTTTCCGCCGAAGGACCTCAAGGAGTTCGTCACCTATGTGAAGGCGAATGTGGAGAAGGTGAATGCCGCGCATGCCGGCGTCGGCTCGGTCTCGCACGCCTCATGCGAGCTTCTGCACTCCATCCTCGACATCAAACCGGTCGGTGTGCCCTTCAATGGCACGGGTCCCGCGATGAACGCGCTGGTGGCGGGACAGGTCGACTACATGTGCGACCAGATCGTCAACGCCGTCCCGCAGATCAATGCCGGCACCATCAAGGCCTATGCGATCGCAACGGCGGAGCGCAATCCGTCGCTGCCGAACGTGCCGACGACGGCGGAAGCCGGTCTGCCGGCATTCCAGGCCCAGGCCTGGAATGCGATGTTCGCACCGAAGGGAACCCCGCCGGCGATCGTGGCGAGTCTGAACGCCGCTGCCATCAAGGCGCTCGACGACGAGACCGTGCGCAAGCGCCTGCTCGAGCTCGGCAGCGTCATTCCGGGCCCTAAGGACCGTACGCCGGAGGCGCTGGCGACCCTCGTCAAGAACGAGATCGCGAAGTGGAGCCCGGTGCTCAAGCCGGCAACTTAGCCAGCAGGATCAAGCTGATAGGTGAGGGGCGGAATGCCGAGTTCCGCCCCTTGTCGTTTGCGCGGGGAACACTCACTTTTCCGGGTATAATCGGTGCGGGCAGCGAATCGCCGCTGTCGCAGCGCAGAGGCGGCCGTTAAGTTTCCCGCCTCCCCAAAGGCTCACGACATATGCACCAGTATCAGGACCTGCTCGAGCGGATTCTTTCAGACGGCGCCGAGAAGACCGACCGGACCGGCACCGGCACGCTGTCGGTGTTCGGCCACCAGATGCGCTTCAATCTGTCCGCCGGCTTCCCGATGCTGACCACCAAGCGGCTGCCGCTGAAGGCGATCGTGCATGAGCTGCTCTGGTTCCTGAAGGGCGACACCAACATCAAATATCTGCGCGACAACGGCGTCACCATCTGGGACGAATGGGCCGATGCCAATGGCGATCTCGGCCCGGTCTACGGCCATCAGTGGCGCTCCTGGCCCACGGCCGAGGGGCGCAGCATCGACCAGATCGCCAATGTCATCGACATGATCAAGCGCACTCCCGATTCCCGCCGGCTGATCGTCACCGCCTGGAATCCGGCCGACGTCGAGAAGATGGCGCTGCCGCCCTGCCACCTGCTGTTCCAGTTCTATGTCGCGAACGGCAAGCTGTCGTGCCAGCTCTATCAGCGCTCGGCCGACGTCTTTCTCGGCGTGCCCTTCAATATCGCATCCTACGCGCTGCTCACCATGATGGTCGCGCAGGTCACCGGCCTGAAGCCCGGCGACTTCGTGCACTCGCTCGGCGACACCCACCTCTACTCCAACCATCTGGAGCAGGCGCGGCTTCAGCTCACCCGCGCGCCGCGCGCGCTGCCGGTGATGCGGATCAACCCTGATGTGAAGGACATCTTCTCCTTCCGTTACGAGGACTTCGAACTCGTCGGCTACGATCCGCATCCGCATATCAAGGCGGAAGTCGCGGTCTAGCGCAGATGTCGGTCAACATCCGCCGCGCGCGCTCCGGCGAAGCTGGGCTCGTTCTTGCGTTCATCCGCGAGCTCGCCGAATATGAAAAGCTGTCGCACGAGGTCGAGGCGACCGAGGCTGACATCGCGGACGCGCTGTTCGGCGACAGGCCGCAACTTCATTGCGCGATCGCCGAGTGGAGCGGCGAGGCGGTCGGCTTTGCGGTGTGGTTTGCGAATTTCTCCACTTTCAGCGGCCGGCACGGCATCTATCTCGAAGACCTCTATGTGCGGCCATCGCATCGGGGCAGGGGCCTCGGCAAGGCGCTGCTGGTCTATCTCGCGAAGGAATGCGTCGATAACGGCTGGTCGCGCCTGCAATGGGCGGTGCTCGACTGGAACGCGCCGTCGATCGCGTTCTACAAATCGCTCGGTGCCGTCATGATGGACGACTGGACGCTGTGTCGCGTCACCGGGCCGGCGCTGACACGGCTTGCCGGGAGCTCTGCCTGATGGAGATCGTTTTCGTCGTCGCGATCGCCGAGAACGGAATCATCGGCGCAGGCAACGCGATCCCGTGGCGCTTGAAATCCGACATGGCGCGCTTCAAGGCGCTCACGATCGGCAAGCCCGTGATCATGGGTCGCAAGACCTTCGAATCCCTGCGCCGTCCGCTGCCGGGCCGCACCAACATCGTGATCACGCGCGATGCGGGTTATCGCGCCATCGGGGCCATCGTCACGACATCGGCGGCGGATGCGAGCGAGGTTGCGCGGGGCGACGCCCTGCGGCGTTCGGTCGCCGAGATCGCGGTGATCGGCGGCGCCGAGATCTATCGGCAGTTGCTCGATCGCGCCGATCGCCTCGAAATCACTGAAGTGCATGCGCGGCCCGAAGGCGACACGCATTTCGACATCGACAAGGCGGAGTGGGATGAGGTGGCACGCATCCGTCATCCTGCCGGCCCCGACGACAGCGCCGACTTCTCCTATGTGACATATCGTCGGCGGGCGGGCCATTAACCGCATTCGCCAATGTTTACATTGACTTTTTCGTGCCCGAGCATAGCTCGAAAGACGGTCAGGGCTGCGTTGTAAGGGACCTGCCCGTCCCCTATAAAGCCGGACCGGACAAAGCGGGCGGGGGCAATTCCACCCTGCCGAGGAGAGCGTCGTATGCCGTGGAAGAATCAGGGCGGTGGCCCGTGGGGCTCGGGTCCAAAGGGACCATGGGGCTCAGGCCCGCAACCGGTCGGGCCGAGGCCGCCGGATCTGGAAGACCTTCTGCGGCGCGGCCAGGACCGCCTCCAGCAGATCATGCCCGGCGGCTATTTCTCCGGCGTCGGCATCACGCTGATCATCCTGCTCATCGTCGCGTTCTGGCTGCTGTCAGGCTTCTTCCGCGTGCAGTCCGAAGAGCTTGGCGTCGTGCTGCGCTTTGGCAAGCACGTCCGCACGGTGCAGCCGGGCCTGAATTACCATCTGCCCTATCCGATCGAGACAGTGCTGCTGCCCAAGGCGCTGCGCGTCAACACCATCTCCATCGGCATGACGCTGATCGACGATCCGGCGCGGCGCGGCCGCTCCATACGTGACGTCCCGGAAGAGAGCCTGATGCTGACCGGCGACGAAAACATCGTCGACGTCGACTTCACCGTGCTCTGGCGCATCAAGCCGGATGGCGTCGGCGACTTCCTCTTCAACATCCAGAATCCCGAAGGCACCGTGAAGGCAGTCGCCGAGAGCGCGATGCGCGAGGTGATCGGCCGCTCGCAGATCCAGCCGATCCTGACCGGGGCGCGCAATGTCACCGAACAGGGCGTGCAGGAGCTGATCCAGAAGACCCTCGACAGCTATGGCGCGGGCATTCTGATCACCCAGGTGCAGATGCAGAAGGTCGATCCGCCGGCGCAGGTGATCGACGCCTTCCGCGACGTGCAGGCTGCACGCGCCAATCTCGAGCAGCTGCAAAACGAGGCGCAGACCTACGCCAACCAGGTGGTCCCGCAGGCGCGCGGACGGGCGGCCAAGATCCTCCAGGACGCCGAAGGCTACAAGGAGCAGGCGGTCGCCGAGGCCAAGGGCCAGAGCGCGCGCTTCCTGAAAGTGTACGACGAATACAAGAAGGCGCCCGATGTGACGCGAGAACGGATTTATCTGGAGACGATGGAGCGCGTGCTCGGCGGCGCCGACAAGCTCGTCTATGACGGCGGCCCCTCGGGTCAAGGCGTCGTGCCCTATCTGCCGCTTCCCGAACTGGCGCCCAAGCGGGCACCTATGACCGGTCCGCAGTCGAGCGGAGGCAGCCGATGAGGTCTCCGGTTACAGGTTTCGTCTCGCTGCTCGGGCTGCTCCTGATCCTGATCGTGGCCTACATGTCGCTGTTCACGGTGCAGCAGACCGAGCAGACCATCGTGCTCCAGTTCGGCAAGCCTGTCGACGTCGTCACCGTGCCCGGCCTGCATTTCAAGGCGCCGTGGAATTCGGTGATCAACATCGACAAGCGGATCCTCGACCTGGAGAACCCGTCACAGGAAGCGATCGCCTCCGACCAGAAGCGGCTGGTGGTCGACGCCTTCGCGCGCTACCGCATCAAGGACGCGCTGCGGTTCTATCAGAGTGTCGGCTCGATCCAGGCTGCCAACATTCAGCTGACCACGCTCCTGAACGCGGCGCTGCGCCGCGTGCTCGGCGAGGTTAGCTTCATCAACGTGGTGCGCGACGACCGCGAAAAGCTGATGCTGCGCATCCGCGACCAGCTCGACCGCGAGGCCGATGGCTACGGCATTCAGGTCGTCGACGTCCGGATCCGCCGCGCCGACCTGCCGGAGCAGAACAGCCAGGCGGTCTACCAGCGCATGAAAACCGAGCGTGAGCGCGAGGCCGCCGAGTTCCGTGCACAAGGTGGCCAGAAGGCTCAGGAGATCAAGTCCAAGGCAGACCGCGAGGCGACCGTCATCGTCGCGGAAGCCAATTCGCAGGCCGAGCAGACCCGCGGTGCGGGCGATGCCGAGCGCAACCGCCTGTTTGCGGAAGCCTACAGCAAGGACGCCGATTTCTTCGCCTTCTACCGGTCGATGACGGCCTATGAGAACGGGTTGCGTTCGAGCGACACTCGCTTCCTGCTGCGGCCGGACTCGGATTTCTTCCGGTACTTCGGTAGCCCGTCCGGCAAGACGGCAACCGAGACGCCGGCGAAGCCGTAAGCTAGACAAGGGCGGCCGGTCTGGCCGCCCTTTGTCCAGACAAGAACAGCACAACGGGAGGTTCCATTCCGATGAGGTCCATTGCGTTCGCCGACTTCCTCATCGGCCTAGGCATCCTGTTCGTGCTCGAAGGCTTGATGTTCGCGGCAAGTCCCAACTGGATGCGCAAGGCGATGAAGAGCGCCATCGCCACGCCGGACAACATCCTGCGGGCGGTCGGGATCGGTTCGGCCGTGGCCGGCCTGATCCTGATCTGGGTGATGCGGCGCCCGGTTTAGGCGTCATGCCAACGCCAAAGTGAAGGCGAACGACTGGTTTTCGCCGTATTATCGGGGTGTTGAGACCCGTTAAGCTCTGCGCTTGCGCCGTCCCCCCGTTCGAGCGCAGTCTGGCGCCGAACCCCCTATTCTCTGGAGATCACAATGACCGCTGCCACCATTGCCCCGTCCCGCTTGCGCCATTGGGTGCGAACTGGGCTGGCCGCGCTCGCCATCGGTGCATTCGGCGCATTCGGCACGCCGGCTCATGCGCGTGGGCCGGACGGCATCGCCGACGTCGCCGAGAAGGTGATCGACGCGGTCGTCAACATCTCCACGTCGCAGACCGTCGATGCCAAGGGCGGCGGCAGCAACACCATGCCGCAACTGCCGCCCGGCTCGCCCTTCGAGGAGTTCTTCGACGACTTCTTCAAGAACCGCAGGGGTCCCGGCGGTGGCAGCAAAGGCGGTGACAACAACCCGCCGCGCAAGACCAATTCGCTTGGCTCCGGTTTCATCATCGACACATCAGGCGTGGTCGTCACCAACAACCACGTCATTGCCGATGCCGACGAGATCCACGTCATTCTCAACGATGGAACCAAGATCAAGGCCGAACTGGTCGGCGTCGACAAGAAGACCGACCTCGCCGTGCTCAAGATCAAGCCGCCGAAGCCGTTGGTCGCGGTGAAGTTCGGCGACTCCGACAAGCTGCGCCTCGGCGACTGGGTGGTCGCGATCGGCAACCCCTTCAGTCTCGGTGGCACGGTCACGGCCGGTATCGTCTCGGCCAAGAACCGCGACATCTCTTCAGGGCCATATGACAGCTACATCCAGACCGACGCCTCCATCAACCGCGGCAATTCCGGCGGCCCGCTGTTCAACCTCGACGGCGACGTCATCGGCGTCAACACGCTGATCATCTCGCCCTCCGGCGGCTCCATCGGCATCGGCTTCGCCGTGCCGTCGAAGACCGTCGTGGGCGTCGTCGACCAGCTCCGGCAGTTCGGCGAGCTGCGCCGCGGCTGGTTAGGGGTGCGCATCCAGAGCGTCACCGACGAGATCGCCGAGAGCCTCAGCATCAAGCCCGCGCGTGGCGCGCTGATCGCCGGCGTCGACGACAAGGGCCCGGCCAAGCCCGCCGGCATCGAGCCCGGCGACGTCGTCGTCAAGTTCGACGGCAAAGACGTCAAGGACCCGAAGGATCTGTCCCGCGTCGTCGCCGACACGGCGGTCGGCAAGGAGGTCGACGTGATCATCATCCGCAAGGGCCAGGAGCAGACCAAGAAGGTCACCCTCGGCCGTCTGCAGGATCCCGAGAAGGTGCAGGCCGCGGTGAAGACCGACGAGCCCGCGCCCGAGAAGCCGGTGACGCAGAAGGCGCTCGGTCTCGATCTGGCAACGCTGAGCAAGGATCTGCGCACGCGCTACAAGATCAAGGATACCGTCAAGGGCGTGGTCGTCACCAGTGTCGACGCCAATTCCGACGCCGCCGAGAAGCGGCTCTCCGCCGGAGACGTCATCGTCGAGGTGGCGCAGGAGGCGGTGTCGAGCGGCGCCGAGATCCAGAAGCGGGTCGACCAGCTCAAGAAGGACGGCAAGAAGTCGGTGCTGCTGCTCGTCTCCAATGCCGACGGCGAGCTGCGCTTCGTGGCGCTGAGCGTGCAGTAGTCGCAGTACGGTCTCGTAGGGTGGGCAAAGCGAAGCGTGCCCACCATCTTTCCACCATCGCGGCAAGAGTGGTGGGCACGGCGCAAGCGCGCCTTTGCCCACCCTACGGCTGCTGAGCCAGCAGCAAGGGCTGACGATGGGAGAGGCTAAGCCTCCACGAACTCCTCGCGCCGAAACCCCTGAGCATAGAGCAGCGCGGTGAGATCGCCGTGATCGATCCGCGCCGCCGCCGCAGCAGCCACCGCCGGCTTGGCATGATACGCCACGCCCAGCCCAGCCGCCTGGATCATCCCGAGGTCATTGGCGCCGTCACCGACCACGACCGACTCGAGATCGTCGAGATCGAACGATTCCATCAGATCCACCAACGTCGCGAGTTTCGCGGCGCGGCCCAAGATCGGTTGCTTCACCTCGCCGGTGAACTTGCCGTCGCGCACCACCAGCTCGTTGGCGCGGTTTTCCTGGAAGCCGAGCTTGGCGGCGACCGCGGTCGTGAACAGCGTGAACCCGCCCGAGACGAGGCAGGTGTAGGCGCCGTGCGCGCGCATGGTCGCGACCAGCTCGCGGCCGCCGGGGGTCAGCGTGATGCGCTTGGCCAGCACCTCGTCGACCGCGCTGGCGGGCAGATCCTTGAGCAGCGCAACGCGCTCGCGCAGCGCCGGCTCGAACTCGATCTCGCCGCGCATCGCGCGTTCGGTGATGGCGGCCACATGCGCCTTCACCCCGACGAAGTCGGCGAGCTCGTCGATGCATTCCTGGCCGATCATGGTGGAATCCATGTCGGCGAGAAAAAGCTTCTTGCGCCGGAAGCCGACTGGCTGCACGACGATGTCGATGGGCAGGTCGCCGCGAAGCTCGCGGAGCCGCTGCTCGATGGCGTGGCGGTCGCCTTCGAGGTTACTGTCGGCGCCGAAGGGAATGTCGACCGCAACTCCGTCGAACAGCCAGTGCGCGGGAGCTGCCTTTGGCAGCACGGCGCGGGCGCCGTCGACGATGGTAGAGTCGAGCGCAGGATTGTCGGGATTGCAGATCAGCGTGGCGACGAGGGACATTTGAGGTTTTCGTGAGCGAGGGGCAAGTCAGCAGAAGGCATGTTGGCAAGGCCGTGCTTATCGCAGGCCCGACCGCCAGCGGCAAGTCGGCGTTGGCGCTCGAGCTTGCGCTCGCCACCGGCGGTGTCGTCATCAATGCCGATTCCATGCAGGTCTACCGGGACCTGCGCATCATCACGGCACGGCCGACAAGGGCGGATGAGGCGCTCGTACCGCATCGTCTCTATGGCCATGTCGATGCGGCCGTGAATTTCTCGGCCGGTGCCTGGGTCAGCGACGCGGCGAAGGTGCTGGAAGCGGCGACGGCCGAAGGCCGCCTGCCGATCTTCATCGGCGGCACCGGGCTCTATTTCAAGGCACTGACGGCGGGCCTCTCCGTGGTGCCGCCAATTCCCGCCGAGGTGCGCGAGGACGTGCGCGCGCGGCTGGAGCGGAACGGCGTCGAGGCGCTGCACGCGGAACTCGCACACCGCGATCCGCGCGCGGCCGAACGATTGAATCTGCGCGACCGCACCCGGATCGCGCGCGCGCTCGAAGTGGTCGAGGCGACCGGCCGTTCGCTGCTCGACTGGCACCATGAGGGCCAGCCGCAGTTGCTGCCGAAGGACAGCTTTCGCGCGGTGTTTCTCGCCCCCGGGCGCGACGAGCTCTATGCCCGCATCGATGCCCGCTTCGATGCCATGCTGGGCGCCGGCGCGCTGGGGGAGGTCGAGCGGCTGGCCGCCAGACATCTCGATCCGCTGCTGCCGGCCATGAAGGCCCATGGCGTGCCGGCGCTGATCCGGCATCTGCGCGGTGAGCTCAGCCTGGACGAAGCAGCCACAATCGGGCGCGCCGACACCCGCCATTACGCCAAGCGCCAGTTCACCTGGTTCCGGCACCAATTGCCGGAGTTCGAATGGGTCAAGCCGGAGGAGGCGAGGGGATGGCTCGCGGCGGCGAGTGCGGACTCGGACTGACGTGCTTTTGTGCCCGGTTCCCGAATTTACCTCTCGCCGAACCCCGGGAACACCGCTACACTGCCAAAATCGCGCGGGAACGGCCGCATTGCCTTGACATCCAGGCTTTGGCCGCTATGTTTCGCGCAACCTTTGGGAAGCCGGGCGCCTGCCATGCGTAACATTATTACCAAACTCCTTATCGCCGTCGTACCCAGGCACACCGCCGGGGGTGGCTAGCTGCCATCCACAAGACAGGCGGTGTGCGTGGGCCCTCTTCGGGGCCTTTTTTATTTCCCGAACCCGACACGAACGAAGCCGCTGACAACAGCGCATCCGGAGCAAGCCAATGAGCGACAAGAGCCACGATCCGAACCAGATGACCGGCGCCGCGATGATCGTCCGCGCGCTCATCGATCACGGCGTGACCGACATTTTCGGCTATCCCGGCGGCGCGGTGCTTCCGATCTATGACGAGATCTTCCAGCAGAGCGAGGTCCAGCACATCCTGGTCCGCCATGAGCAGGGTGCGGGCCATGCCGCCGAGGGCTATGCGCGCTCGACCGGCAAGCCGGGCGTCGCTCTGGTGACCTCCGGCCCCGGCGCCACCAACATGGTGACGCCGCTGACCGACGCGTTGATGGACTCGATCCCGCTGGTCTGCATCTCCGGCCAGGTGCCGACGCATCTGATCGGCAACGACGCCTTCCAGGAATGCGACACCGTCGGCATCACGCGCCCCTGCACCAAGCACAATTGGCTGGTGCGTGACGTCAACGATCTCGCCAAGGTGCTGCACGAGGCGTTCTACGTCGCGACCTCCGGCCGGCCGGGTCCGGTGCTGGTCGACGTTCCCAAGGACGTGCAATTCGCGACCGGCACCTATCATCCACCGCGCAAGTCCGACGTGCACCGCTCCTATGCGCCGCGCGTGAAGGGCGATGCGACGCAGATCCGCAAGGCGGTGGCGCTGCTCGCCAACGCCAAGCGCCCGGTGATCTACAGCGGCGGCGGTGTCATCAATTCCGGCCCGGAGGCGACCAAGCTCTTGCGCGAGCTGGTTGAGGTCACCGGCTTCCCGATCACCTCCACGCTGATGGGCCTCGGCGCCTATCCGGCGTCCGGCAAGAACTGGCTCGGCATGCTCGGCATGCACGGCACTTACGAAGCCAACATGACCATGCATGATTGCGACGTCATGCTGTGCGTCGGCGCGCGCTTCGACGACCGCATCACCGGCCGCGTCGATGCGTTCTCCCCTAGCTCGAAGAAGATCCACATCGATATCGATCCGTCCTCGATCAACAAGAATATCCGCGTGGACGTGCCGATCATCGGCGACTGCGGCAACATCCTCGGCGACATCCTCCAGGTGTTCAAGGCGGAGGCGAAGAAGCCCGACATCAAGTCGTGGTGGCAGCAGATCGCGCAGTGGCGTGCCCGCAACTCGCTCTACTACAAGAAGAGCAACGACGTCATCCTGCCGCAGCACGCGATCCAGAGCCTGTTCGAGCTGACGCGTGGCAAGGATACCTACATCACGACCGAGGTCGGCCAGCACCAGATGTGGGCGGCGCAGTTCTACGGCTTCGAGGAGCCGCATCGCTGGATGACGTCGGGCGCCTCGGCACCATGGGCTACGGCCTGCCTGCGGCCATCGGTGTGCAGGTGGCCCATCCCGACAGCCTCGTCATCGACATCGCGGGCGATGCCTCGGTGCAGATGACGATGCAGGAGATGTCGACGGCGGTGCAGTACGAGCTGCCGATCAAGATCTTCATCCTGAACAACCAGTACATGGGCATGGTGCGGCAGTGGCAGCAGCTGCTGCACGGCAACCGCCTGTCGCATTCCTATTCGGAGGCGCTGCCGGACTTCGTCAAACTCGCGGAAGCCTATGGCGGCGTCGGCCTCCAGGTGCACAAGCCCGCCGATCTCGAGGGCGCCATCAAGGAGATGATCGCGGTCAAGCGCCCGGTGCTGTTCGACTGCCGCGTCGCGGCGCTGGAAAACTGCTTCCCGATGATCCCCTCCGGCAAGGCGCACAACGAGATGCTGTTGCCTGAGCAGGCCAACGACGAGGCTACCGCGAAGGCATTCGCCGCCGGCAAGGCGCTGGTTTGAGCGCGATGTTCACAAGCTCCGCTGTCATCGCCCGGCTCGACCGGGCGATCCAGCACGCCGCGGCCTGCGTGAAAATCCCGGCCGGTGAACGCTGGATGCCCGCTTTCGCAGGGCGTGACGAGAGACATTTGAGGGGACGACAATGAACCAGCCGGCATCTGCCTACTTCATCGAGGACCGCCACGATCCCAACGAGACGCACACGCTCGCGGTGCTCGTGCAGAACGAGCCGGGCGTGCTCGCGCGCGTCATCGGCCTGTTCTCGGGCCGCGGCTACAACATCGAAAGCCTCACGGTCTCGGAGACCGAGGCCCAGAAGCATCTGTCGCGCATCACCATCGTCACCACCGGCACGCCGATGGTGATCGAGCAGATCAAGCACCAGCTCGATCGCATGATCCCGGTCTATCGCGTCGTCGACATGACTCAGACCAAGCGCTCGATCGAGCGCGAGCTCGCCATGGTGAAGGTGCGCGGGCAGGGCGAGCACCGCGTCGAGGCGCTCAGGCTGGCGGATGCGTTCCGCGCCCGCGTGATCGATGCCACCACCGAGAGCTTCGTGTTCGAGATCACAGGCAATACGGACAAGATCAACCAATATATCGACCTGATGCGTCCGCTCGGCCTCGTCGAGGTGTCGCGCACCGGCGTTGCCGCGATTGGCCGCGGGCCTGAAGGAATGTGAACCATGCTGGCGCGCGACTGGTACTATAACGAGCGGAACCGGATGGGGATCGAGCCCGCGGTGGCGTCGATCTATGACAGCCATGACGATGCCGATCTGCGGGCGCGCGCCGCGCTGAAAATGCTCGGAGTCCAGCGCGGCTGGCGCATCGCCGATATCGGCTGCGGCAACGGCGTGCTCGCTACCGAAGCGGCGCTGATGGGCGCCGAGGTCGATGCCATCGACATCTCGCCCGCGATGCTGGCGCTCGCCGAAATCTATGCACGTGACCGCAAGGCGCCGGTCCGCACCCAGTCGGCGGGCCTGCTGAGCTTCTCCTACCGGCCGGAATCCTACGATTTGATCGTCAGCGAGTTCACGCTGCATCATCTGCCGGACTTCTGGAAGGCGGTGGCGATATTGCGGATCTATCGCGCGCTGAAGCCGGGCGCGAGCTTCTACCTGCGCGATATCGTCTACGCTTCGATGCCAGATGCGATCGAGCGCGATGTCGAGCAATGGGCGGACTTCCAGATCAAAAACCACGACTTTTCGCGCGAAGGCGTCGTCACGCACATGCGCGACGAATATTCCACCTTCGGCTGGGTGATGGAGCGGATGCTGACCGACGTCGGCTTCACGCTGGTCTCGGCCGATTATCACGCCCCCATGCACGGCACTTATCTGCTGCGGAAACCGAAAGCCGGCGAGCAAGGCTAGACAGAAAAAGTAACAGGGCTGCACGACAGTGCAGAACCGGGAACAACAATGAAGCCGGCCGACATCCTCATCGCCATCGTGGTGGCGATCATCTGGGGGCTTGCCTTCGTGGCGAGCCGGATCGCCCTCGACGAACTGTCGCCGGAGTTGATGACGGCGCTACGCTTCGCCATTGCTGCCGTGCCGTGTCTGTTCATTCGCAAGCCGAAGGTTGCCTGGCCGCTCCTGATCGCGATCAGCTTCACGCTGTTTCTCGGCCAGTTCCTGTCCCAGGCCTATGGCATCGCCCATGGCGTGCCGGTGGGGCTGACCAGTGTCGTCGTGCAGAGCCAGGCGCTGTTCACCATCGGCTTTGCCGCGCTCGCATTCGGGGAGCGGCCGACGCCGATGCAGGCGCTCGGCATCGGCATTGCTGCGATCGGTCTTCTGATGATCTGCGGCACTGTCGGATATGATTTCAGCGCTGCTGCGTTTGCGGTGCTGATGATCTCGCCAGTCAGCTTTGCCGTCGGCAATCTCTTGCTGCGTGGCGCCCGCGGCGTGCCCATGTTCGACCTGTTCGCGTGGTTGTGTCTCGCCTCGGCGATACCGCTGTTCGCGCTGGCGCTTATCGCCAACGGCCCGGCGTCGACGCTGACCCACATATCGCTGACGTCGGCTCTCTGCATGTTGGCGCTCGGCGGTGTCTCGACGAGCATCGCCTATTGGCTGTGGGGTCGGCTGCTGCGCGACTATCCAGCCGCCCAGGTGGTGCCGTTCGCGCTGCTGGTGCCGTTCGTGGGATCGGCGGCCTCAAGCGTCGTGTTCGGCGAGCGGTTCGGACCCCTAAGGCTCGCCGGCATGCTGACCGTAATCGGCGGTATCGCGGTGATGGTGCTGGCGAAGCGGCCCAAGGCGTTGCCTGAAGAGCCGCTGCCCAAAGTCGCGTGAGGTGAGCATGTCCCAATCGCTGTTCTATGCCTTTCTCATCTTCATGGTCGTGATGTACTTCACGCCCGGGCCGAACAACATCATGCTGCTGTCCTCCGGCCTGACCTACGGCTTCCGGCGCACCATCCCCCACATCGTCGGGATCGTCATCGGCTTTGCCTTCATGGTGGCCGCGGTCGGCCTCGGGCTCGGCACCGTGTTCCTGGCCTATCCGATCCTCCAGACCATCCTGAAATATGCCGGTGCGGCCTACCTGATCTATCTCGCCGCCGCGATCGCCATGTCCGGTCCGACCAAGCCGGGCGAGGGGGGCGGCCGCGGCCCAATGACCTTCTGGGGCGCGGCGATGTTCCAATGGATCAACGCCAAAGGCTGGGTGATCGTGATCGGCACCATTACCGCCTACGCGGCGATCGCCCAATTCCCGCTCAACATCGCAATCCAGACCCTGATCAGCCTGCTCGTCGGCACGGTCTCGACCATGGTCTGGGCTCTGTTCGGCTCCGCATTGCGGCCGGTCCTGACCTCAGAGCGGCTGGTCCGCGCCTTCAATATCCTTATGGCGGTGCTGCTGCTCGCTTCCCTCTATCCCGTCTTCATGGATGCATGATGCCGCAGATTTCCATGCAGAAACGGGTTTCCCAGGGGCCCTAAAATGCTCTAGACAGCCCCCGAAATCCGTCAATTCACCTTCGAAAGACCTGACCATCGGCCGATTCCGGCCCCGAACGAGGAAACGAACTATGCGTGTTTATTACGATCGCGACGCCGACCTGAACCTGATCAAGGGCAAGAAGGTCGCCATCGTCGGCTATGGCAGCCAGGGCCACGCCCATGCGCTCAACCTGAAGGACTCCGGCGTCAAGGAGGTGGCGATTGCGCTGCGCAAAGGCTCTGCCTCGGCGAAGAAGGCGGAGAACGCCGGCTTCAAGGTGATGGAAGTCGCCGAAGCCGCCAAATGGGCCGACCTCGTCATGATGCTGACCCCGGACGAGCTCCAGGGCGATATCTACCGCGAGCACCTGCACGACAACATGAAGAAGGGCGCCGCCCTCGTATTCGCGCACGGCCTCAACGTCCACTTCAACCTGCTCGACCCGCGCGCCGACCTCGACGTGCTGATGATCGCGCCGAAGGGCCCCGGCCACACCGTGCGCTCGGAGTATCAGCGCGGCGGCGGCGTGCCCTGCCTGATCGCGATCGCGAAGGATGTCTCGGGCAATGCCCATGACCTCGGCCTGTCCTATGCGTCCGCCATCGGCGGCGGCCGTGCCGGCATCATCGAGACCACCTTCAAGGAAGAGTGCGAGACCGACCTGTTCGGCGAGCAGGTGGTGCTCTGCGGCGGTCTGGTCGAGTTGATCAAGGGCGGCTACGAGACCCTGGTCGAAGCCGGCTACGCCCCGGAGATGGCCTATTTCGAGTGCCTGCACGAAGTGAAGCTGATCGTCGACCTGATCTATGAAGGCGGCATCGCCAACATGAACTACTCCATCTCCAACACCGCCGAATACGGCGAGTATGTCACCGGTCCGCGCATCATCACCGACGAGACCAAGAAGGAGATGCGGAAGGTTCTCGCCGACATCCAGGGCGGCAAGTTCGCGCGCGACTGGATGCTCGAGAACAAGGTCAACCAGACTTCGTTCAAGGCGACCCGCGCCAAGCTCGCGGCACACCCGATCGAGGAAGTCGGCGCGAAGCTGCGCGACATGATGCCCTGGATCAAGAAGGGCGCGCTTGTCGATAAGTCGAAGAACTAAGCCGTCGTGCCCCGGACGCAGCGCAGCACTCTGGTGATGCGCTGCTGATCCGGGGTCCAATGCGGCCTCTGGGTGGTCCCGGCTCTGGGCTCCGCTTCGCTTGTCCGGGACACGAGCGAACACAAGCTTCGCTCGTCACACCAAATCTTAAACCTTCGCGATTAGGGTCGAGCAATCGCAGACAGCGGTCTCGCTCTTTTCTTCTCGCGGGAAGCATAGTTGCTTCATTCAAATTCTTCGCGAGTTGACGCGCTGCTCGATCGCCAAGAACTGACGCTTAAACCACATTCTTGGTCTCGCGTCGTTTTTCAAGGCTTCTTAGAACTTCCTGATCGTCAAAAGCGCTGCGTCGTCAGAGCCAAGGATTCGGCTCTTCATCCGCCTTTTTAACGCGCCTTCGACTTTATGTCGCAACGTTCGCGCGCCGATTCATCTTAAGAACTGACACCTGCTGCGCGGACTTGCCAGCTGGGCGGCATTGCGCCCCAGCACCTTCCTCCTGCATATGATTGCGGGAACTCGAGGGGAGGGAACCATGCGATCTGTCGTCGTCACCGGCGCATCCACCGGCATTGGCTGGGCCGTTGCGAAATTTCTGATCGGGCGTGGCTATCGCGTGTTCGGCAGTGTCCGCAAGCAGGCCGACGCCGACCGGCTCAAGAGTGAGTTCGGCACCAATTTCACGCCGTTGTTGTTCGACGTCACCGACGAGGCAGCAGTCCTCGCTGCTGCGCGAAAAGTTCGCGAGGCGCTGGGCGGCGAGACGCTGGCGGGGCTCGTCAACAATGCAGGCATCGCGGTCGCCGGCCCCGTGCTCGAATTGTCGGCCGACGATTTCCGCCGCCAGATGGATGTCAACGTCATCGGCCCGGTCATCGCGACGCAGGCGTTCGGGCCGCTGCTCGGTGCAGACCCCGCGCTGAAGGGGCCGAAGGGCCGGATCGTGATGATCAGCTCGGTCGCCGGCAAGAACGGCAATCCGCTGTCGGCACCTTACAGCACCTCCAAGCACGCCATCGAGGGCCTGTCGGAGAGCCTGCGCCGCGAGCTGATGCTGTTCGGTATCGACGTCATCATCGTCGCCCCCGGCGCGGTGAAGACGCCGATCTGGAGCAAGGCCGAAGAGATCGACCTCTCCGTCTACCAGAACTCGCCCTATCTGCCGGCGCTGAACAAGGCGATGGCGTTCATGATGGACATCGGCGCCAAGGGCCTGCCCGCCGAGCGTATCGCCGAAGTGGTGTTCGAGGCGCTGACGGCGGCAAGACCAAAGGTGCGCTACCAGATCACGCCGGACCCGCTCCGCCATCTGATCGGCGCCCTGCTGCCGAAACGGACGCTGGACCGCATCATCGCCAAGCGCCTCGGGCTGCTGCCGCAGGGGTGACCGACGTTCAGCTCGTCTTGGCCGTCCATCCTATCGCCAAGCCCTGACGTTGCGAGCAGCGGCTTGCCGGGCTTGCGGCCCACGTCTCCCGCTAACAATAAGCGAAAGTCGAATCGCCGGACGCGTTGCCTGACCGTGGCTGTTCCATTACAGTTTTATGACACGGCGCAGGCTTCCGGCTGCGCCGGGCGCCGCTAGCCGTCTCGAGGCCGGCCAGACGGCCTCGCATCACCGCGCCGGACCAGAAGTTGCGTGTCGTCGATGGCGTCCGCGCCCAATCCAGGTCCTTCTGCCACCACCGCCGTGCTGGCGAGCGTCGCCGCGCTCGGCATCTGGCGGCTGCTCGCGGTCACAGCGCCACATTTCGCAGCGATCGCGCTGATGTACGAGACCGAGACCGATTTCGGCTCGCGCCTCTCCTTCGCGCTGGCCTGGGGCATCCTCAATTTCTTCTGGATCACGCTGCTGCGGCGGCCGGCGCTATCGGGCGCGCTGTCGCTGACCATGGTCGTCGTGCTGGTGTTGCTGTCCCGGCTCAAGCACGACGTCGTGCAGATGACGGTCAACTTCATCGACCTGATGATGATCGACCGCGACACCGTCGCGTTCCTGTTCACGATCTTCCCAAATTTGCGCTGGTCGGTGATCCTGGCCGGCCTCGTCACGCTGCCGCTGATGTATGCGCTGTGGTGGCTCGATCCGTTCCGCATCCGCCGTCTGCCGGCGCTCGCCTGCAAGCTCGCCTGCCTTGCCGCGTTGGTGGGCTATTCGCTCTATCATCCGGACGAAGCCTGGCGCGGCTATTACGACGACGGCTATCTCTCGAAATTCTTCCGCTCCGGCGTCACCGCGGTCGCCGACTTCGTGCAGTACGGTTTCATGGAATCCGCCGCCGCGACCAACGAGCGGCTCAACGTGCCGCTGGTCGATGAGTGCCACCCTGCGGGCCGCCGGCCCAACATCATCATGATCCACGATGAATCGAGCTTCGACATTCGCGCCGCGCAGGGCATCAAGGTGCCGCCGCGCTATGGCGACCACTTCAAGTCCTGGGACGGCAAGCAGCGCACGTTCCTGGCCGAGAGCAATGGCGGGCCGAGCTGGTTCACCGAATACAACGTGCTTGCGGGGCTCTCCTCGCGTTCGTTCGGCCGCTTCGCCTATTTCGTGACGCGCATCGCCTCGAACCGCGTCGAGCGCGGCTTGCCATTGGCGCTGCGCCGTTGCGGCTACGACACAATGTCGCTCTATCCCGCCCATGGCGGCTTCATGGGCGCGCGCAGCTTCCAGATGACGACCGGCATCGAACGCTTCCTCGACTCGAAGGATCTCGGCGCCAAGGACGTCGAACCGGACTCCTTCTTCTACGACAAGGCGCTCCAGCTGATGGGGCAACAGCCGCCGAACAAGCCGCTGTTCACCTTCATCTATCTCGGCGCCAATCATTTCCCCTGGGAGACGCGCTTCCGTCCTGACCTGATGCCGAACTGGCGCGCGCCCGGCAACGTGCCGTCGATCGACGAATATCTGCGCCGCCAGGCGATGAGCGCCGAGCAGTACAGGACTTTCGTCGCCGGCCTGAAGAAGAATTTTCCTGGCGAACCTTTCCTGATCGTGCGCTACGGCGATCACCAGCCGGAATTCGCGCCGAACCTGCTCGAGCCCGGGCTCGACGAGGGCGCTCTCGGCAAGAAGCTCGACGCTTACGATCCGCGTCTCTACGCAACCTATTATGCGATCGACGCCGTCAATTTCGAGCCGGTCAGAAGCGACGCCGTGATGGACACGATCGACGGCCCGTATCTGCCGCTGGTGATCCAGGAGGCCGCCGGCATCCCGCTCGATCCGTCCTTCGCCGAGCAGAAGGAGATCATGCTCCGCTGCAAGGGCATCTTCTACAGCTGCAAGCATGGCGCCGAGGCGCGGCGGCTGAACCGGCTGCTGATCGAAGCGGGGATGATCAAGGGGCTGTAGTGCTGATCGCTGCGCCAGCCCCAGATCGTAGGGTGGGCAAAGCGAAGCGTGCCCACCATCTTGTCGCGCGTGTCCAAAGACGGTGGGCACGGCGCTTACGCGCCTTTGCCCACCCTACGAAATCCGGTCCTACCGCCCGCCCACCTTCTCCCACAGCCACTTCGCCACCGCATCGGGCGACGAATTCGCGTCGTTGCCGCTGGCGCGCAAGTTCGCTTCGCGCATCGTGGCGATGTCGATCCTGCTGAGAAGCGGTTTGAGCGCAGCCTGCAATCGCTCGTCACCGGCTCGCTTCGGCGCGAACAGCAGGATCGCGTCGTAGGGCGGGATCGCGTGCCTGGGATCGTCGAGCGCGACGAGATCGTATTTCGCGATCAGGCCGTCGCTGGTGTAGCCGGCGATCACATCGACCTCGCCGCTGGCGACCGCGGCATACATGAAGTCCGGCTGCATCTGGCGTTGGGCGCGGAAGGAAAGGCCGTAGGCCTTTTGCAGCGCGGCCCATTCGGGGCGCGAGAAGAACTCGTAGTCGCCGGCGATCGACATCGTCGATGTGTGCGCGGCGAGATCGGCGATGTTGCGGATGCCTAGCGCCTCGGCGCGCCCTCTCGGCATCACCAACGCATAGGCATTCTCGAATCCGAGCTCGCCGAGCAAGGTGATGTTCTCTTTCGCGAGGGCTGTCTTCAGCTCTGCCAACAACTCTGCGCGCGGCTTAATGTCGGTGCGATGCAGCTGGTTGGCCCAGAGCGTACCGGAATAGTCGACATAGAGATCGATGTCGCCGGCCTTCAGCGCCTCGAAGACCACGCTGGAGCCGAGGCCGGATCGCGCGGTCGCGGAAAGACCGGCGGCCTGGAGGCGGTCCCTCAGAAGAGCCGACAGCACATATTGCTCGGCGAAAGTCTTGGCGCCGACGACGTAGCTCTGTGACGAGCGTCCCAGCGTCGGCACCAGCGTGGCAGCGACAAGTGCGGCGATCCCGATCGCGCCGAGCCCGGCGCGCATGCGCCTGCGTTGGCGCAGGCCGGTCTCGATCAGGCCGAGCAACTCATCGACCGCAAGCGCGAGCAGGGCCGAGGCCAGGCAACCGAACAGCACGAACACCCAGTTCTGGGTCTGAAGCCCGGCAAAGATGTAGTTGCCGAGGCTGGTCTGCCCGATCGGCGTCGACAGCGTCGCCGTGCCGATCACCCACACCGCGGCGGTGCGGATGCCCGCCATCATCACCGGCAGCGCCAGCGGGAGTTCGACCATGAGAAGCGACTGCCGTGCGGTCATGCCGACACCCTTGGCGGCTTCGAGCAGCGCCGGATCGATGCCGTTGAGACCGGTGATGCCATTGCGCAGCACCGGCAGCATGGAATAGAGCGCGAGCGCCAGCACCGCCGGCAGGAAGCCAAAGGCGGAAAAGGTGAAGCCGAACCAGGCGAGCGTGACGGAAGCCGCCAGCAGCAGCAGCGGATAGAACAGCGCAAGCAGCGCCAGCCCAGGCACGGTCTGCACGATGCTGGCGAACGCGAGCAGCATGCCGCGTGGCGCCGGGCGATTGCGCGTCAGGATTGCCAGCGGCAGACTGACGGCGAGACCGAGCGCGAGCGCGGCAAGGCTCACCCGCACATGGTTGCCGAGATAGTCGGGCAAATGCGACAGCGCCTCGCCCCAGCGCGGGTCGGTGAAGAAGCTCATGCCCCACCGTCCTGCGGCAACAGCGCGTTCAATCGCTCGACCTGGCGCCGGGGCGTGCGCAACAGCTCCAGCACATAGGCCTCGCCGCTCTTCGACAGCTCTGCCGGCGTGCCCTGGGCGAGCAGCGTTCCAGCGCGCATCACCGCGATGCGGTCGGCCAGCAAAATCGCCTCCGTCATGTCATGCGTGATCATCACGGTGGTCAGTCCGAGCTTGCGGTGCAGGTCCCGAAAATCCTCGCCGAGCGCATCGCGGGTGAGGGGATCGAGCGCGCCGAACGGCTCGTCCATCAGCATGATGCGGGGCTTTGCCGCGAGCGCCCGCGCCACACCGACGCGCTGGCGCTGACCACCCGAGAGCTCTTCCGGCAGCCGGTCGCGATGCGCGGCACGGTCGAGCTGCACGAGCTCCAGCAGTTCGTCGATACGCACGGCGATATCCGTAGCCGACACGCCCTGCAGCTTTGGCGTGATCCCGATATTGTCGGCAACGCTCAAATGCGGAAACAACCCGCCGGCCTGGAAGACGTAGCCGATCCGCCGCCGCAGCGCGACCGGATCGACGTTTTGCACGTCCTCGCCCTCGACCGTGATCGTGCCGCCATCCGCCTCGATCAGCCGGTTGGCGAGCCGCAGCAGGGTGGTCTTGCCGGAGCCCGAGCCGCCGACGATGGCCACAAACTCGCCTTCGGCGATGTCGAGCGACACATCGTCGACGGCTGTGAGGGAGCCGAATTTCTTGGTGACGCGGACGTAGCTGATTGCTGGCTTGGGAGACATCCGACGCGGCTCATTCTTCTTTACCCTCCCCTGGAGGGGGAGGGTCGCTCGCGCGAAGCGCGGGCGGGGTGGGGTGATCTCTCAACACGGGTAGTGTTGGACGTGGAAAGACCGTCACCCCACCCCGCTGTGCATTTCGCTTCGCTACATGCCCAGCGACCCTCCCCCTCCAGGGGAGGGTAAGAGCGCCCGGCAACCCATGCGTAGCACGCTTGGCGCCTTGATTGAACTTGGCCGCGCGAGCGGCTAAGGCATCGGTCCAGGTTTGGAGGAAGCACATGACGACGCCCACGGCAGTGGCGCTGGAAGATGCCAAGGTCGCGTTCCGCCTCGGAGACGGGCGGGTCTATACGGCGGTTGAGAAAGCCCATCTCGCGGTGGCGCAGGGCGAGTTCGTCGCCATTGTCGGCCCGACCGGCTGCGGGAAATCCACGCTGCTCAACGTTGCCGCCGGGCTGCTCAAGCCCGCAGCCGGCAGCGTCAGGATATTCGACCAGCCGCTCGCAGGGCTGAACCGGGATGCCGGCTACCTGTTCCAGGCCGACGCCTTGTTCCCGTGGAAGACCGCGCTCGACAATGTCGCGATCGGGCTCGAGATCAAGGGCACGCCGCGTTCCGAAGCGCTGCCGCGGGCGCAGAAATGGCTGACCTCCGTCGGCCTCGGCGCCTTCGCGAACCGCTATCCGCACATGCTCTCCGGCGGCCAGCGCAAGCGCGTGGCGCTGGCACAGGTGCTGATCCGCGATCCAAAGATCCTGCTGATGGACGAGCCGTTCGGGCCGCTCGATGCGCAGACGCGGCAGGTCATGGGCAACCTGCTGCTCGACCTCTGGAACGCCGACCGCAAGGCGGTGCTGTTCGTGACCCACGACCTCGAAGAGGCGATCGCGCTGGCCGATCGCGTCGTGATCATGTCGGCGGGGCCATCCTCGCGCATCATCGGCGACTGGCGCGTCAGCTTGCCGCGCCCGCGCGACATCTTCGAGGTGCGGCTCGACAAGGAGTTTCACTCACTGCATCGCGAGATCTGGAGCGTGCTGAAGGACGAGGTGATGAAGGGTTACGAGCAGTCCACGCACGCGAAGGAGGCGGTCTGATGTCGCGCCCGACGCTGCTTGCGCTGCAAGTCCTGGTCGCGGTCGTCTGCATTGTGCTGTGGCAAGTGCTGTCGACCGTCCCCGTGTTCGGCAAGATCCTGCTGCCGCCGTTCTTCTTCTCCAACCCGTTCGACGTGTTCAGTCAGATCGTGAAGTGGTTCGCGTCCGGCGTGATCTGGAAGCATCTCGGCATCACGCTGGCAGAATCGATCCTGGCGTTCGTGATCGGATCGCTCGGCGGCGTGCTGGTCGGCTTCTGGTTTGCGCGCCAGCCGCTGGTCGCAGCCGTGTTCGACCCTTACGTCAAGATGGTCAACGCGCTGCCGCGCGTCGTGCTGGCGCCGATCTTCGCGCTGTGGCTCGGCCTCGGCATCTGGTCCAAGGTCGCGCTCGGCGTCACGCTGGTGTTCTTCATCGTGTTCTTCAACGTCTATCAGGGCGTGAAGGAAGTCAGCCGTACCGTGCTCGACAACGGCCGCATGCTCGGCATGAGCGAGCGTCAATTGATGCAGCACGTCTATTGGCCCTCGGCGCTGTCCTGGATGTTCTCCTCCCTGCACACCTCGGTCGGCTTCGCCGTCGTCGGCGCGGTCGTCGGCGAATATCTGGGATCGGCGGCTGGGCTCGGCTATCTCATTCAGCAGGCCGAAGGCATCTTCGACGTCGCCGGCGTGTTCGCCGGCATGTTCGTGCTGTCGGCCTTCGTCATCCTGATCGACTTTGGGGTGACGCTGGTGGAGCGCCGTCTCTTGGTGTGGCGGCCGACAGCGGCGGACGGTCGCGGCTAGGGCGCGATGAGAGTGATTTGATTGCAAGCCTCATGGAAGGTTTGCTCCCTCCCCCGCTTGCGGGGGAGGGCTGGGAGCGGGTGTCTCCGCGACGGGACAATCCTCAAGAGGACAGAACCCTCACCCGGCGCTTCGCGCCGACCTCTCCCGCAAGGCGGCGATCGACAGCCCGGCAGCAAGGCGATTCATGGATGATCCTCCCCATCAAGATTGTTCTTGTTTGGGCATGCTATTGCGCCGAAAGGCCGATGGCCAGCCCACTTAGGCGGTGCTTCTCAAGCCAGCCCCGCTGCTCTATGGTGCGGCCGGCCGAACGGAGGAAACCAATGAAGAACACGATTGCCAGGCTCGCCGGCGCGCTGCTCGCGCTGACGCTCACCACCTCGCTTGCCGCGGCGCAAAGCAAGGTCACCATCGCGGTCGGCGGCGGCTCTTGCCTGTGCTATCTGCCCACCGTGCTGGCCAAGCAGCTCGGTGAGTACGAGAAGGCCGGCGTCAGTGTCGAACTGGTCGACCTCAAGGGCGGCTCTGACGCGCTCAAGGCCGTGCTCGGCGGCAGTGCCGACGTCGTCTCCGGCTATTTCGACCATTGCGTCAACCTCGCCGCCAAGAAGCAGGAGCTTCAGGCCTTCGTGGTCTATGACCGCTATCCCGGCCTCGTGCTGGTGGTTGCGCCCTCTCGGACCAACGACATCAAGTCGGTGAAGGATCTTGCCGGCAAGAAGGTCGGCGTGAGTGCCCCCGGCTCCTCCACCGACTTCTTCCTCAAATACATGCTCAAGAAGAATGGTCTCGATCCCGCCGGCACCCCCGTAATCGGCGTCGGCCTCGGCGCCACCGCGGTCGCCGCTATGGAGCAGGGCCAGATCGACGCGGCCGTGATGCTCGATCCCTCCGTCACCGTGCTCCAGGGCAGCCATAAGGATCTGCGCATCCTTTCGGACACCCGCACCCAGAAGGACACGCTCGAGACGTTCGGCGGCGAATATCCGGGCGGCGCGCTATACTCGACGGCGGCCTGGGTCAACGGCCACGCGAAGGAGACGCAGGCGCTCACCAATGCGATCCTGGCGACGCTGACCTGGATCCACTCGCACTCGCCCGAGGAGATCATGGCGAAGATGCCGGAGGAGGCGGTCGGCAAGAACAAGGATCTCTATCTCGCCGCGCTGAAGAACACGATCCCGATGTTCTCCGAAACCGGCAAGATGGACCCGAAGGGCGCGGAGGCCGTGCTTGCGGTGTTCAGCGTCGGTTCGCCCGAGGTGGCGAACGCCAAGATCGACGTCAGCAAGACCTTCACCAACAAATTCGTCGATCAGGCCAAGAAGACGACGGGGAATGCCAAATAGCTGACGCGAAGGCGAAGTAGTCAGGCGTCATGACGTCACCGGTCATTCATCGCGTTGCGACGCTTGATCTTGCGGTGCGGCCGATCGTGTGGCCGTTCGCCGAGGAGCGCCGCGCCGAGATCGCGGCGCATTTCGCCGAGAAGCAGCGCGAGCGGCCGAAGATTTGGAACGGTCGCGTCCTGCTCGGGCGCGATGCCGTGTTCACGGACGGCCATCTCGCCGCGACTTATTTCGAGACCGATTTCGCCAGCTTCCTCGCCTGGCGCGACTGGGGCTTTCCTGATCCGGCCGTGTTCAACGGCTTTGGCATGGGCGCGCTGCGCACCTCCGACGGCGCCTTCGTGATGGGCGAGATGGCGCAGCACACCGCCAATGCGGGCCGGATCTATTTCCCGTCGGGAACGCCCGACCTCGACGACATCAGGGCTGGTGCCCTCGACATCCCCGGCAGCGTCGTCCGCGAGATCGCGGAGGAGACCGGCTTGACCGACGACGACTACGCAGCGGAGGCGGACTGGCATTGCGTCGTCTCCGGCCGTGCGATTGCGATGATTCAGGTCCTCAACCTGGATATGCCGGGCGAGGTGGCCCGCGCCCGGATCGAGGCCAATCTGGCGCGCGAGGCCGAGCCCGAACTGTCGGCCATCCATCTCGTGCGCGGGATGGATGATCTCACGCCGACCATGCCGCGATTTGTCACGGCCTTTATTGCGCAGCAGTTCGCCTCTCGCTGACGCCCAAGACTTGACATCGCTTCGCTCAGCCCATGTGATGGGCGAAAAAAAGCAAGAGCAACAAGAATGCGATGCACAATCGTCCAGGGAGGTTTTGATGCGCCTGCGCATGGCTGCCCGTTTGGTACGTGGGCTGTTGGTCGCGATATCAGCGGCGGGCTTGGCGGTGTCCGCCCAGGCCCAAGACCAAGGCAAAGAGAAGAAGATCAAGATCGGCGTCGTCTTTGATTTGACCGGACCTCTCGCGGGCGGCGGGTCCGAGCTGAACTATGTCGGCGCAAAGATCATCCTCGATCATTTCGCCAAGACCGGCGTCGAGGGTTACAAGATCGAGGCCGTCTACGCCGACGCGCAAAGCAAGCCTGACATCGCCATCAACGAATCCGTCCGCCTGCTCGAGCAAGAGAAGGTCGACATGGTGCTCGGCTTCTTTTCCTCGGCGCAATGCGTGCCGGTCGCGGCCCGTGTCGAGCAGCTCAAGAAGTTCATGTGGATCACGACCTGCATCTCGTCGGCCGTTTTCAACGAGAAGGGCTACAAATACGTGTTCCGCCCGCAGGCGAGCGGCGACCAGTTCGGCATGATGACGATGGATTTCATCGCGCAGAACGCCAAGGAGAAGTTCGGCAAGGAGCCGAAGGACCTTCGCGTCGCCATCATCCACGAGGACGGTGCCTATGGCGTCGACGTCTCCAAGGGCAATGAGGCCGGTGCGAAGAAGGCCGGCTTCAACGTCGTGCTGAAGGAAGGTTACTCGGCGACCGCGCCTGATCTCTCCGCGCTGGTGACCAAGCTGAAGCGCGCCAAGCCCGATGTCATCTTCCACACCGGCTATAACCCCGACATCACGCTGCTGCTGCGCCAGGCCCGCGAGCAGGGATTGAAGTTCGGCGCGCTGATGGGACATGGCGCCGGCTACGGCGTCTACGAGAAGCTGAAAGAAGGCATGGGCGCAGACGCCGCCTACATCTTCAACGCCGACCCGATCTCGATCTGGCTCGCCAACCAGAAGACAATGGATCCGAAGCTGCCGCCCGTGATCAAGATGGTCGGCGAGGAGTTCGACAAGATCAAGCCCGGAGTCGCGATCCGCTCGGCCCATGTCGGCATCGGCGCGTCCAACACGTATTTATTCATGAGCGACGTGCTGCCGCGCGCGATCAAGAAGTATGGCGGTGTCGATCCCGACGCGCTGCGCAAGGCGGCGCTCGACACCGACATCCCCGAAGGCGGCACCATGCTCGGCTTCGGCGTGAAGTTCTACGGTGAGGGCACGCCGATGGCCGGGCAGAACGAACGCTCGTTTCCCGTCGTGATCCAGTACATCGACGACAAGTCCTCTGTGGTGTGGCCCAAGAGCCAGGCGCAGCGCGAGGCGGTGCTGCCGCTGCCGAAAGGCACCACCTACAGCAACCAGTAGCGGCGGAGTGCTTCGGTGTTGGAAGTCAGCGGGCTGGTGAAGCGGTTTGGCGGCTTCACGGCCGTCAACAATGTCTCGTTCAGGGTCGACCAGGGCGAGATCCTCGGCCTGATCGGCCCCAACGGTTCCGGCAAGAGCACGATCTTCAACATGCTCTCCGGCACCCTGACGCCGAGCTCCGGATCGATCCTGTTCGCCGGGCATGAGATCGCTGGCCTTGCACCGCACCGGATCATCAACCGCGGCATCGGTCGTACCTTCCAGATTCCGCGGCCCTTCCGTCGCCTCACCATCTTCGAGAATGTCGCGCTCGCCGGCTTCTACGGCCAGGGGCGCCACAGTCGCGTCAAGGCCGAGGTAGCGGCCGAGCGGTCGCTGGCGATGGTCGGCCTGCCGACCGATCGCCATGCCAGTGTCGATGGCCTCGGCGCAGCCGGCTTGAAGAAGCTCGAGCTTGCGAAGGCCCTCGCCACCGCGCCGAAGCTGTTGCTGGCGGACGAAAGCCTCGGCGGCCTCGACGAGGCCGAGATGGATCAGGCCGCCGACATGCTGCGCAACATTCGCGACGAGCTCGGCATCACCATCATCTGGGTCGAGCACATCATGGGCGTGCTGATGCGCGTCGTCGACCGCGTGATGGTGCTCGATCACGGCGAGAAGATCTCCGAGGGGCTGCCCAGCGCGGTCGCCGGCGATCCGCGGGTCATCGAGGTCTATCTCGGCACCGATGCCGAGACCACGCAGGCTGCGGCCGCCGAGGCGCGCCGCCGCGCGGGAGGTTAGCCGATGCTGGAGCTCCGCGGCGTCAATGCCGGCTATGGCACGTTCCAGGCGATGTTCGACGTCAATCTCGACGTCAAGGCCGGCGAGGCCGTCGGCGTCATTGGGCCAAACGGCGCCGGCAAGACCACCTTGATGCGCATCATCTCCGGCTTGATCCGGCCGTCGCGCGGCTCGATCAAAATGGAGGGCATCGACGTCGTGGCGACGCCGTCGCACAAGATCGTCAGCCTCGGCATTGCGCATGTGCCGGAGAACCGGCGGCTGTTTCCGCAGCTTTCGGTCGACGACAATCTCAAGATGGGTGCCTTCATGAAGGAGGCGCGCGCCCACTATGCCGAGCGGCTCGACGTCGTGTTCGACCTGTTTCCGCGTCTGAAGGAGCGCCGCCACCAGATGGCCGGCACCATGTCCGGCGGCGAGCAGCAGATGTGCGCGATCGGCCGCGCGATGATGTCCAATCCGAAACTCCTGCTGCTCGACGAGCCGTCGGCAGGCCTCGCGCCGGTCGTGGTGCAGCAGGTGTTCGAGCTGGTGAAGCGGATTCGTGCCAGCGGCCTGACCGTGCTGATCGTCGAGCAGAACGTGCAGCAGGTGCTGAAAGTGGTCGATCGGGCCTATCTGATCGAGGCGGGCACGATCCGCGCCTCAGGCACCTCGGCCGAGATGTTGGCGAGCGACACTGTCAAGGAAGCGTATCTCGGGGTGTGAGGGGGCATGCAGGCATTTCTGGACGTCTTCGACATTTATCTGCTGGAGGCCGTGATCAACGGCATCCTGCTCGGCGGTGTGCTGGCGCTGCTCGCGCTCGGCCTCAACCTGATCTTCGGCGTCATCGACGTGACCTGGATCTGCTATGCCGAGCTCGTGATGATCGGCATGTACGCCATGTACTTCATGGTGCAGTATTACGGGGTCAGCTATTTCATCGCCGCTCCCTTTACCGTCCTGCTGGTCGCGCTCCTCGGGGCGGCGCTGCACTACCTCGTGATCGCGCCGCTGCTCACGGCACCGCCGATCAATCAGTTGCTCGCGACCGGTGGCATGCTGTTCGTGCTCCAGAGCTTTGCCACCGTCGCCTTCGGCATCGACTTCCGCAACCTCGGCATCCGCCTGCCGGTGCTCGCCTTCGGCGACATGAACTTCAGCTACGCGCGGCTGCTGTCCTTCCTGGCGGCGCTTGTCGGCATGGTCGCGGTCTATCTGTTCATGACGCGAACCTTCACCGGCACCGCGATCCGCGCCATCTCGCAGGACCGGCAGATCATGGCGCTGATGGGGGTCGACGCCAAGCGGATCTATCTCATCACCTCGGCGCTCGGCGGTGCGCTGGCCGGACTCGCCGCCTGCCTCCTGGTGCTGCAATATGACGTGCATCCCTTCGTCGGTCTCTCCTTTGGGCCGATCACCTTCCTGATCTGCGTGCTCGGCGGCTTAGGCAATTTCATCGGCGGCTTCATCGCCTCGTTCCTGTTCGCCGAGATCATCTCGCTCGGCGGCCTGTTCTCCGACCTGGAATGGGGCTATGTGCTCGCCTTCGCCTTCTTCATCGTCATGATGTTCATCCGGCCCGCAGGCCTCCTGGCGAGGCGCCGATGATGGGGCAGGGGCGGCTTGCAGCTTGGGGGATAGGGCTGGCGGCGCTGGTCGTGCTGCCCTTCGTCTATCGCGATCCCTATCACCTGCACATCCTGGTGCTGATCCTGATCTGGTCGTTCGCCTACACGTCCTGGTCGATGATGGGGCGGTTCGGCCTGGTCTCGCTCGGGCACGGCGGCTTCATGGGGATCGGCGCCTATGTCACCGCTCTCTTGTGGAATCACCTCGGCCTCTCGCCATGGATCGGCATTCCCGCCAGCATGGTCGCGGCCGGCGCGCTGGCGCTGATCGTCGGCTATCCCTGCTTTCGTTTCCGCATCACCGGGCATTATTTCGTGCTGGTAACGCTCGCGCTATCAGGCATCGTGCTTCAGGTCATCACCGCGACGCGCGACTATACCGGCGGCTCGCTCGGCTACACGCCGAACCGTGCGTCCGGCAACCAGCTGCTGGCGCTGCAATTCGACGACAAGACCACCTGGTATCTGATCGCACTTGCGATTTGGCTTTTCGGCATCGTGGTCTGGCACTGGGTCGACCGCAGCATGGCTCGCCATGCGTTGGAGGCGATCTCGGAGGACGAGGACGCCGCGGCCGCGGCCGGTGTCGACGTCACCGCGGAGAAGCTGAAGATCACGCTGCTCAGCGCGCTGATGACGGCGCTCGCCGGCGCGATCTACTGCCAGTACCAGATGTTCATCACGCCCGACACCGTCAGCGGCATCGCGGTGTCGCTCCAGATGGTGTTCGCGGCCATCGTCGGCGGCCTGTTCGTCTCGCTCGGGCCGACCGTCGGCGCCATCATCACCATCCTGCTCGCGGAGAGCTTGCGCATCGGCTTCGGCACCAAGGCGGTCGGCTGGGACAATCTCGTCTATGGCGTGCTGCTCGTGCTTTTCATCATATTTCTTCCCAAGGGCATCCTTGGTAGCGTGCTCGACCGACTGAAGCCGCAACGCAAGGTGTCCTCGAACTCATGAGCAAGAAGCCGTCCAAATCGATCGCCGAACAGCTCGACCGTTACATCACGCCGTTCCGTTACGACGGATCCGGCAAGTTTCACCTCAAGGACCACAAGACCGACGAGAAGGGCGATCTCGACAAGGAGACGGCGCAGGAGATCCTCGAGGCCAACAAGAGGCGGCTGATCGCGTTTCAGGAGAAGCTCTACGCCCAGGACCGCTGGTCGCTCCTGATCGTATTCCAGGCCATGGACGCCGGCGGCAAGGACAGTGCGATCAAGGCGATCTTCGAGGGCATCAATCCTCAGGGCTGCGAAGTCACTGCCTTCAAGGCTCCGAGCAGCAAGGAGCTCGACCACGACTTCCTCTGGCGCCACGTGGTCGCTCTGCCGGAGCGCGGCCATATCGGCATCTTCAACCGCTCCCATTACGAGGAATGCCTGGTGACGCGGGTGCATCCGGAGATCCTCGCCAAGGAGAAGCTGCCGGCAAAGCTCGTCACCAAGAACATCTGGAAGGAGCGGTTCGAGGACATCTCCGCCTTCGAGCGCTATCTCGGCCGCAACGGCACCGTAGTGCTGAAGTTCTTCCTCAACGTCTCCAGGGAGGAGCAGCGCCAGCGCTTCCTCGACCGGCTGGAAGAGCCGGCCAAGCAGTGGAAGTTCTCGATGGACGACATCAAGGAGCGCGCGCTGTGGCCGCGCTACCAGGCAGTCTATCAGGACATCGTGCGCCACACGTCGACACCTCATGCGCCGTGGTACGTCGTGCCCGCCGACCACAAATGGTTCGCCCGCGTCGTGATCGGCTCGGTCATCAATGCAGCGCTCGAAAAGCTGGACCTGCGCTTTCCGCGTGCCGACAGGGCCTCGCTGGAGGAATTCGAGCAAGTGCGCAAGGCGCTGGAGAAAGAGGGGACGGAAGGCAGGAAGCGGGCAAAGTGACAGCCAACGGGACCGCGAACCGCAAGAACGTCAACTTCGCGCTGCAGGGCGGCGGCGCGCACGGCGCCTTCGTCTGGGGCGTGCTCGACCAGGTGCTCGAGGATGGCCGGCTCGCGATCGAGGCGATCAGCGCCACCAGCGCCGGCGCCATGAATGCGGTGGCGATGGCCTCCGGCATGGCGAACGGAGGCGCGGAGGCGGCGCGGCAGAGCCTGCACGCGTTCTGGTACGAAGTGTCGCGCATGGACCTGGCGTACGATTTGCTCTCGCCGCTGAACCAGTGGATCCAGGCCCTGAAGCTGCCGCCGGAATATCATCCGGTCCACGCCTTCATCCACACGCTGACGCACACGCTGCCGCCGAACCTGCTCAATCCCTTCAACTTCAATCCGCTCCGCGCGCTACTGCAGCGCGTGATCGATTTCGACCGGCTCAATTCCTCGCCCGAGGCGCCGCAGCTGTTTCTCAACGCCACCAATGTTCGCACCGGCAAGATCAAGGTGTTCCAGAGCCCGTTTCTCAATGCGGACACCGTGCTCGCCTCGGCCTGCCTGCCGCCCTATTTCCAGGCGGTCGAGATCGACGGCGAGCATTATTGGGATGGCGGCTATCTCGGCAATCCCGCGATCTATCCGCTGATCTACCGTAAGGGCAGTCACGACGTCATCATCGTGCAGGTCACGGCGATCCGGCGCGACGAGCTGCCGACCAGCGCGGCCGATGTCCTCCACCGCATCAACGAGATCAGCTTCAATTCGTCCTTGATGCGCGAGATGCGCGCGATCGCCTTCGCCACACGGCTGATCGACGACGGCGAGCTCGACAGCGACAGGCACAGCCGCATGTACATGCACTGGATCGGCAACGACCAGCTGATGTCGCAACTCGGCACGGCCACGCAATTCCACCCCGAATGGACCCTGTTGTGCCGCCTGCGCGATGAGGGCCGCGCGGCGGCGCGAAGCTGGCTGGCGCGAAACTTCGACCGGGTCGGAAAGTCCTCGACGGTCGACCTGACAGACATGTTTCTCTAGGCGGCGCGAGCCGGCCATGGACAATAATTGCGAAAACAACCCCATGCACAGTAGCCGGGGATAGCGGAATCAATGGCTTGCCGGTCACGTCGGGCTTATGCGGATTTTACGAAGTTCGCTTGACGCGTCGGGCAAAACAGGCGCATAATGTCACCATGCCCCGTCTAGGGAACTCGCGCGTTCAAATGTGATCCTTCAGGTCATCGATCCTGCTTGACAGTTTTGTGTCTCGGGAGGAGCATCGCAGAGGTCGCAAACAAGCGACGCGCAACGTCCACCTCATGAGCAAGGGGAGGTCTATGACACCACCTCCGCAAATCCAGCCGCTAAGTGCGATGGAGCTCGTTCGGACTATCGCATAGCGGCGAAAACCGCGAACGGCACGCCGGGTCAAGGTTTAGCGGGCTGCATCAGTGAGGCAAAGCCCCTACCTTCCCGGCGCTGTAATTTGCATCACGTCGATCAATGGCTGACCGCGCCGAGGCCGCCACGACGAACGTATTTAAATCTTGCCTTGTCCCTCCTCCCTCCTTGCCGTCATTCCGGGGCGACTCCCGGAATGACGCAGGACATTCGCATATGGCACTCCAGGCGGACTGCGCGCGCGCCTCGTCCTTCGAGACGCTTGCTCCGCAAGCTCCTCAGGATGAGGCTAAGCGGCAGCGGTGCCCGTTGAAACTGCTGCCGCGTACTCCATCCTCATCCTGTGAGGAGCCCGCATAAAGCGGGCGTCTCGAAGGATGGCCACAGGGAAACCGCCCTCAAAAGCAACTGCTGCGGAACGGCGGGAGCGCGCTCAGCGTTCTCAAGCCGTCTCGCTGCGCTGAGCCTTTGCATGGCCAAATGCCAAGAGAATGTCGCCTCAAAGGCCAACTTCCGACACAGGTCCGAGGCGAATAACGGTCATCCGACATGACGCATGTGCTTCGGTGGTGACGGTCCCGGCACCGCCGGCGCATTCATTTTTTTCAGGGAATCCGCGTGTCGCACAAGCTTGCCCCGGCGCTCCTCGCCGCTCTCTTCCTCGCGATCTCATCTCTCTGCGGCGCTCGCGCCGAGACGCCGGCCGCGAGCAGTGCGGCCGCGCTGTCGCCTGACGAGGCCAAGCGTGCGCTGGAGACGCTGCAGGACGACAAGAAGCGTGCGCAGATGATCGATACGCTGCGCGTGATCGCGAATGCGTCCGGTCAGCAGCAGCCTGCACCCGCTGCGCCGGAGCAGAAATCGCCGATCCCGCTCTCGGCCGACGGCCTCGGTGCGCAGCTCCTGCTCACGGTGTCGGAGGAGATCGGTGCGATCTCGAGCGAGATCGCCAGCATGGCGCGGACGCTCACGCATTTTCCGACGTTCTATTACTGGATCATGCGGACCGCGAACGATCCCGCCGCCTACAATCTCCTGATCGAGATCGCCTGGAAGCTGGCGCTGGTGCTCGGTTGCGCCCTTTCGGCCGAATGGGTGATGTTCCGCCTGATCCGGCGGCCGGTCGCGTTCCTGGAAGGGCGCGTGCCGCAGACTGCGCGCCTGCCGGCACAGGCCCTGCCAATTGCCGATCCGCCGTCATCGGTAGCCGATGTCACCTCCGCGCCCGAACTGAACAAGCGCCACCACAGTCTGGTAAGGGTCTGGCAGGTCCTGCTGCGGCTGCCCTTCGTGCTGGGACGCCTCGTGCTCGAACTGCTGCCGGTGGTCGTCTTGGTGGGCATCGCCACGGCGCTGCTCGGGACCGAGATCGGCGAGCCCACGACCGTTCGCCTCGTGATCCTCGCTGTCATCAACGCCTATGCGTTCTCCCGCGGACTCATCTGCGTGATCCGGGCGCTGGCGGGACCGTTCGGCCTGTTTCCGGTTCGGGCCGAGACCGCAGCCTATATCGAGATCTGGGCGCGCCGCATCGTCGGCGTCGGTGTATCCGGCATCGCCTTTGCCAATGTGGCGCTGCTGCTCGGCCTGCATCGCGCCGGTTACGCTGCGCTGCTGCGCATGGTGATGCTGATCGTGCACCTCTTCATCGTCGTCATCATCCTGCAATGCCGCCGCCAGGTCGCTGAAGCCATCCGCGCGCCGGCCGAGCGGCAGGGGATCGCGGCCCGTCTGCGCAACCGCATCGCCGGCGGCTGGCACTATCTTGCCATCGCGCTCGATCTCGCGCTGTGGGCCGTGTGGGCGCTCAACATCCGCAACGGCTATTCGCTGCTCTTGCAGTATTTCGTCGGGACGGTCGTGGTGGTGCTGATCACGCGCGTCGCCATCATGCTGACGCTGAGCCTGATCGACCGCGGCTTCCGTATCAAGCCGGAGATCCTCCAGCGCTTTCCCGGTCTCGAGATCCGCGCCAACCGCTATCTGCCGCTGCTGCGCAAGATCGTATCTGGCGTGATCGCCTTCATCGGCTTCGTGGCGGTGCTAGAAGTCTGGGGCGTGGACGCGATCGTCTGGTTCTATGGCGGCCAGATCGGCAGCCGGCTGATCTCGGCCTTGGTGACGATCGGGCTCGCCGTGTTCATCGCGGCCGCGATCTGGGAAGCCAGCAACGCGCTGCTGGACCGCCAGATCAATGCGCTGTCCCGGGACGGCCATTATGCCCGCGCCGCTCGCTTACGCACCTTCCAACCGATGCTGCGGACGGCGCTGCTCTGCCTGATCGCCACCGTCGTCGGCCTTACCGCGCTGAGCGAGATCGGCGTCAATGTCGCCCCGCTGCTCGCGGGCGCCGGCATCGTCGGCATTGCCATCGGCTTCGGTTCGCAGAAGCTGGTGCAGGACCTCATCACGGGTCTGTTCCTGCTCCTGGAGAACACGGTGCAGGTCGGCGACAATGTCAGCGTCTCAGGGTTGTCAGGCGTGGTGGAGAACGTCTCGATCCGCACCATCCGCCTGCGCGCCGGCGATGGCGCCGTGCACATCGTGCCGTTCAGCGCGGTCACGACCATCACCAATGCCAGCCGTGGCGCCGGCAACGCCTCCGTCAGCGTCAACGTCGCCTACAAGGAAGATACCGACCGCGCCGGCCAGATCCTCAAGGACATCGTGGAGGAGATGCGCCGCGAACCGGAATTCCGTGCATTGATCCGCGGTGACCTCGAGCTCTGGGGCATCGACAAGGTCGATGGCGCAATGGTGTCGATCGTCGGCCAGATCCGCTGCACCGAGGCCGGCCGCTGGCCGGTCCAGCGCGAATTTAACCGCCGCATGAAGCTGCGCTTCCAGCAGAGCGGCATCGAGGTCGCCTCCGCCACCCAGACCATCTTGATGCAGATCGCGCCACCAGCCGACGGCGCCGCCAATCTGACGCCAAGGCGGGCGGCCGGATAACGGCCCGATCATCTTCCGGCTTGCCTCCGCTCGCCCGGCAGCGTTCACTCCGGCATCAGCCTGCTGACAAATGGATTCCGGGCTCGCGCTGACGCGCGCCCCGGAATGACGAGGGGAGAGAGCAGGCCCAGCTCTCAATCCTCATCATGAGGAGCAGGAGCTTTGCGGCGTTAACCTTTGCGTCGCGCGCCTGCGATCTCGCGCGACAATCTCGCTGCGGTGCGAGATCACAATCGATGCCTCAGTCCCAACGTCCTTGATCTCCGGGGAGCGCTGGCCGACAATGACCGCGGTTCAATAAGAAACTCCTTGGGGGAATTCGTGAATAGACCCGCTCGTGTCGCTGCCCAAGCGACATCATCCGATCAATCGCAAGGCATGACGCTGCTGCGCGATCCTCTGCTCAATAAGGGCACCGCCTTCACGGAATCCGAGCGCGAGGCGCTGGGCCTGCGCGGCCTGCTGCCGCCCTGCGTGCTGACGATGGAGACGCAAGCTCAGCGCGTGCTGACCAATCTGCGCACGCTGCCGACGGATCTGGAGAAATACGTCGCGCTGAACGCGCTGCACGACCGCAACGAAGCGCTGTTCTTCCGCGTCGTCGTCGACAATATCGACGAGATCCAGCCGATCATCTACACCCCGACTGTCGGGCTCGCCTGCCAGAAATACGGCCTGATCTTCCAGCGGCCGCGCGGCATGTTCATCTCCTCGCGCGATCGCGGCCAGATCGCCGAGATCCTGAAGAACTGGCCGTATCCGGCCAAGCTGATCGTCGTGACCGACGGCGAGCGCATTCTGGGCCTTGGCGATCTCGGCGCTAACGGCATGGGGATTCCGGTCGGAAAGCTCTCGCTCTATTCGGCCTGCGCCGGCGTACATCCCGAGCTGTGCCTGCCGATCGTGCTCGACGTCGGCACCAACAACGAAGAGCTCTTGAACGATCCCTATTATCTCGGCCTGCGCGAGCGACGGTTGACCGGCGAGGCCTATGACAGCTTCGTCGACGAATTCATGCAGGCCGCGCGCAAGACCTTCCCGGGCGTGCTGATCCAGTTCGAGGATTTCGCCAACCATTCGGCGTTCAAGCTGCTGCACAAATACCGGGATGAGGCCTGCGTCTTCAACGACGACATCCAGGGCACCGCGGCGGTGGCGCTCGCCGGCCTATCCTCGGCTCTGCGCGTCTCCGGCGGCAAGCTCAGGGATCAGCGCATCCTGTTCCTCGGCGCGGGCGAGGCGGCGACCGGCATCGCCGATCTCGTGGTCTCCGCCATGATGGCGGAGGGGCTGACGGAGGCCGAAGCGCTGCGGCGCAACTGGCTGGTGGATTCCCGCGGCCTCGTCGTCGGCGGCCGCGATGGCCTGTCCGGCCACAAGCTGCGCTATGCCCACACCGACCAGGCGCCGATCGCCGATTTCCTCGCCGCGATCAAGACGCTGAGGCCGACGGCGATCATCGGCGTTGCGGCGGTCGGCGGCGCCTTCACGCCCGAGGTGCTCAAGGCGATGGCCGAGCTCAACGAGCAGCCGATCGTGTTCGCGCTCTCCAATCCGACCTCGAAGGCTGAGTGCTCGGCGGAGGATGCCTACCGCTACACCGAGGGCCGCGCGCTGTTCGCCTGCGGCAGTCCATATGATCCGGTGACGCTCAGCGGCCGCACCTTCGTGCCGCGCCAGGGCAACAATTCCTACATCTTCCCCGGCGTCGGCCTCGGCGTCATCGCCAGCTGCTCGCGCCTCGTCACGGACGAAATGTTCATGGCGGCCGCCCACACGCTCGCCGATTGCGTCGGCAAGGAGGACCTCGCGCAGGGTAGCCTCTATCCGGCGCTGCCGCGCATCCGCGAGGTCTCGGTCCGCATCGCCGCCGCCGTCGCAGACGTCGCCTTTCAGCGCGCCCTCGCCGACGGACCTGCGCCCAACGATGTGAGGGCCCTGGTCCAGTCGCAGATGTACGAGCCGCACTACTGGCCGCTGCGCGCCTAGAGCGACGGTCCAGCGATACCATTTCAGGTGGAATCGCCGTTGCGCGCTGCGGCCGCATATGTGACGATCTGTAGCGTTACAAGAAATCTCAATCCGCAAGGTAAGTGCCATGGACGATCGTTTGCCCGAACTGGGCGACCTCGAGCGCGAGGTCATGCAATTGGTTTGGGCCCATGGTCCCGTCACGGCCGAAATCGTGCGTGAGCGCCTGCCGCGGCGTCTGAAGGAATCCACGGTCCGCACGGTGCTGCGCCGGCTGGAAGAAAAGGGCTATGCCAACCACACCGTGGACGGTCGCACTTACGTCTACCACGCCGCCGAACCACGCGCGCGCGTGGCGGCCAAGGCGGTGCAGCGCATCGTCGACTGGTTCTGCAACGGTTCAATTGAAGAAGTTCTCGTCGGCATGGTGGACAACAAGATGCTCGACCAGCAGCAGCTGCGCACGCTGGCCGACCAGGTGGCCAAGGCGAAGAAGGCGAGGGGAGTGAAGAAAGATGATCGCAACTCTGGCTGAGGCGGCGCTGCGCTCCTTCGTGCTGGGAGGCATCGTCTGGTTCGGTCTCACCCTGTTTCGCGTGCGCAATCCGCACGTCCACATGACGGCGTGGGTCGTCGTGCTGCTGGCGTCGTTGGCGATGCCCTTCGTGATGCATTGGCCGACGCTCACGATCACCCGGCCGCCTGTGCCGATGCCGGCGCCGGGCGATTTTGTACCGACCGACGTCTCGATGCTGGAGCTGCCGCAGCCGTCGCTGCCGGTCGCATCAGGCGCGGCGATCGTTCCGCCGGCCCGAAGCGGGCTCTCGATCAATTGGTGGCTGGTGGCCACGATCATCTATGCCGGCGTCACCGCTTGCCTGCTGTTGCGGCTGATGATCGGCCTCTGCCTGACCTGGCGCATGGCACGCGCGGCGGCGCCGATGAAGGGTGCACAGCTGATCGCTGCCGACGTCCGCATCAGCCGTGACGTCGGCGGTCCCGTCACCTTCGGCTCGACCATTCTGGTGCCGCCGCAATTCGCCGGCTGGGATGCGAAGAAGCGCCTCGCCGTGCTCGCGCATGAAGGCGCGCATGTCGTCAATCGCGATTTCTACATCCTGCTGCTGGCCTCGCTCAATCGCGCGGTGTTCTGGTTCAGCCCGTTCTCGTGGTGGCAGCTTGCGCGCCTCGCCGAGCTCGCCGAGATCATCAGCGATGCCCGGGCGATCGAGGTGATCGAAGACCGGCTGTCCTATGCCGAGATCCTGCTCGATTTTGCCAGCACCGTAAGACCGCGCTCGGTCGAGCTCGCGATGGCGCGGGCCTCGACGGTGCGCGCTCGCGTCGAGCGCATCATTGCGGCCGCGCGATGCCGGTGGCGGTCGGCTGGCGCAAGCGATTGTGGATCGCGGCCGCGATCGTCCCCGCCGTGATCGTGTCCGCCGGCATGATCGCCTATCGCACGCCGGACGTCGCGCCGGTCACCGCCGATCTCGGCGATGTCCCGGCCCAGCATTACCGCCCCTTCGTCAATTTCTACGCCATGGGCCCGGCCTCGGTCTTCGCCATCTTCCGCGAGGGCGAGGAGCTCTACGGCCAACTCACCGGACAGCGCAGATTGCGTCTGACGATCGGCGGTGATGGTACGGCATCCTACCCGGCTTCAACCGGCGAGATCACGTTCCCGATCGAAGCGGAGCGTCGCTCCTCAGAACTGATGCTGCGCATGAACGGCCGCGACGTGCGCGCGCTTCGCGTCGCCGAGATGCCGGCGTCGGCAACGGGACCCGCGCCGCTCGATCAATATGTCGGCTCGTACAGGGTTGCACCGAACCGCGTTCTCACCGTGCGCCGCGACGGCGATCGGCTACAGGTGCAGGAAACCGTGCAGGGCCGGGCGGCACTTCTCGCGGAAGGCGCCGACGTCTTCTCGATCCATGGCGACAATCTCCTGATCTTCCTGCGCGACGAACAAGCCAGGGTCTCGCGCGTGCTGGTCCAGAATGCGGTGTTTGGTGCCCGTCTCGCGCCGCGGATCGATGCGGCCGCGGCGCAGGCGATCGAGGCCGACTTCGCGCGCCGTGTTGCGGGGGTGCCGGACCGTTTCCGCGAGCAGGTCCCCGTCGCCGGCGGCAAGGAGGTGATCCTGCGCGGAATTGAGGATCTGCGCCGGGGCACGCCGAACTACGATCGCATGAGCGCGCCGCTGGCTGCGAAGATCCACCGTCAGCTCAACGAGACGCAGGCGACGTTCGTGGCGCTCGGCGCCCTCGAATCGATCTTCTTCCGCGGCGTCGGCCCCGGCGGCTACGACATCTATGGCGCCAAGTTCGAGAACGGCACCGCGGAATTCCGCCTGCTGCTCGAGCCCGACGGCAAGGCCGGCGACGTCATCTTCCGGGCCGACGGCAATGACGAGCTCGGCGGTATCGTCTCCTGCGCGGAGGAGGCGAGCGTGCGCGGACGCGCCGGCACTTCGCCGATCAGGATCATGGTCTATAATGAGACGGGCGAGGATATCCAGATCTCCAATCTCGACGCCGACGGCAATCGCAGGACGCAGAGCGTGGTCAGGCCCAATATGTCCTGGGCTTCCACGACCACCGTAAACAATCCCTGGGTGATTGCCGACAAGTCCGGACGTTGCCTGGAGATCCTGGTGCCGGGCCGGCAGACGCGCTTCCACAATGTCGAAGCCTCGAACCTCGGTGCGCGTCCGGGGCGCGCCGCGCGCCGCGCCGTTCCGATCGCCAATGGCGAGGAGATGCTGCGCCGCTACATCGAGGGCGTCGGCAAGGGACAGCCAGACTACGACCGCATGACGTCGGAGGTGGCCGACATCACGCGTCAGCAGCTTCCGTTCGATCAGGCGATCCTGGCGCGGCTCGGCGCGTTGCGCGCGGTCTCCTTCCGTGGCGTCACAGCGCTCGACAGCGACATCTACATCGCCCAGTTCGCCAATGGGTCGGCGGAATGGCGGATCGGCGTCAGGAACGGCACCATCACGAAGATCGCGTTGGGGCCGAATTTCTAGAGCATGATCCGGTTCTCGATCATTTGACGGGCAGGGTTCAATCTCCGCTTGCGGAATCGTGTCGTGAGTGTTACGGTTTGTAGCATTACAAGTCGTAGCCTCGCGCCGCGCGCTATCGGCAGGCTCGAAAGAATTGGGCGTGCGCCATGAGCAATTCTGCAAAGGCAGAGGTCGTCCTCGCGCTTCAGCGCTTCGGGATGGGACCGCGACCTGGATCGATCGCCACCGTCGGCACCGATCCGCGCGGTGCGCTGATCGCCGAGCTCGAGCGACCGCTGGTGCTGAGCGCCGCCGCCAGCCTTCCCACAAGCGCAAAGGCCTATCGCGCCGTCGCCGATGCCAATGCGCGGCGAACCGCGCGCGCCAAGCAGGCGCAGCAGCAGGCCAAGAAGCAGCAGATGGCTGCGACGCCGGTAGCGTCGGGCGACCAAGGTCAGGCTCAGGCGCAGAGCGAAGGACAAGCGCAGGGTTATAGCCAGGAGAAAGACGCCGCCGAGATGGCGGCGAAGCAGGCGGCCGACGCCATTCCCGATCCCGGACGTCCGATCTATTTGCAGGAAGCCAAGCTGCGCACGGAAGCTGCGCTTGCCGCCGACATCGGCTTTGCCGAGCGGCTGGTGTGGTTCTGGTCCAACCATTTCTGCGTCTCGGCCAACCGGATCCAGAGCATGTCCGGTGCCTATGAACGCGAAGCCGTTCGCGCCCATGCGCTCGGTCGTTTCGTCGACCTGCTCCAGGCCGTCGAAGGTCATCCGGCAATGTTGTTCTATCTCGACAATCTGGAGTCGATGGGCGCCAACTCGACGGCCGGCATCAACCGCAGCCGCGGCCTCAACGAGAATTTTGCGCGCGAGATCATGGAGCTGCATACGCTCGGTGTGCGCACCGGCTATACCCAGGAGGACGTCATCAGCTTCGCCAACGTGCTGACCGGCTGGACGCTGGTGCCGCCGGGCGCCGACCCCCTGCATGGTGGCGAGTTCACCTTCAATCCACGCCTGCACGAGCCCGGCAGCCAGACCGTGCTCGGCAAACACTATGAGCAGGACGACGTCGAGCAGGGCCGCGCCGTGCTGCGCGATCTCGCTGCGCATCCGGCGACCGCAACCCATGTCGCGACCAAGCTCGCGCGCCATTTCGTCGCCGACGAGCCGCCGCCGGCACTCGTCGAGCTGATGGCGAAAACCTTCCGCGACACCGACGGCGATCTCAAGCAGGTCGCGATCGCGATGGTGTCGTCGGACGAGGCGTGGCGCGGGCCGCCGTCAAAGCTCAAGCGTCCTGGCGAATGGGTCATCGGCATGGTGCGTGCGACCGGCATCACGCAGGTCGATCCGGTGCGCTTCGCCGGAGGCCAGGAGCTCCTCGGCGAGGCGCTGTGGCGTCCGCCGGCACCAAAAGGCTATCCGGACGACGAGGCGAGTTGGATCGACGGCGTCGGCCGGCGGCTCGACGTCGCCAACAATTTCGCCGAGCGCATCACCGGCATGGCCGATCCGCAAGCCATCATCGAGGACGTCTTCGCATCGCAGATCGCGCCCGAGGTGAAGCAGGCGGTCAGTCGCGCCGAGAGCCGGCAGCAGGCGCTGGCGCTGTTGTTCATGTCGGCGGATTTTCAGAGGAGGTGAGCATGGGATTCGTCAATCACCTGCCCACGCGGCGCGAGCTTCTGGTCGGCTCCGGTGCGCTGTTCGCATGGAGCCAGATGCCGCGGATTGCGCGCGCCGAAGGACGCGACCCGCGCCTGCTCGTCATCGTCCTGCGCGGCGCGCTTGACGGCCTCGGTGCCGTCGCGCCGGTCGGCGATCCCGATTGGGCCTCCTTGCGCGGCGACCGCGCGCTGGTGCTGGATGGCAAGCCGCCGGCGCTGCCGCTCGATTCCTTCTTCGCGCTCAATCCGGCGATGCCGAACCTGCACCGGCTCTATCGAAGCGGCAAGGCCGCGATCGTCCATGCCGCTGCGACGCCCTATCGCGAGCGTTCGCATTTCGACGGCCAGGACGTGCTGGAGAGCGGGCTGGTCAAGCCCGGCATGACCAGCTCGGGATGGCTCAACCGCGCGCTGCTCGCACTGGAATCGGGCGGCCGCGTCGATCCGCGCGGCAGCCGCGCGCTCGGCATTGGCTCGGTGACGCCGCTCGTGGTGCGCGGCTCAGCGCCCGTCATGACGTGGGTGCCGCAGAAGCTGCTGCCGGCGAGCGAGGACACGCAGAACCGCCTGCTCGATCTCTATCAGCACACCGATCAGAAGCTCGCGACCGTGCTCCAGGCGCGGATGAAGCTGGCTTCACTCGGCGGCGCGCCTGGCGCGGGCGATCCGATGTCGGATGATCCGACGCTGGCGCCGCCCGGCATCGCGCGCGTGCGCGCCTACTTCGCCGAAGCGGCCGGAACTGCCGCGCGCTATCTCGCCAAACCCGACGGCCCGCGTGTCGGCGCCATGGGGTTCGTCGGCTGGGACACGCATATCGCCGAAGGCGCGGCCTCGGGCCAGCTCTACAATCTGCTTGGCGCGCTCGACGGCGCCTTCGCGGCGATCGAGAGCAACATGGGTGAGGCGTGGCGCGAGACGGTCGTCGCCGTCGTCACCGAGTTCGGACGCACCGCGCGCATCAACGGCACGCAAGGCACGGATCACGGCACCGGCACGGTCGCCTTCCTCATCGGCGGCGCGCTCGCCGGCGGCGCGTGATCGCGGACTGGCCGGGGCTAAAGCCGGCGCAGTTGTTCGAGGATCGCGACCTCAAGCCGACAATGGATCTGCGCGCCGTGCTGAAGGGCCTGCTGAGGGATCACCTGCGCGTCGAGGAGAAGGTTCTCGCCGAGACGGTCTTCCCCGGCAGCGCCGACGTCAGGCCGATGGGAGGCCTCGTGGCCTGAAGCGCGATGTGCACGCTGACGCAACGAGAGCTCGATTTTCTCGCCAGCTTGAAGACGAGCTGGCGAAGGCTCTATTGGCGCGAGTTCGCGCGTATTCTCAGGGAGGGTGCGGAGTCCAGCGAGGCCCGCGCCGACTTTTGCCGCGTCTCGCAAAGGGTGTGAACGAGAAGCTCGGATGAGACGGCGCCGGTTCATTTCAATTCTCGGGCGAGCCGCACTGGCGCCTCTCTCCGCGCTGCCGGCGTATGCGGACCCATCGGGCGCCTGCGGTGTTCCGCTTGCGCGAGGCGATGGCTGGCCCGTCGGCTCCGTCAATGACGATGGGCTCGTCAATCGGGACGCGCTGTGCGCGATGGCTGATCGGCTCGCATCAGGCGATACCAATATTCATGCCGTGCTGGTCGTTCGCAACGGCAAGCTGGCGTTCGAGCGGTACTTCAAGGGAGCCGACGAGATACCCGGCCATATTTACGGCCGCCGGGTGGAAACCGTCGCCTTTGATGCTGACACGCTGCATGACATGAAGTCAGTTTCGAAGAGCGTCGCGTCGCTCGCAGTCGGAATCGCGATCGATCGCGGGTTGATACGCAGCGTCGACGAACCGATCTGGAGCTTCTTCCCCGAGCTGGCCGACTTGCGCTCCCCTGAAAAGGACCGCATCCGGCTGGCGCACGTGCTCAGCATGTCGATGGGCCTGAAGTGGGTCGAAGCGACACCGGCAACGGGAGACTACGACAATGACGAGGCGCGCATGCATATGGCATGGGATCCGTGCCGTTACGTTCTCGGTCTTCCCGTGACCGCCGCGGCGGGGCAGGAGTTCTTCTATAACACCGGCGCGCTCACGCTGGTGTCGGCCATCATCCGCAAGGCGACCGGACGTCCCCTCGACGAATTCGCGCGCGAGACGTTGTTCGAGCCTCTGGGGATCACCAGCACAGCTTGGGATCGGTACAGGGGGGGATACCGATGCCGGAGGGGGATTGCGCTTGCGACCGCGCGACATGGCCAAGATCGGCCAGCTGGTTCTTGCGGGCGGTCGCTGGAACGACCGCCAGATCGTTTCCAAGGCATGGATCGACGCCTCGACGGCAGAGAAGATCAAGGCGACGGACGATCAATCCTACGGATATCTGTGGTGGCGGGGCCAAGCGAGGCTCAATCACGGGAAGGTCAACTGGATCGGCGCGCTTGGTCGCGGCGGGCAGTCGATCCGCATCGTCCCGAAGCTCGATCTCGTCGTCGCGGTGACCGCGGGTTACTATCAGGACTACAGCCCGCAAGCATTTCGATTGCAGTTCGGCGTATTCCGGGACGTGTTGCGCGCGATCCCGCCTCCGGCCTGAGCTGGGCCGCCTCTAGGAGGCAGTCTCTGTCCCGATTCAGGACAGTGACTGTGGTGGAATCGCCACAGCTGGCGTGAAACGGCCGCGGCCTCAGGGCCGCTTTTGTTCCGACAAGGTTCTGCCCTCATTGCCCACCGAAAATCCGGCCGTTCGGAGGGGCGTACCATGTCTCGCATTGCACGTGCCGAAACTGCCCGGATTTCCCTCGCAACCTCGTGCCGGCTGCTCGCCATTGCCGGCGCCGCCTCGCTCGCCGCCTGCGCGCAATCGCCGGTCGGCCGTCAGAAGGCCGATCTCGCCGCGACCGGCCGGCAGGCCGCGGTGGAGCGCCCGCACAGGGTGGCGGCGCTGCATCCACGGCCGATCAGCCGGTCGCGCGCCTCTGGCGATGACGCAAAGCAAACAGCTTCGCGCGGCGTTGCCAGCTTCTACTCGGACACGGAGACCGCGAGCGGCGAGAAGTTCGACAAGAACGAATTGACCGCGGCCCATCCCACCCTGCCGTTCGGCACCAAGCTGCGCGTCACCGAGACCTCCTCCGGCCGCTTCGTCACCGTCAGGATCAATGATCGCGGGCCCTATATTCGCGGGCGTGTGGTCGATATCTCCCCTTCCGCGGCCGAGGCGCTCGGCATGGTCGACAAGGGCATCACCAATGTCCGGCTCGACGTCGTGCAATGAGCCTCAAGCCCATCGCAGCGCTTAACCGGCTGTTAGCTGCTCTGTCGCACCATGGCTGTCCAACAATTCGGGGCTTTGGGGGAGGCGGCGCTTGAACACGATCCAGTATCTCGAAGATCAGGCCGCGCGCGCCGAGCGGCTGGCCAAACGGATCACGGATACGCTGACGATCGAAAAGCTGCTGACCTTCGCAGGCGAGCGCCGCCGCGAGATCGAGGTCATCGCCGGCAAGCACCGGCGCGCCTAACTCTGGCGAACCACGCGCTAAGCGCATCCGCCCTTGCTTCCCTGTCTGCGCAATTGAGACAACGCCCGCTCAGCGGTGGCTCTCGACGAAGTCGCTGAGATAATCGGGCAGCTCTATGCCGTAGATCTCGCAGCGCGCACGAATCTCGCCGGCGACGTCGGTCGAGATGTCCTTCATCCAATGCTCTAGCGTATTGAACGAAATCACCTTGATCGGGTCGTTGAAGCATCCGGCGACAAGCTCGCCGATGGTGGCTTCGAGATCGCTGCGCTCGATGCGGATTTCGGTCGCCTCGTCGCGGCGATCGATCACCACGAAGAGGGTCTCGTCTGCGCCGTAGGGTACGATCGGTGATGATACGTCGGCGTCAAACATCTTGAGGCGCTCACGTCTTTGCTTCCGATCCCTGACAACGGGAAAAACGGGAAGAAGGTTCCTGCTCGCGTGCTTGTGAAGGCCGTCAGAGAAATTCTCGTAAGCGTGATAGCTCGATGACGTGCTCGGGCGAGAGGATTTCGGTGACGAGCGGTGGCTGCGCCACGGTGCGGATCTCGTAGAGGTGCCGGGTTGCCGCCGGCTTCTGCATGAAGGCCGAGATGCACTCGTCGAGCGTGCCTTGACTCACCTGATAGGAGTCTCTGTCCGGTCTTCGCTGGTTTGCCAGCGACGGCCATTTATGCAGCACCGCAAGCGCGCCGAAATCGACTTTTGAATCTCCGGCCACGTCCCCCATCGTCCCGCCTCACACAAAAAACGACCCCAGCACACGGGTTCGCGTGCCGGGGTCTACACACCTGTCGCTGCATCTCAATGCCACGAACACTTAACGCGGCAGCCGGGAAAAGGTTCCCGGCGGCGTTGTGCCGCTTCAGCTCGCGGCGGCCGCGATTCTGTGCTCCGGGCTGTCATGGCCCTTGCTGCTCTCGTCGCCGCGGCTGACCTCCGGCAGCCCGGCGAAGCGCCGCAAGGCCCCGGCCATCTGCGCCCGGCCGGGCACGCCGGTGATCACCACGTCCACCATCGCAAAGGACGAGTGGAAATGGCCGCTCGCTCTGAGGTGCTCGACCGGGACGCCGGCTGCGGCCATCGCCTCGGCATAGGCAACGCCCTCGTCGCGTAATGGGTCGAACTCGCAGGTGACGACGAAGGCTGGCGGCAGGCCGGCGACCTTGCCGCGGAGTGGCGAGACGCGTGGATCGGTGCGGTCCGCCGGCGAGCAGTACAGGTCCCAGAACCAGTACATCAGCGAGCGCGTCAGGAAGTAGCCGGTCGCATTGTCGTTGTAGGACGGACGATCGAAGGTGCAGTCGGTGACCGGGCAGACCAGGAGCTGGCCGGCGATGTCAGGCCCGCCGCGGTCGCGCGCGAGCTGGCAGGTGACGGCGGCGATGTTGCCGCCGGCGCTCCAGCCTGCGACCAGCACCGGGCCCGACGTGCCGCCGAGCTCG
>NZ_PSRT01000060.1 GCF_004212635.1 Bradyrhizobium genosp. SA-3 | reverse complement strand
CTCAGGCTTGAGCACGCCGGGCGCGGACAGGCCGATGAAGATGTCGGCGTCGCCGATGACGTCGGCGAGCGTGCGCTTGTCGGTCTTCTGCGCATAGACCGCCTTCCAGCGATCCATCGACGTGTTGCGGCCCTCGTGCACGAGGCCGTCGATGTCGCAAACCCAGATGTTCTTGCGCTGCGCGCCCATCGACACCAGCAGGTTCAGCGTCGCAAGTGCCGCGGCCCCTGCCCCCGACGCCACGATCTTGACGTCGGACAGTTTCTTGCCGTTGAGCCTGAGGCCGTTGGTGATGGCGGCGGCGACGATGATGGCGGTGCCGTGCTGGTCGTCGTGGAAGACCGGGATCTTCATGCGCTCCTTCAAGCGCGCCTCGATCTCGAAGCACTCCGGTCCGCGGATGTCCTCCAGATTGATGCCGCCGAAGGTCGGCTCGAGCGCCGCCACGGTTTCGACCACGCGGTCGATGGTGTCGGCGGCGATCTCGATGTCGAACACGTCGATGCCGGCGAATTTCTTGAACAGGACCGCCTTGCCCTCCATCACCGGCTTGGAGGCCAACGGGCCGATATTGCCGAGGCCGAGCACGGCGGTGCCGTTCGAGACCACGGCGACCAGATTGGCGCGGGTGGTGAGCGAGGCGGCCTCGGCGGGATTCTTGGCGATCTCGGTGCAGGCGGCCGCGACGCCCGGCGAATAGGCCAGCGCGAGGTCGCGCTGGTTGGCAAGCGGCTTGCTTGCCTGGATCTCGAGCTTTCCGGGCCGCGGCAGACGGTGATAGGCGAGCGCCGCCTGGTGGAGATCATCAGAATAGGACGACATGCGGTGTTTCGCCTCGCGTTACCGGCCTCAAAATGTCTGAACCGGAGCGGCCGCCCGCGCGGACGGTATTTCCGGGCCATGGAAACGGGATGAAGCACGGCAGCCGCCCCGGTGGCAACATCCGATTGCGACCCCATCAACAGGACGCGTGGTCAAATACTTGAAAACCATAGCTTTCCCTGGACCGCATAGCGTTTCGCGAATATGCCAGGTTGCGCGGTGCAAAACGAGCAACTGGAGCATGGGAATGAAGCGAATCCTGATCGGCCTGATCGTGGCAGCCGTGCTCGGAGCGGGCGGATGGTTCGGCTTCAACCTCTACGCCAAGCATCGCGCCACCGCCGAGGTCGAGGCCGCGTTCGAAAGGATCCGTTCGAGCGGCGGCAAGGCGAGCCATGGCAAGATTGATTTCGATCTGCCCACACGCACGGTGACGATCGAGGACATCGCGATCGCTCCCGGCGAGCAGGCGCAGATCAAGATTGCCGGCATCAAAGGCACGGGGGTCCGCCTGGTCGATGATATCAGGTTCTCGGCCGACAACATCGACGTCACGGGTTTCGAAGTCGCGCTGAACCAGGTCGGCCCCACGAAGCTGAAGGCGTCCTACAAGATCCCGCAACTCGCCCTGCGCGACTATGCCGGCCCCCTTCACGCCGGGAATTTGCCGACGGGCGGCTCCCTGATCGACATCTACCGCTATGTACTCGATCAATACGCAAACGTCACGGCATCGTCAGTCACGGCTCCGACGCTGACGATGAGCTTCGATGCGAGCGGCAGCGCCGCCGGCAGCGGCGAAGTCGCCTATTCCGGGCTGGCGATCCAGCATCTCGAGCACGGCAAGATCGATGCGATGAAGGCGGATCGGGCCGTCTTCACCATCGACGTGCCGCAGCCGGGCAAGCAGGACAAGCTGACCGGCGATCTCTCCAACATCATCGTCAACGATTTCGACGCGACCGCGATCGCCGCGGCGCTGGGTCCGCAGAAGTCTGGCGACGACAGCTACCACCGCGTCTACACGCAGATCTCGGCCGGCCCCTATGTGCTCAAATCAACCCAGGGCATGCGGATGGACATCGACGGGATCATCTTCGAGGACATCGCGGTGCAGCCGTCAAAATTCCGGCCGGCCGAGATCGTTGCGCTCATGCCGACAGACCGGTCGGTCCTCCCGACACAAGCGCAATCGCGCGAGATGATGGAGAAGCTCGCCGGGGTCTATGAGGGCCTTCGCATCGGCAAGATCGAGGTTGGCAAGACGTCGATGGGCACGCCGCAAGGGACGGCGAGGATCAACGCCGTCAGATACCGGGAAGGCGAGTTCGCGGTCGAAGGCGTCGATACGCCGTCCCCGCAGGGGCAGTTCAAGATGGAGCGCTTCGCGCTGAAATCGTTCAGCGCGGCAAACCTGATGCGCTGGGCGGCAGACCTCAGCGGTCACGGACAGGCGCCCTCGCCCGATCAGTTGCTGGGCCTGTTCCGCGTGCTCGAAGGCGCTGAGATCAAGGGCGTCGTGGCGCCCTACAAGAACACGCGCCAGCTCGTCACCATCGACACGATCAGCCTGAACTGGGGCCAGCTGGTCGGATCGATCCCGAGCAAGGCCAACCTGGTCGTGAAAATGGTCACCCCCACCGATCCTGCCAACCCGGCGCAGCGGCCACTGGTCATGGCGGGCGTCGACAAGCTCGCGATCAACCTCGATCTCGGCGCGGCCTGGACGGAATCGTCAGGTGCGTTTGCGCTCGCGCCCGCCACCATCGATCTCGGCAATCTCGCCCGGGCGCAGGCCCGCCTCGCGCTCGCCAACGTGCCGCGCACGATGTTCACCGCCGATCCGATGCAGGCCGTGAGCCAGGCCGGCCAAATCGAGACCGGCGCGATCGAGCTCTCCCTGCGCGACGGCGGCGTCGTCGATCTCGTCGTGGCGCAGTTCTCGCGCATGCAGGATGTCAGCCGCGACGCCGCGCGCAGCGCCATCGTCGAGATGATCCGGGCGCAGGGCGAGAAGATCGCGGCCGCCAATCTCGACGCCAAGGCGGCGGCGGACGCGCTCGCCGACTTCGTCGCGACCTCGGGGCAAACGCTCTCCGTCAAGCTGACACCGCTCGGCAAGGTGCCGTTGGTTCAGCTCATGGATGCCCTGAACCACGACCCGATCGTCGCGCTGGCGCAGTTCAGGATCGAGGCGTCGACGGGGTTGTGAGAGGACGAGGCTGTAAGAGAGAGAAAGGCGAAGCTCTCCTCCTCGTCATTGCGAGGAGCACTTGCGACGAAGCAATCCAGAATCTTTCCGCGGAGGGACTCTGGATTGCTTCGCTGCGCTCGCAATGACGACGTGGAGACAGCCTCTCCCCGCATCCGCCTTCGCTGAAGCTTCGGCGGGACAAGGGCGCGGAGAGGCAAAGAGCCTCACTTCTGCGGCAGGTTCACCCGCACGTGCAGCTCGCGGAGCTGCTTGGTGGTGGCTTCCGACGGCGCGCCCATCAAGAGGTCCATGGCCTGCTGGTTCATCGGGAACAGCGAGATCTCGCGCAAATTCGTGGTGCCGCACAGCAGCATCACGATGCGGTCGACACCCGCGGCCATGCCGCCATGCGGCGGCGCGCCGTATTGGAAGGCGCGGTACATGCCGCCGAAGCGGTCGACCACCTCCTGCTCGCCATAGCCGGCAATCTCGAACGCCTTCACCATCGCTTCCGGCACGTGGTTGCGGATGCCGCCCGAGGCGATCTCGTAGCCGTTGCAGGTGATGTCGTACTGGAACGCCTTGATGGTCAGCGGGTCCTGGCCCTTCAGCGCTTCCAGGCCGCCCTGCGGCATCGAGAACGGGTTGTGCGAGAAATCGACCTTCTTGTCGTCCTCGTTGTACTCGTACATCGGGAAGTCGACGACCCAGGCGAGCTCGAACCGCTCCTTGTCGGTGAGGTTCAACTCCTCGCCGACCTTGTTGCGGGCCAAACCGGAGAACTTCCAGAACTTGTCGGGATCGCCGGCGACGAAGAAGGCGGCATCGCCCTCCTTCACGCCGAGCTGCGCGCGGATCGCGGCAGTGCGCTCAAGACCGATGTTGTTCGCGAGCGGACCGGCACCCTCGCCGCCCTCACGCCACATGATGTAGCCGAGGCCGGGCTGGCCCTCGCCTTGCGCCCACGAGTTCATGCGGTCGCAAAAGGCGCGGCTGCCGCCGCCCGGCGCCGGGATCGCCCAGACCTGGTTCTTGGGATCTTCGAGCATGCGCGCGAACACCTTGAAACCGGAGCCGCGGAAATGCTCGGAGACGTCCTGCATCTCGATGGGATTGCGCAGGTCCGGCTTGTCGCTGCCGTATTTGCGCAGTGCCTCGGCGAAGGGAATCCGGCGCCAGCCCTTCGTCACCGGCTTTCCTCTCGCGAACTCCTCGAACACGCCAGTGATGACAGGCTCCATCGCCGCGAACACGTCGTCCTGCGTCACAAAGCTCATCTCGACGTCGAGCTGGTAGAACTCGCCGGGCAGACGGTCAGCGCGCGGGTCCTCGTCACGGAAGCAGGGCGCAATCTGGAAGTAGCGATCGAAGCCCGACATCATCAGCAGCTGCTTGTACTGCTGCGGTGCCTGCGGCAGCGCGTAGAATTTGCCGGGATGGATGCGCGAGGGCACCAGGAAATCGCGCGCGCCCTCCGGCGAGGACGCGGTCAGGATCGGGGTGTTGAACTCGAAGAAGCCCTGCCCCTCCATGCGCCTGCGCATCGACTTGATGATTTCGATGCGGGTCATGATGTTCTGGTGCAGCTTCTCGCGACGCAGATCGAGGAAGCGGTACTTCAGGCGGATGTCCTCGGGATATTCCTGGTCGCCGAACACCGGCAGCGGCAGGTCGCCGGCCGGGCCCAGCACCTCGATCTCGCTGATGTAGACCTCGACCTTGCCGGTCGGCAAATCGTCATTGTCGGTGCCTTGGGGGCGGCGGCGGGCCTTGCCGTCCATCCGTACCACAAATTCCGAGCGCAGCTTCTCGGCCAGCGAGAATGCCGGCGAGTCCGGGTCGACCACGCACTGGGTCAGACCGTAATGATCGCGCAGATCGATGAACAGCACGCCGCCATGGTCGCGAACGCGATGGACCCAGCCCGAGAGGCGAACCGTCTCGCCGATGTTGCTCTCGCGGAGCGCGCCGCATGTATGTGACCGGTAGCGATGCATGGTCGTCCCAAAATCAATGTCGGAGGAAGCGAATCGAACGGCCTGTAAGGGCCGGTCCGAAGTTGCGGCAGGGTTTACCCGACGAGACCCTAGGCGGCAACCAAGGGAACGCGCTGTTTTGGGCCAGATGCGCCCATTTTCAAGGGCCGAGCCTTTGCCATTAGGCGTTCCAGCCCTATCTTGAGGCCATGACGGTGCATTTCCCCTTCCAGAACTCGTATTCGGCGCTGCCGGACAGCTTCTTCGCCCGCGTCGCGCCGACCCCTGTGGCAGCGCCCCGGCTGATCAAGCTGAACCGGCCGCTGGCGGTCCAGCTCGGGCTCGATCCAGACGCGCTGGAGACCCCGGAAGGCGCCGAAATCCTGGCCGGCAAGGCGGTTCCCGTCGGCGCCGATCCCATCGCCATGGCCTATGCGGGCCACCAGTTCGGGCATTTCGTGCCCCAGCTTGGCGACGGCCGCGCCATCTTGCTCGGCGAGGTCATCGACAAGGACGGCGTCCGCCGCGACATCCAGCTCAAGGGAAGCGGCCCCACCCCGTTCTCTCGCCGCGGCGATGGCCGCGCCGCGCTCGGGCCGGTCCTGCGCGAATACATCGTCAGCGAAGCGATGTATGCGCTGGGGATCCCGACCACGCGCTCGCTCGCCGCCGTCGTCACCGGCGAGCACGTTATCCGCGAGACCGCGCTGCCCGGCGCGGTGCTGACGCGGGTCGCCTCGAGCCACATCCGCGTCGGCACCTTCCAGTTCTTCGCCGTCCGCCGCGACACCGAGGCGATCCGCCGGCTCGCCGACCACGTCATCACCCGCCATTATCCCGAACTGCTGCATGTCGAGCGGCCCTATCACGCCCTGCTCGCGAGCGTCGTCGCGCGCCAGGCCGATCTGGTCGCGCGCTGGCTCTTGGTCGGCTTCATCCACGGCGTGATGAACACCGACAACACGTCCATCTCCGGCGAGACCATCGACTACGGCCCCTGCGCCTTCATGGACACCTACAATCCCGCGCAGGTGTTCTCCTCGATCGACGAGATGGGCCGATACGCCTATGCCAACCAGCCGCGCATCGGCTTGTGGAATCTGACCCGGCTTGCCGAATGCCTGCTGCCGCTGTTCTCCGACGACCAGGAGAAGGCGGTGGCCGAAGCGCAGGACATTCTCGGCGCCTTCGCCGAGACATTCAGCGCGGCCTATCAGGCCGGCCTGCGCAAGAAGGTCGGCCTCTTCAGGGAGCAGGACGGCGACGAGGCGCTGATCCAGGACCTGCTCGATGCCATGGCCAAGAACCAGGCCGACTTCACGCTCACCTTCCGCAAGCTTGGTGAGGCCGCAGGCGATGAGTCCGGCAACGCCGACGTCCGCGCGCAATTCATGGATCCCTCGGTTTTCGACGAGTGGGCCAAGCGCTGGCGCGAGCGCATCGCCCTGGAGCCGCAGGCCCCGGCCGAGCGGAAAGCCGCGATGCACGCCGTCAACCCTATGTTTATCCCGCGCAACCACCGCGTCGAGGCCGTGATCCAGGCCGCCGTGAACGATGACAACTACGCGCCGTTCGAAGAGCTGGTGAAGGTGCTGGCCAGGCCGTACCAGGATCAGCCGGAGTTTGCCGCCTACGCCGATCCGCCGCTCCCGGACCAGCGGGTGCTGCAGACGTTTTGCGGGACGTAGCGACAACTCGGTGCGTAGGGTGGATTAGCCGAAGGCGTAATCCACCTCTTCTCTCAACAAGCGGAAAGTAAAGAGGTGGATTACGCCGAGCGAACTGCGCTGCGCGCAGTCGCGCGGCTAATCCACCCTACAAGATGACCCGGCCGTCATCCCCGCTCTCCGAACTCGCCTGCTATCTTGGCATCACCGCCCCAATCCTCAGGAACCAAGCGGGCGCGGACATCGCGGTGAAACGACGAGTACGGCCAATCGCGTACTCGCGACGCATGGCCATGCTTCACAGGGTTGTAGTAGCAATACTCGACATGGCGAGCATAGTCGGCCTCGTCACGGATCAGATGCTCCCAGAACCGGCGTTGCCAGATGCCGCGCTCGTTCCGTGCGGCGCGGACGGCGCTCAACCGCTCGTTCGCTGGCAAAGCTTTGGAAAAACGTGTCTTGATCAACGCCAGCGAACCGAGAAATTGGACTCGCCGGGCGGCAGCTTCCAGATTGCATGCAGATGATCCGGTAGAACCACAAAGGCGTCGATCTCGAAGGGATGGCTCTGGCGCGTTGCGGCGACGGCACCCCGTAAGATCTCGATCTGGTCGGTCAGGAGAGCTTTCCGCCGATCAAGCAGGTTCACCGTGAAGAACCAGCATCCTCCGGGAACGAATGCGCGGCGATAGTCGGACATTGATCACCAATATCACAACTTGAAGTTGGCTCACAGTGGTGGATTACGCCTTCGGCTAATCCACCCTACAGACCTGCAGACATTCTGTGGGACTTGAGAGAGATGCCGTTGGATGGGTAGAGCGCAGCGCACCCATCTTCCTCGGCGCCTCAACCATCCCTGCACTCGCGATGCTGATGGACTTCCCTGCGCGCGTCCTGCGCACTGCGATAGGCTCGATGCCGCAACGCGAGACGACCCCGTTGACCGCACTCGCCGTTCTGCCCAACAATTTGCGGCGTCGGCAACCACTGTCATCAAACTGAAACACTCTCACTCTAACCGGCTGGCGGGCCGTCTTGCCGGAGGCGACCGTCCTCCCAGAGACCTGACACGCGCGCCATGCCCTTCAAATTCATCCATATCACCGACACGCATCTCGCGAATCCGGGGCTGAAGCTCTATGGGCTCGATCCGCGCGCCCGGCTGGACGCGGCGATTGCGGACATCAACAAACACCAGTCCGACGCTGCGTTTGCCGTCGTGACCGGCGACCTCACCCATTGGGGCGAGCCTGAATCCTACGCCAATTTCGCAGACGCGATGGCCGCGCTGAAGATGCCGTACATCGCCATGGTCGGCAATCACGACAAGCGCGTCGCCTGCCTCGACGGTCTTCGGTCGGCGCCGCGCGATCAGAACGGCTTCGTGCAGGGCACCCGCACCACCGAGCACGGCCTGTTCGTCTTCCTCGACACGCTGGACGAGACCAGCCATGCCGGCGAGATGTGCGCAAAGCGCCTCGACTGGCTGGCGAGCACGCTGGCCGCAGCGCCGGCGGACATGCCGTTCGTGGTTTTCATGCACCATCCGCCCTTCCCGGTCGGCGTGCTCGCGATGGACGAGATCGCGCTGAAGCAGAGCGCGGAATTCGCCGAAGTGATCGCGCCCTATCGCAGCCGCATCCGCCACCTCTTCTTCGGCCATGTGCACCGGCCGATCTTCGGCAGCTACGGCAAAATCCCGTTCTCGACGCTGCGCGGCACCAACCACCAGGTCTGGTTCGAGCTCAATGCCAACGCGCCGCATCTGGCGAGCCACGAACCGCCTGCCTACGGCGTGGTGCTGATCGACGATGAGAACCTGGTCGTGCACAGCCACGACTTCCTCGACACCAGTCTGCGCTTCCCCTTCGACCCGCCTGCGGGAATGGACGGCCGCGACTATGCGCTCAAGTTTGCGGCGCGGTGAGATGAGCCTCGCCGAACCCGCGGCTCTCCCGGTCGCAACTTCGGCGGCACCGCGCCTGCATGTCCTGAAGCGCTTCGCCGCCGGCTTCAAGGCCTCGCTGCCGGCCTATCTGCTGCTGCTGCCCTCGCTGGTCTTCCTCGCGCTGTTCACCTATGGCGCGATGGGCCGCGTGTTTATCGATGCGCTCTATCAGCGCACGACCCCGAAAGCGCCCGTCCGCTTCGTCGGCCTCGACAATGTCAGCGCGGTGCTTGCCGACCCCGCCTTCACCGGCGCGGTCGTCAACAATCTGATCTATGCCGTCGGCACGGCGATCCCGAGCATCGGCCTCGCGCTGTTGTTTGCGCTCGCGCTCGCGCGCACCAACGCGGTAACCAGCGCGCTCCGCGCCGCGCTGTTCCTGCCGGTGCTGATCCCGATGGTCGCGGCATCCGCGCTGTTCCTGTTCATCTTCCTGCCCAATGTCGGGCTGCTCGACTATTACATCGGCCGGCTGCTTCCGGTGCTGCCGAACTGGCTGGGCGATCCCGACATCGCGCTGTCAGCGATCATGGTGATCACGATCTGGAAGAATGCCGGCTATTACATGTTGTTCTTCCTCGCCGGCCTGCAGGCGGTGCCAGAGGACGTCATGGAGGCTGCCCATCTCGATGGCGCCGGTCCGTTGCAACGCCTGCGCTACATCATCCTGCCGGAGCTTAAGCCCACCTTCCTGTTCGTCACCGTGATCGCGACGCTCAATGCGGTGACGCAAGTCGATCACGTCTTCGTCCTGACCCAGGGTGGCCCGTCTAACTCGACCAATCTCGTGCTGTTCTACATCTACCAGCAGGCGGTCGAGCATTACGACGTCGGCAAGGCCTCGGCGGCGACGCTGCTGACGCTGGCCGCGTTGATGGGCCTCACCGCGCTTTCGTTCCGCACGCTGGCGAACCGCGAGGGCGGGCCATGAATTTGATCGACCGTCTGTTTAGGAATGCTCCGCTCGCCACCCGCCGCGAGATCACGCCAAAGCTCGGCTTCGTGCTGACCGTGCTGCTCGCGCTGGTCTGGCTGATCCCGTTCCTCTGGATGGGCGTGGCGACCCTGCGCCCGGCTTCCGACGGCATCAATCTCATGGCCGAGCTGATGCCGAGCCTGAAGCCGACGCTCGACAACATCAGGGAGGCCTGGGAGATCGGCGACTTCCCGCGCTACACCCTCAATACCACCATCATCTGCACCGGCATTCTGCTGGTGCAGTTCGTCACGATCACGCTGGCGGGCTTTGCCTTCGCGCGGCTCGCCTTCGCCGGCAAGACGCTGATCTTCTACCTGTTCTTGATGCAGCTGATGCTGGTGCCGGTGCTGCTGATCGTGCCCAATTTGAGCCTGATCGCGCAGCTCGGCCTCTACGACACGCTCACCGGCGTGATGATGCCGTTCTTTGCCTCGGCCTTCGGCACCTTCCTGATGCGGCAAGCGTTCGAGGCCATTCCGACCGAGCTGGAAGACGCCGCGCTGATCGACGGCGCGGGCCTGTTCCAGCGCATCCGCCACATCTACGTGCCGCTGTCGCTGCCGAGCTTTTCGGCCTTCGCCATCATCTCCGTGACCAGCCATTGGAATGACTTCCTGTGGCCGCTGATGGTGGTCAACTCGCCGGACAAGCGGCCGCTCACGGTCGGGCTCTCCGTCTTCACCAAGACGGCCGAGGGCACCCAGGCTTGGGGCACCATCGCCGCAGGCACGCTCATGGTGATCGCACCGCTGCTCGTCACCTTCCTGATCTTCCAGAAGCGCTTCATCAGCTCTTTCGTCACCTCAGGCATCAAATAGGAGATTTTCCGATGCTATTCTCCCGCAGGCTCATGCTCGGCCTTGCCATTGCAGGCACAATGGCCGGCGCCCTCGCCTTTCCGGCTTTCGCCGGCGAAGGCCCGACCGAGATCGATTTGTTCTTCCCCGTCCCCGTCGACGGCAAGCTCGCCCGCGACATGGGGACCTTGATCAAGGAGTTCAACGAGACCCACCCCGAGGTCAAGGCGACCGCCGTCTACACCGGCTCCTACGACGACACGCTGATCAAGACGCGCGCCGCGATCAAGGCCGGCAAGCCGCCGTCAGCCGTGATCATGTCGGCCAACTTCCTGCTCGACATGCAGATCGAGAACGAGCTCACCAATCTGGATTCTCTGATCGCCGCCGACGGCACCACCAAGGAAAAGTTCTTGGGCCAGTTCTTCCCGGCGCTGCAGGGCAACGCGGTGATCAACCGCTCGGTCTATGGCGTGCCCTTCCACAACTCGACGCCGCTGCTCTACATCAATGCCGACAAGGCCAAGGAAGCCGGCCTCGATCCGAACAAGCCGCCACAGACCTGGGCCGAGCTCACCGACTGGGCCAAGAAGCTCACCAGGCGCGAGGGCGACAAGGTCACCCAATGGGGCATCGCCATCCCCTGCGCCTATGACTATTGCGGCTGGATGATGGAAACGCTCACCATGTCCAATGGCGGGCGCTACTACAACGAGGAGTTCGGCGGCGAGGTCTATTACGATACGCCCTCGATGCTGGGTGCACTCACCTGGTGGAGCGACCTCATCTCTAAGCACAAGGTGCATGCGCCGGGCGCCACGCCTGGACCTGCCGTCAGCACCTCCTTCATCTCCGGCAATGCCGCGATGATGATGCTCTCGACGGGCTCGCTGACCTATGTGCGCGACAACGCCAAGTTCACCTACAAGGTCGCCTTCATCCCGCGCAACGTCCGCAACGCCGTGCCGATCGGCGGCGCCTCGCTGATCATTCCGGCAGGGCTCGAAGCCGACAAGCAGAAGGCCGCCTGGACGCTGATCAAGTGGATGACCTCGCCCGAGAAGAGCGCCTGGTGGAGCCGCGCCACCGGCTATTTCGCGCCCAACATGGCCGCCTACAAGACGCCTGACATGGTCGACTTCCTGAACAAGAACCCGGACGCCAAGACCGCCGTCGAGCAGCTCGACGTCGCAAAGCCCTGGTTCGCGACCTACAAGACCGTCCCGGTGCGCAAGAACCTCGAGGACGAGGTGATGCTGGTCCTCAATGGCAAGAAGCAGCCGAAGGACGCCCTCGCCGCCGCCCAGAAGGCCGCCGACGAGACGCTGAAGCCGTACAACGCGGAGACGTCGCTGAAACTGCCCTGAGCGGCCTCGTAGGGTGGATTAGCCGCAGGCGTAATCCACCAAAGCCGTCCTGCGTGCGAGATAAAGTGGTGCGTTACGCCTACGGCTAACCCACCCGCACCTTGCCTGTGGCGCCCATTAACTCCCCGTCCACCATCCGGCTGCCCGCACCGCCGGTAACCATTGGAATTAACAAACCCTCAACGCACTCCCGACAAATCTACCAATGTTTCTGGAGATTTCGCCGTGGATCTGTTGGTTTTCGAGTTCCTGGGACTGGCTCTGGTCGCCATGTGTGTGCTCGTGGTGGCGTTGCCCTGCGCCCGGAAATCCTCGCAGCGGGTCCGCTACGAATAGGATTATTGTCGGAAAAAGCGATTCCGGCCCAAATGCAAGGCTCGAATTCGCATCGAGCCCCTTGACATCACTGCACTTTCGGCAGAACGGCTGATGATCTCGTCATGGGCCGTTCATGGATTTGATTACCACCACTGCTGACCTCGCGGCTGCCTGCAGCCGGCTGGCCAAGCACCCCGTCATAACCGTCGATACCGAGTTCCTGCGCGAAACCACCTATTACCCGCTGTTGTGCGTGGTGCAGATGGCCAGCGCCGAGGAAGCCGTTGTCATCGACGCCCTGGCCGAGGGCATCGACCTCAAACCGTTCTTCGAGCTGATGGGCAACGAAGGCGTGCTGAAGGTCTTCCACGCCGCCCGCCAGGACATCGAGATCATCTGGCACCAGGCGGGCATCATCCCGCATCCGGTGTTCGATACCCAGGTCGCGGCCATGGTGCTCGGCTATGGCGACAGCATCGCCTATGACCAGTTGGTCGAGAAGGTCACCGGTCACCGCCCGGACAAGACCCACCGCTTCACCGACTGGTCGCGCCGGCCGCTCACCAAGGAGCAGATGCACTACGCGGTATCAGACGTCACCCACCTGCGCGACGTGTTCGCAGCACTGGATGCCGACCTGAAGAAGCGCCGGCGCAACGAATGGGTCTCCATCGAGATGGAGGTCTTGACCTCGCCCAGGACCTACGACTTCCACCCCGAGCGCGCCTGGGAGCGGCTGAAGACCCGGGTGCGCAAGCCGAAGGACCTCGCGGTGCTGATGGAAGTCGCGGCCTGGCGCGAGCAGGAGGCGCAGAGCCGCGACGTGCCGCGCGGTCGCGTGCTGCGCGATGAAGCCATCAGCGACATCGCAACGCATGCGCCGACCACACTGGAGAAGCTCGCCCATCTGCGCTCGGTGCCGAAGGGGTTTGAGAAATCCAAATGGGGCGCTGACATCGTCGCCGCGGTCGAGCGCGGGCTGGCGCGGGATTTCTCGGCGCTGCCGAAGCTGGAGAAGCCGCGCAACAACTCCAATGGCGCCGCCATCGTCGAGCTGTTGAAGGTGCTGCTGCGCATGACCGCGGAGCGCCATGCGGTCGCCAGCAAGGTGATCGCCACCGTCGACGATCTCGAAGAGATCGCAGCCAGTGACGAGGCCGACGTGCCGGCCCTGCGCGGCTGGCGCCGCGAGCTGTTCGGCGATGCCGCGCTGAAGCTCAAGCGCGGCGAGCTGGCGCTCGCGATCGAGAAGGGCCGCGTGGTCGGGGTGCAGCGGGCGTAGGCCCGCGCCCTCCCCCACAGTGTCGTCCCGGCCTAGTGCGCAATTGCGCACGGGGGGCCGGGACCCATAACCCCAGGGAGGGGCTTGGCGAAGATTCGTCGTTCGGTACTCCCACCACGCTCGATCGATAGATCACGCGGTATGGGTCCCGGCCTTCGCCGGGACGACACCGAACATGTGGCAGATTACTTCGCCCACAATGATCCGCCTTACGCCGGCGTCAGCTTCGCCACTTCACCCTTCATATCCTCCAGCACACCCGAGATCGCCGCGACCAGTTCGTCGATCTGGCCCTTGGTGGCGATCAGCGGCGGGCAGATGGCGATGGCATCGAGCATGTTGCGGGAAATCACGCCGCGCTCCTGCAGCATGCGGCTGGCGATGCCGCCGACGGCGCCGGGCGTAGCGGCTGCCGTCTTGCGCCCCTTGTCGAGCACGAGCTCGAGAGCGGCGATCATGCCGACGCCGCGGACCTCGCCGACCAGCGGATGGCTGGTGAGCTCGCGCAGCTTGCCCTGCATATAGCTCCCCAGTTCGGCGGCATGCGCGACCAGGCCGCGCTCTTCGATGATCTTCAAATTCTCCAGCGCAATCGCCGAGCCGACGGGATGGCCGCCCGCGGTGAAGCCGTGGCCGAGCACGCCGATCTTGTTGCTCTCGTCCGCGATCGGCTCGAACATGCGGTCGTTCAGCATGATCGCCGACAGCGGGAAATAGCTCGAAGTGATCTGCTTGGAGACCACCATCGCGTCCGGCTTGATGCCATAGGTCTCGCAGCCGAACATCTTGCCGGTGCGGCCGAAGCCGCAGATCACCTCGTCGGCGACCAGCAGGATATCGTACTTCTTCAAGACCTTCTGGATCTTGTCCCAATAGGTCGCTGGCGGAACGATGACACCGCCCGCCCCCATCACCGGCTCGCCGAAGAAGGCCGCGATCGTATCCGGGCCCTCCTTCTGGATCAGCGCGTCGAGCTCCTCGGCCCGGCGCGTCGCGAACGCCTCCTCGCTCTCGCCCGGCGCGCCGTCCTTGTAGAAATGCGGCGAGCCCGTGTGCAGGATGTTCGGCAGCGGCAGGTCGAACGAGCGGTGATTGTTCGGCAAGCCCGTGAGGCTGGCCGAGGCGATGGTGACGCCGTGATAGGCGCGCAGGCGGCTGATCACCTTCTTGCGCTGGGGCTGGCCGAGCGCGTTGGAACGATAGGCGATCAGTTTCAGGACCGTATCGTTGGCTTCCGAGCCGGAATTGGTGAAGAACACCTTGCTCATCGGCACCGGCGCGAGTGCGACCAGCTTCTCGGCGAGGTCGATCGAGGGCCTGTGCGATTTGGCCGAGAACGTGTGATAGAACGGCAGCGCCTGCATCTGCTTGTGCGCGGCGTCGACCAGACGCCTCTCGTTGAAGCCGAGCCCGACGCTCCACAGCCCTGCCATCGCCTCGAAATAGCGCTTGCCCGCGGCATCGAACACGTAGGGACCCTCGCCGCGTTCGATCACGAGGGGACCGGCCTGCTGATGGGTGCGCGCGTTGGTGTAGGGATGGAGCTGATAGGCCACATCCCGGGCCTCTTGCGAATTCGGCAGGATGGACATTTGCAGGGATCCCTAAAGTCGTGACGTCGTCGGCACAGCCAGCGTCAATCACTTGATGATCAAGCTACTTGGCTATTGCGATAAGACAAAGCTTGCAACGCCAATTCGTCGGCAGCAAGCGCTCAGCAGCGTTGCACAAAGCCGCATATCGGGATGAGATGGCTCTCAGGCCGCGTCGTCGTCATCCCCATCGTCAGCGGCGGCGGCCTCCCTCACCTCAACGAGCGCCATCGAGAGCAGATAGACCGTCGTGGGCAAGCCGACGCGGCGCGCCGTCTCGACGGCACGCGACAAATCGCTCGCCAGCTCCTTGAGCTGTTCTCCCCTTGACAATGTCTCGACCCCCACCCGCCGATCGCGGCCGCCTACACCGCAACGGCGCCGCTGGTTCTGATCAGTTCGGCGCTGGAATGGATCGTAGCAAAATTCCCGATGACATTCACTACTGCTCGCTTGTAGGCGGCGGCATCGCCCGTGCCCGGCTGCCGGCAGGCCACGGCGTCAGTGACCACCTCGTAGCGATGGCTGCGGTGAAACCCGTCCACGGCGGTGGCCAGGATGGTCTCGTCCAGGGAAAACCCGGCCAGCACGCAGCGCACATTATGGATATTGGACATGTAATCCACAAACCGCGACGAGCTGTAGGCCGACGGCAGCGGATGCTCGAACATCATTTCTCCCGGACGCGGCTTCGCCTCCGCGATCCAATCGGTCAGCCTGGATGCCGGATTGAACCAGGCCGCCTGCGCGATGCGCTTCAAATGCATCACCGGCCAGAGATTGCTGCGCCACAGCGTCAGCAGTTCCAGGCAGCGCTCGGTGGCGGCATCGCCGTCGAGGATGACGTGGCGGCGCCCAGGGGTCAGATATTCGACCTGGAGGTCCGCGCAGACCAGGATCGGCGGATCATCGTGGATGGAAACCGGCATTGTCTTGCGCGCAGCTGCACCTGTTTCAGCGGTCGGCGAGCGCGAGATCCCGCAGCGGCGAGGTCACCGCCCGCCCCGCCGAGGCATCGAGCACGCCCGGCCGGTCCCAATCGCCTTCGGGCCGGATGATCACATAGGGATCGCTGTCCAGCGTGATGGCGTCCGGCCCCGGCTCGATCTCCAGCAGCATCTCCGTGTAGGAAAAATCCGAGAAGGTGATCTTGCGGTTGTGGCCGAGCGGCTTGGCGCCGAAATGGGCCCAGAAATCGACCAGCCGGTCCTGCGCCTGGCCGTAGATCTTGCGGAAGCCCTTGCGCTTCACATAGTCGACGCTCGCCTGCACGAGCTTGAACGAAACGCGCGAGCGCCGGTATTGGTGACGCACCGCAAGCCGCTCCACCTTGGCGAAATCGCCGAAGAAGCGCACCCGCAGGCAGCCCGCGGGCTCGTTGCCGACGAAGCCGATGAAATGCGCGGCGACCATGTCGTTGCCGTCGAACTCCTCCTCGAACGGACAATCCTGCTCGGCGAGATAGACCGCAGAACGGATCGCGGTGACCAACATCAGATCGCTGGGATCGCGCGCGAGGCGGATGGTGATGGCGCGGGAGTCGGGCTTGGCGAGAGGAATTCTAGTACCGTGCATCTGCAAAACTCCTTGCTTGGATGATCGCACCCGGCATGCGCATCGGCTGGCGATGCCAGGGGCGCTCGTAGCACCAGAGGTCGGGTTGGAAGCTTGGGACAGGCACAAAGCCGGTCGCCTTCATGATGTCGCGTCCGGCCACGGTTGACGGCTGCGCATAGCAATCGGCGCCGCGAAACCTTAGCTGTCGCAGATGAGCCGCGGCCTTGCCGAGACCGGCGATACCGCGCCCCGTCGTCGCGATCGCCCAGATGTAGATGGCCGCGACATCGTCCTTCGCGGACGCGAGATAGCGCGTCTCGGGCGCGGTGAGGCAGATCTCGTCGAGCAGCAGCGCATCGTGCCCGCGATCGTTGAGGAACAGGAAGGCCATGCCGCCGAGCAAACGGCCCTTCCGGCTGAACGTCAGGATGCTCTGAGGATCGAAGGTGAAATATCTTGCAAGCTCTGCTGAACCGATCTGCACGCCCGGCACCAAGCGATGCGCCATTTCCGAAAGCGCGGCGATTTCGGAAAATTGCGCGCAACGGACGTCCACGTCCGGGCTCAGCGGCAGCGCGTCGAAATCATGCCTTGCGGCAAACGAGCCTCTTTCCATACCGAGATCGCCCCTCTATCGTTTGCTGCTTTCGTACCCCGCTATGAGGACGAGCTTAGCGGTTGGGGACCAAGAGTATGCAGCAGTTATTGCACCGGGGTGCTGCGATGATGCAGCACCGTGAAGAAGTCCTGGGTGCGTCCTGGGACGATTTGAAGCTGTTTTTAGCATGCGCAAAATATAAAAGTTTTCGCAACGCAGCCGAAGAGCTCGGCCTCACCTCCACCACCTTGATGCGCCGGATCGACCGGCTCGAAGAGAGCATCGGCTGCAAGCTGTTCCTGCGCGACCAGAGCGGGCTCACGCTCAGCGACGAAGGCACCGCGATGATCGCCGACGTCGCGCATATGGAGCGTCACGCCTTCAACGTCTTCCGTCGCGCCTCGCGTTCGTCGAACGACACCGCGGGCACCGTGCGCGTCGCAGTGACGGAGGGGCCCGGCAATTTCTGGATCTTGCCGCGGCTGATCGATTTCCAGAAGACCTATCGCAGGATCACGGTCGATCTGCGCTGCGCGATGGAGCAGGCCGACGTCGCGCGACTTGAATCCGACATCGCGATCCAGCTCGAGCCACCGACCAATCCGGATTTGATCGTCGCCAAGCTCGGCCGGCTGCACATCTATCCGTTCGTCTCCAAGGAGTACGAGGACCTCTACGGCGTGCCGGCAACGCTCGCCGACCTCAAGAACCACCGCATCATCAAGCAGAGCGCGCCGCAGGTCGATGACGGCGCCTATGCCCGCGTGCTCGGGCTGAAGTCGCTGGAAGGCGTCGTCGGGATCAAGACCAACTCCTCGGTCGGCGTGCTCTATGCCGTCGAGCGCGGCGCCGGCATCGGCTTCCTGCCGACGGTGTCGATCGCGCTCGGTGCGCCGCTCGTTGCCGTCGATCTCGGCGTCAGTCACCACGCCGATCTCTGGCTCACCTATCACAAGGAGTTCCGCACCTCCGAGCGGCACAAGATCGTGGTCGACTGGCTGAAGAAGATCTTCGATCCCAAGACCTATCCCTGCTTCCGCGACGAGTTCATCCATCCGAACGCGCTGGTGCCGATGATGACGGCCGCGCGCGAGGGTTTTGGGCTGACGGGCTATGCCGCGGCAACGCCGGCGTGACCGCCATTTTTTTGAGCATGATCTTGTCGGAAAACCGCTACGCACTTTTCCGGATCATGCTCGCGCTCACCATCTGTATTCGAAGCCGACCGTGCCCTGGTGCGAGGTGAGCTCGTTGCGGAACTTGCCGTCGTAATTGACGTAGAGCCGCGCGACGCTGGTCAGGCTGAGCGAGGCCGAGGCGCCGGCATCCATGCCGTACCGGCTCTCGCCGATGCCGGGGACGACGATGCTCTGGGTCCCCAGGCTGACTTGGATCGATCCGAGATCCTGGCGGAAATTGTCGACGAACTTGCCGTAGGCGGACAGGTCCAGGATTTTCTGGTCGATGATGAAGTAGCGGCCGATCTCGGCCCCGATCATGACGCGCGCACGCGACAGCGCTGTTGCACCGACGTTGAGCGGATCGAGGCCGCCGGCCTCCCGGAACGCCGCGCTGGTGGCGCGCACATATTCCAGCGCCCCCTTGGGCACGATGCGCATCTGGTCCTTGGTCCAGTAATAGCTGATCTCGGTCAGCGCACCGTCGACCGCGGCGCGATAGCCCGCGCTCGCAAGGCCGAAGCCGGTGTCGCGGCTGGAACGGACCTTGCCGAAACCGTGCACCACCGCAAAGGCCCAGGTCCAAGGCCCCTTGTCGATGAAGCCGTTGAAGCCGACCTGGGTCAGGTCGAGTGTCGCCGACTGGAGCGCCAGCGGCACGTCGATGTCGGTGTGGCTCTGGTCGACCGAAAAGCCGATATTGACACCCGGCGCGAGCCGGGCGCCGATGCCGGCGACACCGCCAAAGGTCTTGCGCTTGTCGCCGAGGAAGTCTCCTTGCGCTTCGGTGCGGACCGAGATGCCGTAGCCCTCGAACCAGGTGCGGTAGCGCGGATCTTCGGTGCTTGCCGATGCGCCGCCGCCGCCGGGATTGGTGCGGGACGCCCGGTTGAAGCCGCTCGATGCCTGGTTGCCGAGGCGCTCCAGGAAACCTGAGCCGAGATTGAGCGTGCTGTTGCCGGCCGACTGGTCGTAATTGGTCGAGGTCGGCATCGGAACCGGGGTCGGCGACGGCGTGGGTGTCGGGGTCGGGGTGGGCGTCGGCGTCGGACTTTGCGCGAGGACGGGCGTCGCCGCCGCCCCCGTTACGATGAGCGCAAACGCCATAAGGGCAAAGGTCGTGGCGACCGCTGCCGCGACGCGGCGGACGCGGTTCAGCCCGATCGTCTGCCGTGTCCCTGGTGGCTGCGCGATGCAGCGCATGACGACAAATCCCAAAGCAAATGGCGGCGCGCAAAAATGCAACAGGAGCGGCGCACGCATGAGGTGATTTGCGCCGAACTGTTACGGAGGGTCAACCAGCTGACACCTCCCGACGAGGGGGATTGCGCCTGATTGTGGTTCCCCGGCCACAGGTCGAAAATTGCACTCGGGCGCGTCCGGCGCGATCTTGAAATTCGCGCCCTGCTTGCTAACACGCGCTTTTCATGTTGCAATATTGGCCACAATCGGAATTGGCCGCTCGGCTGTGCGTTTCGCGACATTGAGACTCAAGACTCGAACAGACTTCCGGAAGCCCGTTTGTGGCGTGGCACGCGAAAAAGCGGCCGCGTCTTTTTTCTATCTAGTGGAGGAGACTAGCGATGCCGCAAAAGGGCACCGTCAAATGGTTCAACCCGACCAAGGGCTATGGGTTCATCAAGCCGAACGGCGGCGACAAGGACGTGTTCGTCCACATCTCCGCCGTCGAGCGCGCCGGACTCTCGACCCTCAACGAGAACCAAGTGGTTGAATACGACCTCGTGGAGAACCGCGGCAAATCATCCGCGGAGAACCTCAAGGTCTCCTGATTTCTCTCAAAGCTACGCGCGAGAGATCATGACGTTGCCCCCGGCTCTGCCGGGGGATTTTGTTTGGGAAGTGGAAAGGCGACGTCGCTTCAGCGCACCACCGGCGAAACCAAAAAATTCTCCGACGGCCCGCTGCCCGCCGTCCTGCACACCTCGCCCTCGATCCGGACCTTGCCGGCCGCGAGCAGCCGCAGCGCCTCGGGATAGATGCGGTGCTCGACTTCGAGGATGCGCTCCGACAGCGTGTCGGACGTATCGTTGTCGCTGACGGGCACCGCGCCCTGCATCACGATCGGGCCGGCGTCGGTCTCGGGGATGACAAAGTGCACTGTCGCGCCGGACAGCTTGACGCCGGCACGCAAGGCCTGGCCGTGCGGGTCAAGGCCGGGGAAGGACGGCAGCAGTGAGGGATGGATGTTGAGCATCCGTCCGTACCATGCCTTGGTGAACTCCGGCGTGAACAGGCGCATGAAGCCGCCCAGGCAAATCAGCTCGATTCCGTGCCGGTCGAGCGCGGCCTGCAGCACCGTTTCGAAACCGGCGCGGTTCTTGCCGAACGGCTTGCTCTCGATCACCTCAGTTGTCACGCCGCTCGCCCTGGCCCGTTCAAGCCCCAGCGCATCGGCCTTGTTCGAGATGACCAGCGAAATCTCTGCCGGAAAATCCGCGGCAGCCGCCGCCTTGATCAGCGCGGCCATGTTGGAGCCGCGACCGGAGATCAGGATGGCGACGCGGCGCTTCATCACAGCGCCAGGTCGAGGTGGCCGTTATAGACGACGCGGTGCTCGCCTTCGGCCGGGATCACGGTGCCGAGCTGCGCCACGGTTTCGCCGGCATCGGTGAAGACCTTGACCACCTTGTCGACTTGGTCAGGTTCGACGATCGCGATCATGCCGATGCCGCAATTGAAGGTGCGCAGCATTTCGAGCTCGGCGATGCCGGCCTGCGCCGCCAGCCATTTGAACACCGGCAGCACCGGCAGGCGTGCGAGGTCAATGCCGACGCCGAGATGCTTCGGCAGCACGCGCGGAATGTTGTCGGTGAAACCGCCGCCGGTGATGTGGGCGAGCCCCTTCACCGCGCCAGTCTCGCGGATCGCACGCAGGCAGGATTTGACGTAGAGCCGCGTCGGCGTCAGCAGCGCGCCGCCAAGCGTCATCACCGGCGCGAACGGCGCCTGCGCCTCGAAGCCGAGACCGGATTGTTCCACGATCTTGCGCACCAGCGAGAAGCCGTTGGAATGCACGCCCGACGAGGCGAGCCCGATCACGGCGTCGCCCGCCGCGATGTCCTTGCGCGGCAGCAGCGTGCCGCGCTCGGCGGCGCCGACGGCAAAGCCGCCGAGATCATAGTCGCCGTCCTTGTAGAGGCCGGGCATCTCGGCCGTTTCGCCGCCGATCAGGGCGCAGCAGGATTCGCGGCAGCCCTCCGCAACGCCGGCGACGATCGCGGCGGTGGCCTCTGGATCGAGCTTGCCGCAGGCGAAATAGTCCAGGAAGAACAGTGGCTCGGCGCCCTGGACCACGAGGTCGTTGACGCTCATGGCGACGAGGTCGATGCCGATGCCGCCATGCAGGCCGGTCTCGATCGCGATCTTGACCTTGGTGCCGACGCCGTCGGTCGCGGCAACCAGGACGGGGTCCTTGAAACCGGCCGCCTTGAGGTCGAACAGGCCGCCGAAACCGCCGATCTCGGCGTCGGCGCCGGGCCGTGCGGTGGCGCGCACCATCGGCTTGATCAGGTCGACGAGGCGGTTGCCCGCGTCGATATCGACGCCTGAATCGGCGTAAGTGAGGCCGTTTTTGCGGTCGGTCATGCCCGATTTCCAGTGGGTTTGCGGCTGGTTACGTCGAATTCCGGGGACGCGCAATGGCTCGCATGGCGCCCGGCCCTATACTATGTAGATATCAACCGGTTCAGCCTCCGAGGGGGCCGGATCTGAGGTCAATCCGGGTGCCGGGAAGCGCCGCGTGAGTATTCCGAACATCATTACCCTGGGCCGCATCATGCTGGTCCCGATCATCGTCTGGGCCATCGTGTCGAGCCAAATGGAGATAGCGTTCGCGGTCTTCCTGATCGCCGGTATCAGCGACGCCGTCGACGGCTTCCTGGCCAAGCGCTTCAACATGACGAGCGAGCTCGGCGCCCTGCTCGATCCGCTCGCCGACAAGGCGCTGCTGGTCTCGATCTACATGGCGCTCGGCATCTGGGGGGCGATTCCGCGCTGGATCGTCATCCTCGTGGTCTCGCGCGACATCATGATCGTCGCCGCCGTGATCGTATCCTGGCTGTTCGACCGGCCGGTCGAGATGAAGCCCTCGAAGGTGTCCAAGCTCAACACTGTGGCTCAAGTGGCGTTCGCGGCATTGGTGCTGGCCGCGCTTGCCTTCGGCTTCAAGCCGCAACCCTATGATATGATCCTGATGGGCCTCGTCACGGTTTTCACGCTCTCCTCGGTGTCGCTCTATCTCGTCGAGTGGCTGCGGCACATGAGCACGATCGAGGCTAAATGAATTGGGATGCGGCCCCGTAAAAGGCCAACTCCCGCTCGATCAAGTCGAATCTTTTCCAACGAGACCGGCGTGCCGGCATGGAGCAAGGCAAGCGTGGCAGGCCGCGTTCATCCCCGACAATTGGCGTTTTCGCTTCCGCATGCGGAAAGCCTCAGCCGGGACAATTTCCTCGAGGGCCCCGCCAACGCGGCCGGCCTCGGCCTGATCGACGCCTGGCCGGAATGGCCGAACCGGATCATGTGGCTGGCCGGCCCCGAAGGCAGCGGCAAGAGCCATCTCGCCGCGATCTGGGCCGAGGAGGCTGGCGCCCGCTCGACCACGGCCAATGCGCTGACCGCCGCAGCGGTCCCGGGCGCACTCGCCACCGGGGCGCTGGTGGTCGAAGATCTCAAGGCGAAAGAATTTGACGAGCGCGCCCTCTTCCACCTGATGAACCTCGCCCGTGAGGATGGCGCCTACGTCCTCTTCACCGGACGCGAGGTCCCGGCATCACTCGAGATCGAGCTTCGCGACCTGCGCTCGCGCCTGCGCGCCGTGCCGGCGGTCGCGCTGCTACCGCCCGACGACCAGCTTTTCCGTGGCCTGATCGTCAAATTCTGCGCCGACCGCCAGCTCACGGTGGACGAGAGCGTCGTCAGCTACCTCGCCACCCGCCTGGAGCGGTCCTCGGCCGCCGCCCGGCACGCCGTGGAACTGCTCGACAGCGAGGCCCTGCGGCTTGGGCGCCCCGTCACCCGGGCGCTGGCCGCCGAGCTGCTTCGGGACGCCTAACCAGGCCCCACCCGCCTCCGAGGTCGCTTGACGCGGCGGAGCGGCGGAACATCAATGTCATCGAAACGTCATCGCTCTAACACATGCTCCCGCCGGTTTTGCGCGTAAGTCGCAAATTGGGGTGAACTGGATGGATCGACTTCTCATGGACTCTGTGCAAGCCGTTGAAATCAAAGAAAAAGCCCCGGAAACCGAGGGCCTGCCGGCAATCGCTTCCAGCCCCGAGCGATTCATCAACCGCGAGCTGTCCTGGCTGCATTTCAATCGCCGCGTCCTGGAGGAATCGGTCAATCCCAGTCACCCCATGCTGGAGCGGGTGCGATTCCTGTCGATTTCAGCGAATAACCTCGACGAGTTCTTCATGGTCCGCGTGGCCGGCATCAAGGCCCAGGTGCGCGAGGGCATCGCCGAGCGCGCCCCCGATGGCCTGACACCGTCCGCGCAGCTCGCGCTGATCAACCGCACCGTCTCCGAGCTTGCCTCCGACCAGCAGGCGATCTGGCGCGACCTGCGCGGCACGCTCGCCGAGGTCGGTATCGTGCTGGTTGAGGGCAAGGATGTCACCAAGGCGGAACGGAGCTGGATCGAGGACTACTTCCTCAACAATGTGTTCCCGCTGCTGACGCCGCTCGCAATCGATCCGGCCCACCCCTTCCCGTTCATTCCGAGCCTCGGCTTCACCATCGCGCTCCAGCTCACGCGCGCCGCCGACGGCAAGCAGATGAACGCGCTGATCCGCATGCCAGGCAAGATCGACCGCTTCATCCGCCTACCAGCCGAAGGCAAGGCCGTGCGGCTGATTTCGCTGGAACAGGCGACCGCCCTGTTCATCAACCGCCTCTTCCCCGGATACAATCTGCACGGCCAGGGCGCATTCCGAATCATCCGCGACTCCGAGCTCGAAATCGAGGAAGAGGCGGAAGACCTGGTCCGCCTGTTCGAGACCGCGCTGAAGCGTCGCCGCCGCGGCTCGGTGATCCGGCTCGAGATCGACGCCAAGATGCCCGAGGAATTGCGGAGCTTCGTGCAGCACGCACTGTCGGCCGCCGATGACGAGGTGTTCCTGGTCGATGGCGTACTCGCCATGAACGAACTTTCGCAGCTCACCCGGCTCGACCGTCCCGACCTCGAATTCACCCCTTACGTGCCGCGCCATCCCGAGCGGGTGCGCGAGCACGCCGGCGACATCTTCGCTGCGATTCGGCAGAAGGATCTCGTCGTCCATCACCCCTACGAATCCTTCGATGTGGTGGTGCAGTTCCTGCAGCAGGCCACGCGCGACCCAGATGTGGTCGCGATCAAGCAGACGCTCTACCGCACCTCCAACAACTCGCCGATCGTGCGCGCGCTCGCCGAAGCCGCCGAGGCCGGCAAGTCGGTGACCGCGCTGATCGAGCTGAAGGCGCGCTTCGACGAAGAGGCCAACATCCGCTGGGCGCGCGACCTCGAACGCGCCGGCGTGCAGGTCGTCTATGGCTTCCTCGAGCTGAAGACGCATGCAAAGCTCTCGATGGTGGTGCGCCGCGAGGGCGGCAACCTCACGACTTACGTCCATACCGGCACCGGCAACTATCACCCGGTGACCGCGCGCATCTACACCGACCTCTCCTACTTCACCTCGGACCCGACCATCGGCCGCGACGCGGCGCGTGTGTTCAATTTCATCACCGGCTATGCCGCGCCGAGCGATCTGGAGAAGATGGCGGTGTCGCCACTGACCTTGCGCAAGCGCATCATCGAGCACATCCAGGGTGAGACCGCGCATGCACGGCATGGGCGGCACGGCGCGGTGTGGATGAAGATGAACGCGCTGGTCGACCCCGACATCATCGATGCGCTCTACGAGGCCTCGCAGGCCGGCGTCCAGGTCGAGCTGGTGGTGCGCGGCATCTGCTGCCTCAGGCCCGGAATTCCCGGTCTGTCGGAGAACATCCGCGTCAAGTCGATCATCGGACGCTTCCTGGAACACGGCCGAATCTACTGCTTCGGCATGGGCCAGGGCCTGCCGAGTGCGAAAGCGGCTGTGTATATCTCCTCGGCCGACATGATGCCGCGCAACCTCGACCGCCGCGTCGAGGTGCTGTGTCCGCTGCAAAATCCCACGGTGCATCAGCAGGTTCTCGAACAGATCATGGTCGCGAATCTGAAGGACAATGAGCAGAGCTGGCAATTGTTGCCGGACGGGTCCTCAACGCGTATGAAGGCCGCGAAGGGCGAGGAGCCTTTCAACGTCCACAACTACTTCATGACAAATCCGAGTCTGTCTGGCCGTGGAAAGTCGCTCAAGGAATCCTCGCCGCGCCGTCTCACGCGCCGGAATGAACGTCATCAATCCTGATCCCGGATTCTCGACGTGAAGCAGCCGCGAAAGCGCGGCGCGAGCGTCGCAGTCATCGACATCGGCTCCAACTCGGTCCGCCTCGTCGTCTACGAGGCGCTGGCGCGCAGCCTCATTCCGATCTTCAACGAGAAGACGCTGTGCGGCCTCGGGCGTGAGGTGCAGAGCACGGGCCTGCTCGCGCCCGACGCCGTCGACAAGGCGCTAACCTCGCTGAAGCGGTTCCGCGCTCTATGCCGCGTGATGCAGGTCGGGCGCGTGTTCGCGATAGCGACCGCCGCCTGCCGCGACGCCTCCAACGGCCCCGACTTCATCGCGAAGGCCGAGCGCATCTGCGCCGTGAAGATCGAGATCCTGTCGGGCCAGCGCGAAGCGCGGCTGTCGGCGCTCGGCGTGATCTCCGGCATCCATCATCCCGACGGCGTCGTCGGCGATCTCGGCGGCGGCTCCCTCGAGCTGATCGACGTGCGCAGGAACAGCGTGCGCAGCGGCGTGACGTTGCCGCTCGGTGGCCTCGCGCTCCAGGACCTCGCGCACAAATCGCTCAAGCGCGCCGACCGCATCGTGCGCGAGGCGCTCGACGAGGTGCCGCAGCTCGCCGCGGGCCGCGGCCGCACCTTCTACGCAGTCGGCGGGACCTGGCGTGCGCTCGCGCGCATCCACATCATCCAGAGCGGCTATCCGCTCCAGGTGATGCACGGCTATTCGATTTCAGCGGCCGAGGCGCTCGACTTCTCGCGGCGCCTGCGCCGGCTTGCGGCCGCCGACATGCTGGCCGACATCGAGATCGTCGCTGATGCGCGCCGCCCGCTCCTCACCTATGCGGCACTGGTGCTCGAGCACATCATTCGGGTGGCGAAGCCGAAAACTATCGTGTTCTCGACCTTCGGCGTGCGCGAGGGCCTGCTGCACGAGAAGCTGCCGGACTCCGAACGCAACAAGGACGGGCTGATCTGCGCCGCGGAGGAGCTCAACCAGCTATTGTCGCGTTCGGCGAAGCACGCCCGCGAGCTGATCGCCTGGACCGACCGCCTCGCGCGCGTCGTGAAGCTGCGCGAGACCGAAGAGGACCGCCGTCTGCGCCACACCGCGTGCCTGCTCTCCGACATCGGCTGGCGCGTGCATCCTGATCATCGTGGCGAGCAGACGCTGAGCCTCGTCGTCAACGGCAATTTCGGCGCGATTACCCATACCGAGCGCGCCTTCGTCGGCCTGTCGGTGTTCTATCGCTACGCGGGCCTGAGCGAGGAAAACCAGCCGCCGGCCAGCATGCAGAGCCTGCTGACGCCGGCGCAGCTCGAACGCGCCCGCCTCTTGGGCGCAGCGTTCCGCGTCGCGCACCTGATCTCGGCGGCGCGGCCGGGTGTGCTGCCCGCCACGCATTTCCGCAGCGGGAGCCGCAAGCTGATGCTGGTGTTCGAGCATCGCCTCGTCGATCTCGTCGCCGACCGCGTCGGCAGCCGCTTCCGCCAGCTCGCCCGCCTGATCAACCGCGCCGGTTCGATCGTAAGACGGTGACCCTCACCCTCCCGGGGCGTCTTTTGAGCCACATGATCAGGCCGCTGACGAATAGGGCGAGAGGCGCGAATCCGGCCGCGAAAACCAACAGGCGTCCTGCGAGTCCGAACGCCGCGCCGTTGTGAAGCCAGAGCTGTTCGGCCAGATAGCGGTCCCCCATCGACATGACGACCGGAGTGCGGTCGTGCACCACTGCGCCACTCCATGGATCGAGCCAGATCGCCCCCCGTGCCCGTACGGCGGGATCAGCACCGTCTGGACGGAACTGCACGCGCCAGGTGTTGCGCGTTGCGGTCGGCGGATTGAACATAGCGATCGCAACGCCGGGCTTGGCCGCCTGCGCTATTCGCGCGATCGCATCGGCTGGGAGCAACGGCGTCCCTGCCGGAGGCGGCATTTCGACCCGTGGCGAGCGATCAGGCGTCGTTTGCGACAGAAGGCCAACGATGGGGCGCAGCACGTCGGGGAAAACGATGCCGACGCCGGTGATTGAGATCACCAAGAGCACGAACAGCGCCCAAAAGCCCGCCGCACTATGAATGTCCAGAACAAATCGAAGCAGCGAGACGTTCTTACGCACTGAGACCGATCGCCAGAAAAGACCCGGCCTCGGCCACCACAGGACGAGGCCGGATATGGCCAAACCGAGCAGCACGACCCCGGCCACGCCGACCAGCTCCTTGCCCCACCACTCGTAGAGCAGCAGCGTGTAGTGGAGACGATAGACCTTGAGCGCGAACGCGTTGACGTAGTCACGCCGTCCGAGCACGTTGCCGTTCGAAGGATCGACCATGGTCGTCCAACGGTTCGGGTAGCTGCCAGGCGCGGTTTCATGCGTGTGTATCACGATCCAGACCGGCCAGGTCCGATCCGGCGCCAGGATCGTGGCAATCGGCGCTGGATCCGACGCCGCGGCGGCGCGCATCACTTCCGATAATGTGACCTTTTGCTCCGGACCAGCGGGAGCATAGAGCGCAGGATTCAGGGCAACATCGATCTCCCGGTAGAAGACAATGAAGCTTCCGGTCAGGCCTATCAGCACGACGATGCCGCCGATCAATCCGAGCCATCGGTGCGCCCACAGCAGCGCGCGCCGCGCGCGCCCGGGCATCATACGGGATCGGGCGGGCGCGGAGCCGTCCTGTCGCGGCGCCCTGATTCTTTCGTCCATTCAGAGCACCCGTCGTCTGCGCCTGATCGTGGCTCCGCGTCTGGCCGCGGTGACGTTCGGAACGCGCATCGTCGTTGCGCGCATCGAAGCCGACCTGGTTCAGAAATCGGTCGACATCGACAATAGCAGGGTTCGCGGCGTGCCTTGCGCCAATGCGGAGAAGCTCGCCACGCCAGCCCAGTAATTGGTATCGAACACGTTCTGGACCAGGGCCCGGAGCGTGACCGGCCGGTTATTGATGCGCGTGGTGTAGCGCGCACCTAGATCGAGCCTGGTCCAGGCCGGAACGACCTGCGTATTTGCTCCGTCCAGATACTGGTACCCGGTATAGATGGTGTTTGCGACCAGTGTCAGTCCGGGTGCGAACGGGGTGTCCCATTCGGCGGACAGATTGGCCTGCACCTGGGGTACACCGATCGGCGTCTTGCCGAGATTGGCTAGCGTGCTCGTCTTTGTCAGCTCCGCGTCGATCAACGTCACGCCGCCAAGAACGCGAATGCCCGGCTGCACTTCTCCAAACACGGTGAATTCCACGCCGCGATTGCGCTGCTCAGCGTCGGCCCGGAAGACCTTATCGGCCCCCAGCTGTCCCGACGGCTTGGTGATCTCGAACAGGCTGATCGTGGTGGCGAGCATGCCGAAATCGATCTTGACGCCTGCTTCCTTCTGCTTGCTGAAATACGGCGCCAGGACCTCTCCTTGATTGCTCGCCGTCGTCGGTGCGATGTCGCCCTTGCTGAGCCCTTCGATGTAATTGGCGTACAGCGAAACGTTGCTCCAGGGCTTGACGACCACGCCGACCATCGGCGTGAGCGCCGTCTGGTCGTAGGCGGACGTGACGGCGCCCGTGGTGGTGTTGTAGTTGTTCGACTTGACGCCCTGTTGCCTGACGCCCACGGTCAACTGAAGACGTTCCTGGAAAACTGAGATGGTGTCGGCCAACGCAAGGCCGGTCAGCTCGGTATGCGACAGCTTTGGCACGGTCGCGGGAGCCGGAACGAGCTGCTCGGGACGGGCGATCGGCGCATAGATGTTGGACAACACCGGCGTCCCGGATACAGAGCCCCGCGAGATCTGATCTGTGTAGTAGCTGCCCTGGAAGGTCACGGCATGACTGATCGCGGCTGTTTCGAACCGGGCACGCACGCCGGCATCGGCCACGTTCCTGTCGATATCGAATTTGAAATGCCCCGGTGTCGACGTGGTGTTGCCCGCGGCGTTCAGGATCGTCGGCGTCCCAAACAGACGATCGACCTGGGTCCTGCCGCCACCGCCGTCGGCGAATACCGTCACGGAGTCCGTCACATCGTATTCGGCGCGCGCCAGCAGCGAGTTGTCGTGAACCTTGGCCCATTCCCAGGCCTGCGTGACATTGCGCCGCCCGACCGGCGCGGTCGGAACGGCGACGCCTGTTGCGACCAGAAACGGCCTCGTGGGCGCGTCGAACTTTTCCTCCTGATCGATGAAGTCGAGCGAAGCTCTGAACTTCTCGCCGCGATAGTCGAATGCTGCGGCGCCGACATGCGCCTCCCGGGTCTGGTTGTCCAGCGGTGTATCGCCGTTGTGGTAGCTGCCATTGACGCGAATGCCGAATTCGCGGTTCTCGCCGAACCGTCGGCTCACGTCGAGATGCGTGCCGAGCTGGGTGTTTGTCGTGTAGTCGGTCGTGACCCGTGTGAGATCGACATCCCCAGCACGCTTTGGAACGATGTTGATGGTGCCTCCGACGCTGCTGTTTGGCGCCATGCCGTAAAGCAGCGCCGTCGGGCCTTTGATGATTTCGATGCGCTCGACGTAATCGGTGAACACGCGATAGTTCGGTGCAACGCCATAGACGCCGTTGAAGGCAATTTCTCCGACATTCCCCTCCCCGATCGGAAAGCCGCGGATGAAGAAGGAGTCGAGAATGCCACCGGTCTGACCGGTGAAACGGACCGAAGGGTCGTTGCTGACGACGTCGGCGACCGTGGCGGCCTGTTGATCCTCAATCTTCTTCGCCGTGTAGCTGGTGATGTTGAATGGCGTATCCATGAAATCCTTGTTGCCCAGCAAGCCGACCTGGCCGCCGCGGGCGACTTGCCCGCCGGCGTAGGACGCCGGGAGTGCGCCCGACCTCACAGCCGTGGGGGTTGCTTCCGCCTGCAACTTGGCCCGCTCATTCGCAGGCGCGCTACGGCCCGCCCTTCGGCCTGGATTGGAGCGTGGACGTGCGCGCGGCTTCGGCGCATCTGCGGTGACGGTCACCGCCGGCAACGTGCTTCCCCGCTCCGTCTCCGGCACAGCGCTTTGCGCAACAGTGCCGTGCAAGAGGCCGTCGCTGAACAAGGCAATGGAGACCACGGAGACCGCGAAGGCTCTCGGGCTGGAGCACGTCAGAAATGTTTTGATGCTTGCGGCAAGAACAGCAACAGGACGGCAAATCACTCTCGACGGCATCGCACCAGCTTCCGATTTCATGAACATGAACGTCGGAGGGACGTGCCGTGGGAACCTTCGTCGAGTCAACGAAAGCACCCTGTATTTTCAGTAGTTTATAATAAGACAAGGTCTAAATCGCGCGTTGGTTGCGAAGGGAGACTCGTCGCACGCAACGCCCAAGCGCGCTGCGTGCTACCGCGCAACGCAACATCTACCGCGAACGCAATGCGCGCCAGTTGTACGAACTTGATGGGAGACTCGGCTCTTGCGCTGGGCCCATGGCCGGTGAGCGCTCGCGTCGCGCTGCCAACGCGGCCAGTCTATCAGTGACGTGCTCGTCTCTCATCGCTGGAGAGAAGAGCAACACCGATCAGAGCGTCGAAGTCACTTCGCCGAGGCCTTGGCGTGCCCCTCGGAGGATTCGAGCGCGGCCGCGCTCAGGCTGCGCCGGCGCCAGATGGTGCCGACGACCAGCACGACGACGACGCCGAGCGCGGCGCAGAAATATTCGCCGCCTCCGCCGCCATGGGTGAATTGCGGCGGGATGCGAAGTGCGCCGAGCATGCTGTCCAGCGAGGCGCCGAGCGGGCCATCGAACAGCGTGTGCAGCTTCGGTGCGACGCCGGGATCGGTCGCGATCACCTCGCCCGCGATCCAGCCGAGCAGCGCCGCGCCGGCCCAGACCAGGACCGGCAACTTTGCGAGCAGCGCCATGATCAGAGCGGCACCGGCGACGATCAGGGGCACGCTGATGGCGAGGCCGAGGATCAACAGCGGCACGCTGCCATTGGCGGCAGCAGCCACAGCAATGACGTTGTCCAGGCTCATGACGATGTCGGCGATCACGACGATCTGCACCGCCTGCCACAGATGCGAGGCGGACTCGACCTCGTCCTCGTCCTCGTTTTCGGGCACCAGCAGTTTTGCCGCGATCACGATCAGCGCGAGACCGCCGACGAGCTTGAGGTAGGGCAGCTCCATCAGGCTCGCGACGATGCCGGTGAAGATGATCCGCAGTATCACCGCGGCGCCCGCGCCGAAGATCATGCCCCACAGCCGGTGCCGCGGCTTGAGGCCGCGGCAGGCGAGCGCAATCACCAGCGCGTTGTCGCCGGAGAGCAGGATGTTGATCCAGATGATCTTGCCGACCGCGATCCAGAAGGTCGGTTCAGCCATCTCGTTGCGAAACTGGGTGAAGAACGCCCCGATCGTCGCGGGATCGAAGATCTGCCAGAGCCAGTTCACAATACGTCCTTTCGCCCCGTCGTCCTAACCTATCAGCTGATGGATCAGCCGACGATCTCGTTGCCCGAGAAGAACTGCGCGATCTCGATCGCGGCGGTCTCCGGCGCATCCGAGCCGTGCACCGAATTCTCGCCGATCGACTTGGCGTAGAGCTTGCGGACGGTGCCCTCGGCAGCCTTGGCCGGATCGGTCGCACCCATCACCTCGCGGTACTTGGCGATCGCGCCCTCGCCTTCCAGCACCTGCACCACGACCGGACCCGAGGTCATGAAGTCGACGAGCTCGCCGAAGAACGGGCGCGCCTTGTGGACGGCATAGAAGGTCTCGGCCTGGTCCTTGGTCATGCGGATGCGCTTCTGCGCGACGATGCGCAGACCCGCCTTCTCGATCACGGCGTTGACCGCGCCGGTCAGGTTACGCTCGGTCGCGTCGGGCTTGATGATCGAGAAAGTGCGTTCGATGGCCATAAATCTTGTCCTTGGAAGGAATGCGGTGGTTCGGAGTTGCGGGGCTTATATCGGCGCCTTTGCCGGACGGCAAGCGACCGCCGCGACGGCCGCACGGGCGCTTCGCCGCAGGCGTCGTGGCCCGCGATTTCAACGGATTACAACGATTTCACCCAGATGAACCGATCCTGAAACCCCCGTCAGGGTTCGGTTCAGCTTCGCAGGCGTAAGGTCGGGCCTATCGAAACCCAAGCCTGATTGTGAGGCGGACCGTTTCGGCGGCCTTTCCATCGACGCGACAGGCCCGCGCCGGCAGTTTTGAGGAGATCACCATGTTGAGGAAACTTTCGCTTGCCGCCGTTGCCGCGGTCGCGCTCGGTGCCGCGCTGGCGCCGACCTCCGCCTCCGCTCACTGGCATGGCGGCTGGCATGGCGGGGGCTGGCACGGCGGCGGCTGGCACCACGGCTGGGGTGGACCGCGCTTCTATGTCGGCGGCCCCGTCTCCTACGGTTATGGCGGCTGCTACGTGCGCCGGCTGGTCCCGACCCCCTGGGGACCCCGCTGGCGGCTGATCAACCGCTGCTACTGAGCCCGACAGCACCTTCCTGACAAAAGGGGTCCTTAACGCCCCCCAAAGGACCCCTTCAGGAGAGGCCCCGGCGTCCCCCCGCCGGGGCCTTTATTTGGGCGGACATGGCGGGATTTATACAACTTTGACGAGAATTCCGGACATTCCCCGCGAACAGCGAAACCATTTTGGGGGCAATGACTTGGTACTGTGTCCTTACTTTAAGAGCACGGAACCTCGCGATGGCTGGGCCTATTGCCAATGACAGCGTACAGATCGACCGGCGCACCAGCCGCTCGATTTGTGATGCCGTGGGCGAACGGCTTCAGCAGAGTCTGCGCCCCGATCCTCACCTCCCGACGCACCTCGAGCAGCTGCTCAACGAATTGAAGCAGCGCGAGCGCGAATCGTACTGACCGGCGCATGATCCGGAAAAGTGTGAAGCGGTTTTCCGAAAGGATCATGCTCAAGCAATAACCACGGAAAAACGGGTTGCGTTCGACGCGCCTTGCGGTGACAAGGCCGCATGCTGTCCATCACCGATCTCTCCATCCGCCTCGCCGGACGCCTTCTGATTGACCAGAGTTCCGTGCAGATCACGCCCGGCTCGCGCGTCGGCCTGGTCGGGCGCAACGGCACCGGCAAGTCGACCCTGTTCAAGGTGATCCGCGGCGAGCTCGCGGCCGAGCACGGCTCGGTGACGCTGCCGCCGCGCTGGCGCGTCGGCAGTCTCGCGCAAGAGGCCCCAAACGACCCCGAAAGCCTGATCTCCGTCGTGCTCCAGGCCGACCTCGAACGCGACGCGCTGCTCGCGGAGGCTGAGCGCGCGACCGATCCGCATCGGATCGCCGAGATCCAGACCCGCCTCGTCGACATCGACGCGCATTCGGCGCCGAGCCGTGCGGCCGCGATCCTCTCCGGCCTTGGCTTTTCCGCCACCGATCAGCTCCGCCCCTGCGCCGAATTCTCCGGCGGCTGGCGCATGCGCGTCGCGCTCGCCGCGACGCTGTTCGCAGCTCCGGACCTGTTGCTGCTCGACGAGCCCACCAACTATCTCGATCTCGAAGGCACGCTGTGGCTGGAGGATCACCTCGCACATTATCCGCGCACGGTGATCGTGATCAGCCACGACCGCGACCTCCTGGAAAGCTCGGTCGACCAGATCCTGCATCTGGAGCGCGGCAAGCTCACGCTCTACAAGGGCACCTATTCCTCCTTCGAGGAGCAGCGCGCCGCGCGCGAATTGCTCGATGCCAAGCAGGTCAAGCGCCAGGAGGCCGAACGCGCGCGGCTGCAGGCCTTCGTCGACCGCTTCAAGGCCAAGGCCTCCAAGGCGCGGCAGGCGCAGTCTCGCGTCAAGATGCTGGAGCGGCTGAAGCCGATCACCGCGCTGGTCACCGAGGACGTGCGCGAGATCAGCTTTCCGGCGCCGGAAAAATCCTGTCGCCGCCGATCATCGCCGTCGACAACGCTTCGGTCGGCTACGATCCGGCAACACCTGTGCTGAGCCGCGTCACCCTGCGCATCGACAATGACGACCGCATCGCGCTACTCGGCGCCAACGGCAACGGCAAGTCGACGCTGGTCAAGCTGCTGGCCGGACGCCTCGCGTCGTTCTCCGGCAGAGTGACCCGCGCGGACAAGCTGTCGATCGCCTATTTCGCCCAGCACCAGCTCGACGAGCTCAACGAGGACGCCTCCGCCTACGATCACGTCCGCAAGCTGATGGGCGATGCGCCCGAAGCCAAGGTGCGCGCCCGCGCCGGCGCGATCGGCTTCTCCGGCAAGGCCGCCGACACCAAGGCCGGAAAACTGTCGGGCGGCGAGAAGGCGCGGCTGCTATTGGGCCTTGCGACCTTCTTCGGCCCCAACATGATCATTTTGGACGAGCCGACCAACCATCTCGACATCGACAGCCGCGCCGCGCTTGCGGAGGCGATCAACGAGTTTCCCGGCGCGGTGATCATGGTCTCGCACGACCGCTACCTGATCGAGGCCTGCGCCGAACGGCTCTGGATCGTCGCCGACCGCACCGTGACCAATTACGACGGCGACCTCGACGAGTACCGCCGCCTGGTGCTGTCCGCGCGCAACGCCGAAGCCTCACGCGAGCGCAGTCCCGCAAACGAAAAGCCGCAGCGCCCGAAGTCGGACAATCGCGGCTCGCTGAAGAAGCGCATTGCCGAAGCCGAAGCCGAGATCGCCCGCGTCGGCGAGATCATCGCGAAGATCGACACGGCCCTCGCCCTGCCCGACATCTTCAGCCGCGATCCCAAGCAGGCCGCGCAGCTGTCGAAGGCACGCGCCAATGCCGCCGATGCGCTAGCGCGTGCGGAAGAGCAATGGCTCGAGGCGAGCACGCAGTTCGACGAGGCGGCGGGTTGACCCTCCCGACGGGACTGGCTGCACAAAAACCGGCAAAACAACCCCATGCACAGTACCGGTATTTACACACCTTGCTCTTAGCGCTTGAACGACATGTCTTTTGTGAGATCGGTCGGCAGGCCCCCCAGCATCACGAGCGTGAGATAGATCGGCGAGCGATCCTGGAGACCGCTGTCGAGACGCGTCGCCGTCGTTACGCCAAGAAGGCCTTGAGCCTCTCGAGAAGCAGCTCGGGTGCTTCTTCCGGCAGATAGTGGCCGCAGGGCAGGCTTCCGCCTTGCACGTCGTTCGCCTTGGCGCGCCATGTGTCGAGCACGTCGTAACTCGACCCGACAACTCCCTTTCCGCCCCACAGCACGAGCAGCGGGCAGCCGATTCTCTTGTCGGAATCCGCCTCATCGTGGATCAGATCGATGCCGGCAGCGGCGCGATAATCCTCGCAGACGGCATGCAGCGTCTCGCGGGTGTAGCACCGGCGATACTCTTCGAGTGCAACCGGGTCGATGGCGCCCGGCGTCTTGTTCTGCTTGTTGATATGGGTCTGCAGATAGAATTCGAGATTGTTGCCGATCAAGGTTTCCGGAAGCGGCGCCGGCTGAATGAGAAAGAACCACCACATGTAGCGCGTGGCGAACTCCTTGTTCACCTTGGCGTACATCGTCGCGGTCGGCGCGATGTCGAGCAGGACTGCCCTGGACACGGCGTCCGGATGATCAAGCATCAGACGATGCAGAACACGCCCGCCGCGATCGTGGCCGACAGCCTGGAAGCGGTCAAAACCGAGCGCGCGCATCACTTCGACCTGATCCCGCGCCATCTCCCGCTTGGAATATGCGATACTGTCCTTGCCGCCGTCGGGCTTGCTCGAGTCGCCGTAGCCGCGCAGATCGGTCAGCACCACGGTAAAGCGTTCCGCGAGCTTGGGGGCGATCTTGTGCCAGCACGCCACTGTCTGCGGGTGTCCGTGCAGCAACAGCAGCGGCGGCCCCTCGCCCTTCACGAGTGCGTTGATCTCGGCCCCGCTGGTCTTGAGGCGCTTCTGTCGAAACCCCGGTAGCAACTTTTGCAGCGCGCTGGTCGTCACGGCATTATTCTCCTGAGCGAAAGCACCCGGCGCCAATATGGCCGAACCGAGGGCACCGGTTGTCAACGCGATCGACATCAGATGGCGGCGCGTCAACCCGGTCTCTGATCGATCGGAGCACGATTCAATCTGTTCGAATTCGAGCATTGAGATCTCCCCTGGAACATTCGTCCTGCGCGAAGGCCGCGGCCCGTATCAGGACAGCGACTTCATCAAGAGTGTCGCGATCACGATCATGATCGCGCCGCCGACGCGGGTGGCGATCTGGGCGAACGCCATCAGGCCCATGCGATCCGCGGCGCCAAGAATGGCGACGTCGCCGGTGCCCCCGAGGCCCGAGTGACAGGCGGTCACGATCGCCGCCTCCACCGGATACATGTTCAGCCACTTGCCGACGAAGAAACCTGACAGGATCATCGCCAGCACCGTGGTCGCGCAGATCATGATGTAGCCTGGATTGAAGGAGGCAACGAGCTGCTGCCATGAGACCAGCAATGTCCCCATCGCCACCAGGATCGCGAAAGTAAGGTTGGTCGACATGAACTTGTTGATCTGATAGGCGCCGAGCTCCATCTCGGCCGGTAGTAACCTGGTCAGCTTCAATGCCACTGCGGCGATGATCATCATGATCGGCCCGGGGATGCCGGTGAGCGGCGCAAAAATCATGCCGAGCACGAATAAGCCGCACGACAGCACTATGCCGGCACCGAGCAGTCCGAGATCGATCGGCTGGTCCGGCCGCGCTTCGCCGAGAATGTCGTCGTCTCCGGTTTTGACCAGCATCCCTCTGCCATTGAGGTCGGCCCGCGTCTCGCCAAGGCGCGCCAGCAGGCCTGCGCTGACGATCGCGACGACGTTGCCGAGCAGCGCCGCTGGGACCATCTGCGCCACAAGCTCGGCTTGCGGCCGATGCAACATCTCGGAATAAGCGATGGACAGCGGCAGGACACCTTCCGCAAGACCGCCGCCGACAATGGGAATGATGACGAAGAAGAACGTGTCCTTCGGGCTGTGGCCGAACAGAAGCCCGACGGCGATGCCGGCGGTGACGGCCGCGATCGTGCCGATCAGGAGCGGAACGAACATGCGAATGAAGCCCTGAACCAGGACCCGATAGGGCATGCCGAGGATCGAGCCTGCGACAAGGCAGGCGATGAAGAAATACTGAAAGTTGGCGGTTCGGAACGTGGTCGTGATCGCCTTCAAGGCGGCTTCTGGCATCAGGCCGTAGCTCACCAGAGCGGACGGCACGAATAGACACAGGATCGCGGTGCCGCCGATCTGCTTCAGCACCGGAATGGTCTGACCGAGCTTGCCCAGCAGGAAGCCGAGCAGCATCAGGACCGAAAGGCCGCCGATCACGTCGTTCGGCAGCTTGCCGGAATAGACGGCGGCGGCGCAGACGAGTGCGGCCGCGACGTAGATGCCGATCGGCAACGGGCCGACCTTGAGACGGGCCAGATGTGTTGCAGCAACGGCGCTAGGCGCTTCGGCCGGGCGATATGTTGTTTCTACCAAAGCTTCCTCCGCTGTTTGTCGTTTTGTCGTTGGCGCGCGGATTCGAGCCGCGCAAGCTCGTGCAGGTCAGACGATCCAGGGGTTCTCCGCCCGATGCCGCGCCTCGAAGGCGCGAATGTCGTCGGCGAAGACGAGCGTTGAGGCGATGAAATCGCGGCCCGTCAGGAAGGCCTCTTTCCTGTCCGGCTCGACGTCGAAAGTGATCGAGCGGCAACCGCGATCGAACCGGATCGTCTGCGCGGCGAGGTCGACCGTGACGTCATTGCGCGAGCTGTCGGCCACGACCTGGGCGAGCTCCGCCACCACATCGGGATCGAGCGAGATCGTCAACAGACCGTTGTTGGCGCAATTGTCGTTGAAGATGCCGGCGAAGCCGGTGCCGATCAGCGCGCGAATGCCAAGCTGCTGCAGTCCCCAGACGGCGTGCTCGCGGCTCGACCCGCAACCGAAGTTCGGGCCGACCACGAGAAAGCTGGCGTCGCGATAGCCTTCCCGATTCAGGATGAAGTCCGGATTGGGCTTGCCGCCGCTGAAGCGCAGCAGGTTGAAGGCGCCCTCCCCAAGGCCGCTGCGGTCCACGCCCTTGAGGAACATTTTTGGCATGATGACGTCGGTGTCGACGTTCGGCGCCATCATGGGCGCCGCCACGCCGGTGATCTGATCGAACGGAATCATTGGCGTGCTCCTCGAAGCAGAGAACGCACGTCCGTAATGCGTCCTGTGATGGCTGCCGCAGCCACCATTGCCGGGCTCATCAGGTGGGTGCGCGCGCCCGGTCCCTGGCGGCCTTCGAAATTGCGGTTGGTCGAGGACGCGCACCGTTCTCCGGGCCGTAGCACATCGTCGTTCATCGCAAGGCACATCGAGCAGCCGGACTGCCGCCATTCGACCCCAGCCTCGGTGAACACCTTTGCGAGGCCCTCCGCCTCGGCCTGGGCCCTGACCTGGCTTGAGCCCGGCACCACGATCGCACGCACGCCATCGGCGACCCGGCGGCCGCGAAAGATCTCGGCCGCATCGCGCAGATCCTCGATCCGCGCGTTCGTGCAGGACCCGATGAAAGCGAAGTCGATCGGAACGGATTGAATGAGCAGTCCGGGCGTGAGGCCCATATAGTCCAGGGCGCGCCTTGCGGCCGCCTCGCGCTCGGGCGCAGCCTGCTGTCCAGGATCGGGAATGGTCTCAGTGACGGCGATCGCCTGGTCGGGACTGGTGCCCCAGGTCACGAGCGGCTCGACTTCGGAAACCTCGAGCGCGATCTCGCGATCGAACCGAGCGTCGGGATCCGAAGCCAAGGTCAGCCAGCTCCTGGCCGCCCGCTCCCACATCTCGCCGTTCGGCGCGCGCGGACGTCCCTTCAGATAATCCAGCACCTTTTGATCCGGCGCGATCACGACGCCGCGCGCACCCGCCTCGACGATCATGATCGAGATCACGATCCGGCCCTCGACGCTCATTTTGGAGACGACGGGACCGCTGAACTCCACGGCATATCCGGTCGCACCATCGGCACCGACCCGCCGGATCACCTCCATCACAATGTCCTTGGGCGTCACGCCGAGCGGCGCCTCCCCCGTCAGGTGGATGCGCATCGTCTTGAGGCGGCGATAGCGTACCGTCGACGTCGCGAGATAGTGCTCGATGTCGGATGTCCCGATGCCGTAGCCGAGGGCACCAAACGCGCCATAGGCGGTGCTGTGACTGTCGCCGGCCGCGATCACCATGCCCGGCATGACGAGCCCCTGCTCGGGCGCGACGACATGCTCGATGCCCTGCCGGGGGTCGAGGATGTCAAAATATTCGATGCCGAAATCCCTGGCATTCTCGGCGAAGTAATCGACCTGCCGCGCTGCGCCCGGATCGGGCATCGCGCGGGTGCGCTGAGCGGCGGTCGGGTTGACGTGGTCAACCACCATCAGCGCGGCCTTTGGATTCCAGACCTTGCGCCCAGCCGCGCGCAACCCGGCGAAGGCTTGCGGGCTGGTGTATTCGTTAAGCACGGTGCGGTCGACATAGAGCAGCACGAGACCGGCATCGTCGAGATTGCGGACGACATGGGCATCGACCAGCTTGTCGTACAGCGTGCGCGCGGCCATGCGCGTTCCTTCTACAGAAGTCTTGCTGCACCGTGCCGCCGGCGCACTGGAAATCCAATGTCGTGTTCTGATATCGTTATGCAAACCATGCATAAGCAGTATTTGAGATGTCAGGAGGCTGTCCGATGGAAATGAATTGGCTGCACGATTTCATCGCCGTGGCGACCACGCGCAGCTTCTCGCGCGCCTCGGAGCAGCGCAATTGCTCGCAGCCTGCACTGAGCCGCAGGATCCAGGCGCTCGAAGTGTGGACCGGCGCGCCGCTGCTGGATCGCACTACGCACAGCGTCAATCTCACGCCGGCCGGCGAAGGCTTTCGCGAGACCGCAGAGGACGTCCTGCGCCGGCTCGCCGCCGGCCGGCTCGACGCCCAGGAGCGGGCCCGCGGCGCCTCCGACGTGCTGAAATTCGCCTCGACCAACGCGCTATCGCTGACCTTCTTTCCCGATTGGCTGCGTGGCATCGAGACCAAGTTGTCGTTCGTTCCGAACGTGCAGCTGGTCGCCAACCACATGGAGGCCTGTGAACGGATATTGCTGGCGGGCGACGCGCATTTCCTGCTCTGCCATTACCACCCGGCGGCGCCCACGGCGCTCGCGCCATCGCATTTCCGCTCGCTGCATGTCGGCGACGACAGGCTCATTCCGGCATCGGTGCCGGTTTCAAGTCGAAGCCGCAAGCCGCGTTTCAAGCTCCCGGGCACGCAAGCCGCGCCGGTGCCCTTCCTGAGCTTCCGTCCTGAATCCGGCATGGGGCGAATCCTCGAAGCCGTGCGCGCAACGTCGCCGCTGGACGCGCATCTGCGCACGACCTTCACCTCTCACTTGGCGAAGCTACTGGTGACAATGGTGCAGGACGGCCGGGGCATGGCGTGGCTGCCGGAAAGTTTGATCAGCGATCAGCTCGCCTCCGGCGAGATCGTCGCAGCAGGCGGGCCGCAATGGCACGTGCCGATCGAGATCCACGTGTTCCGGCCGAAGCTTCGTCTGGCGCAGGCCGCGGAGGCGTTTTGGCAGCATATCGCGAAGAGCGGCCGTCAGATCTAAAGGAGCTGCGTCTTGAGACGGAAAACCGCTTCACACCTTTCCGGATCATGCTCCAATGCACTCTCGTGTCTCGGACGCGCGGCTGCACTCTTTGCACTGCTGCGCAGAGCCGAGACCCAGCGTGCCACGAGTCTGGGCCCCGGCTCAGCAGCGCATCACTATGGTGCTGCGCGGCGTCCGGGGCACGTCACCGCAACGGCCAACGATTTGGTTACGCCTGCTTCTTCTTCGGCTTCGGCTTGGTCGCCTTCGGCACCGGCTGCGGCTCGGGGTTGCCCTCGATCGAGGATAAGCGTCCGGCCGTGAACGTATAGATCCCCGCTCGCGGACCGGTCGTCCAGGTCACCACGGCGACGCGGCGGCCGATGGCGTCGTTGGAGAGGTTGACGGACGAAGGCGCGCCGATGCCGCGCACCACGTCGCATTCGGTGTGGCCGAGCGCGACTGTGCCGCCCATCGGCGCCGGTGCCGTGGTCGATGCATTGGCATCGGCCGGCCCGGGCGGCGGCGCCATGCCGGGACAGGCGCCGTCGGCGCTGACGAGATCCTCGGCTCCCACCGGTTTGTCAGGCGTGAGTGGCGGCGACTCGATCGAGATGTTCTTGATGAAGAGCCGGCCGGGCTTCTGGAACCATTCTGCGTCCTTCGACAGCAGATCGCTCGCGCCCGAGCAGCCCGCGACCAGCGGTGCTACGGCAGCCAACGCAATCATGAGCGAGCCGGGAAGCTTTTGATGTCGCACGATAAACTCATTCCCCGCGTGAAGGACCAGCCCTAAACGATTGTCCCAACATCCCTTTGCGGCACGAAGGTGGCCGAAGCCAGCATCGTTCGAAAAGTGCAAATTATCATTAATTGCGAACGGCGCTAATTCCGCTTCTGCCACCGGCCCCGCTCGTCGGCCTGCCAATAGGTGACATCAAATCCCCGCGCCTTGCAATCCGTCCAGGCGCTGCGCGCGAGCGCAAGCGCGTCCGGATCATCGCCGTTGAACAATAGCACCATGCGTTCATAGCCCTCCGCGTCCTGCGGCAGCGCGGCGTTGTCGACCAGGAAGCGGACATTGGCACCGTTCGGATTGTCCGTCTCGATCGCCAGCACGATCGGCTGCTCGGCGGCATCGTTCACGCGCCATGTCGCGTGCGGCAGGAACGAATCGTCGCGATAGGTCCACAAATGCGCGTCCAGCGCATCGGCGCGCTCCTCCGACGTCGACTGCACCACGACGCGCCAGCCGCGCTCGAGCGATTTCTCGAGCAGCGGCGGCAACACGTTCTCCACCGTCATGTTTTGCAGATGGTAGAACAGCACTTCGGTCATTTGAGCTCGTAATGATCTGCCACCAGACGGTCCAGGAGACGGACGCCATAGCCGCTTCCCCAGCTCTGGTTGATGTCGGTCTTCGGCGCACCCATGGCGGTGCCGGCGATGTCGAGATGCGCCCAAGGCGTGCCGTCGACGAAGCGCTGGAGGAACTGCGCCGCGGTGATCGAGCCGCCGTGACGGCCGCCTGTGTTCTTCATGTCGGCGAACTGGGAATCGATCAGCTTGTCGTATTCGGGGCCGAGCGGCATGCGCCAGACCTTTTCCCCGCTCTCGATGCCGGCCGCGATGAGCCGGTCGGCGAGCTCGTCATTGTTGGAGAACATGCCGGCATGCTCGGTGCCGAGCGCGACCATGATGGCGCCGGTCAGCGTCGCCAGATCCACCATGAATTTCGGCTTCACCTTCTTCGCCACGTACCAGAGCACGTCGGCGAGCACGAGGCGGCCTTCGGCGTCGGTGTTGATGATCTCGATGGTCTGGCCCGACATCGAGGTGACGATGTCGCCCGGCCGCTGCGCATTGCCGTCGGGCATGTTCTCGACGAGGCCGATGGCGCCGACCACGTTGACTTTGGCTTTACGCGCGGCCAGCGCATGCATCAGGCCGACGACGCAGGCAGCTCCCCCCATGTCGCCCTTCATGTCCTCCATGCTGCCGGCCGGCTTGATCGAAATGCCGCCGGTGTCGAAGCAGACGCCCTTGCCGACGAAGGCGACGGGCGCCTCGCCCTTCTTGGCCCCATCCCAGCGCATGATCACGGTACGGCTCGGCCGCATCGAGCCCTGGCCGACGCCGAGCAGCGCGCCCATGCCGAGCTTCTGCATCGCCTTGACATCGAGCACCTCGACCTTGACGCCGAGCTTGCGGAGTTGGCCGGCGCGGCGCGCGAATTCCTCGGGGAAAAGCACGTTCGGCGGCTCGTTGACGAGATCGCGCGCGATGACAACGCCGTCGACGACGTGGCCGGCCGCGGCGAACGCCTTTTTCGCAGCGGTGACATCGCCGACCGCAAGCGAGACATCGGCACGTGAGCCGCCCTCCTCGCCGTCCTTCTTCTTGGTCTTGTAGCGGTCGAACTTGTAGGCGCGCAGCCGCAGGCCCGCGGCGACCGCGACCGCCTGCTCGCTCGTCATGGCGCCATCGGGCAGTTCCGCCATCATGGTCATGGCGGCGGTCCCGGCCGGAAGCTTGCTCGCTGCCACGCCGCCGAATTTGAGGAAATCATTCGCCTTCAGGCTGGCCGCCTTGCCGGCGCCGATCACGATCAGGCGGGTGGCCTTCACCCCCTCCGGCGCCAGGATGTCCAGTGCGGCCCCGCTTTTGCCCTTGAAGGCGGCGGCGGAGGCCGCCCGCTTCACCAGGTCAGCGGCGCCGCCGAGCGCCTTGGCCGTCGCCGGGCCGAGCTTCAGACCGTCGTCGCAGAACACGACCAGGATGCCACGGGGCGCGGCAGACAACGGGACAAAGCCGACCTTGATGGCATCGGACATGGGTAACTTCTCCAAAACATGGGACTTTTCGCTGTCCGGCGATCCCGGCCGCGGGCCGGAGCTGAACTGCGATTCACTGAGGTTTCCGTACTATGGGCCAGCGGCCCGCCAGATGCCAAGCACCCCCGTGGCCGCCAGGCCACAACGAGCGAAATATTAACCATATATTGAGGGTGCCATGGGGCAGCCATTTTGTTGACGGATCAAAGGGATGGTAGAGAGAGTAAGCTGGCGGAACCGATGGCTGGCCGTCCCTTGGGGATCCCGTTGCGGGATTGGGGCGGGCAGCCAGATTCCCGCCGGCATTGGGGTCTTGGTGGGATTCGTGCAGTAGCGCATGGGGTCGATCGATAGGTATATCTTCCGCACGACGCTGGCGTCGTTTGCGCTGGTCCTGGTCAGCCTCACCGGCGTGATCTGGATTACGCAGGCGTTGCGCGGCATCGACCTGATGACGAGCCAGGGTCAGACCATCCTCACCTTCCTCGGCATCACCAGCCTCGTCATCCCGGCCCTGGTCCTGATCATCTCGCCGATCGCGCTGATGATCGCGATCTCGCACACGCTGAACAAGCTGGCGACCGATTCCGAGATCATCGTGATGAATGCGGCGGGCTTCTCGCCATTCCGTCTGTTCTATCCGTTCTTCTATGCGACCTGCGTGGTGGCGCTGCTGGTCGCCTTCATCGCGGCCTATCTCGCCCCCGACGGCATGCGGCGGATCAAGCAGTGGGACGCCGAGATCACCGCCGACGTGCTCACCAACATCCTGCAGCCCGGCCGCTTCGCCCAGCTCGACAAGAACCTGACGATCCGGATCCGCGAGCGCCAGCCCGGCGGCATCCTCGCCGGCATCTTCATCGACGACCGCCGCGATCCGAACGAGCGCGTCTCGATCGTCGCCGAGCACGGCGAGGTCGTGAAGAACGACACCGGATCGTTCCTCGTGCTGGAGACGGGCAATCTCCAGCGCTTCGAGGCCGGCAAGCGCGATCCGGCGCTGGTGGCGTTCGGCCGCTATGGCTTCGACATGTCGAAATTCTCGGGCCAGGGCCGCGACGTCACCCTCGGCATCCGCGAACGCTATCTGTGGGAGCTGCTCTCGCCGTCCGAGGACGATCCCGTCTACAAGCAGATCCCCGGCCAGTTCCGCTCGGCCCTGCACGACAGCATCTTGGCGCCGGTCTATCCGTTCGCCTTTGCCGTGCTGACCTTTGCGTTCCTGGGCGCGCCCCGCACCACCCGCCAGAGCCGCAATTTCTCGATCGGCTCCTCGATCCTCGCGGTGTTCGGCCTGCGCATGGCCGGCTTCGCCTGTTCGGTCATGGCGGTGAAATCGCCGGGCGCGGTGCTGGTGCAATACGCGATGGTCGCGGGCGCCATCGGCGTCGGGCTCTGGATGATCATCGGCGGCGTCGTGGTCGAGCCGCCCCCCGGCCTGATGGAGGCCATCAACAGATCGAACGCGCGGATCGCGCGGCTGTTCGGACGGCCGGCCACCGCATGAGCATGCTCACCAACACACTCGGGCGCTATTTCGCCGGCCGCTTCGTGGTCGCCGCGCTCGGCGTGTTCGCCAGCATCTTCCTGTTGCTGGTGCTGGTCGACTATATCGAGATGGTGCGCAAGACCTCTGGCCTCGCATCCGCCTCGGCGATCATGGTGGCCGAGACCTCGCTATTCCGGGTGCCGCAACTGCTGGAGAAGCTGACGCCGTTCTGCATGCTGATCGGCGCCATGACCTGCTATCTCGCGCTCTCCCGCCGGCTCGAGCTCGTGGTCGCGCGCGCCGCCGGCATCTCCGCCTGGCAGTTCATCTCGCCGGCACTCGGCAGTGCGCTGCTGATCGGGGTGATCGCCACCGTCGCCTACAATCCGATGTCGGCCAACTTGCGCGAACTCTCCAAGCGCATGGAGGCGGAGCTGTTCGGCTCGGCGCCCGGCGGCGGCATCCAGGATGCCTCCGGCTTCTGGCTCAATCAGGTGACCAACGACGGCCAGACCATCATCAATGCCGCGCGCAGCGAGCAGCAGGGCATCCGGCTCACGGGGCTGACGCTGTTCCGGTTTGACACGGAGCAGCACTTCAAGGAACGCATCGAGGCGCGCGAGGCGACGCTGGAGGCCGGCCATTGGCTGTTCAAGGGCGTCCGCCGCTTCTCGCTGGACTCCCCGCCGGTCGATCAGGCCCGCCTCGAGATTCCGACGACGCTGACCGAGGCGCAGGTCCGCAACAGCTTTTCCACACCCGAGACTGTGTCCTTTTGGCAACTACCAAGCTACATCCGCTCGTCCGAAAGCTCGGGCTTCGCGACAGCAGGATACCGACTCCAGTATCAGAAGCTTCTGGCACAGCCGTTTTTGCTGGCGGCCATGGTGATGCTGGCGGCCTCCGTGTCGTTGCGCTTCTTCCGGATGGGCGGCGTGCAGAAGATGGTTTTGAGTGGCGTGGGCGCGGGCTTTCTGCTCTACGTCCTGTCGAAAGTAACTGAGGACTTGAGCAAGGCTGAGTTGATGCATCCGATCGCTGCGGCGTGGTTGCCCGTTGTGGTGGGCGGCCTCACCGGCTTTTTGGCCTTGCTCTATCAGGAGGACGGATAGTGACTGCCGTCCACCGAGGGCTCGTGTCTCGTTCGACGCGACGCACATTGGTGCGCGCGAACGGGCGCGGCTGGTCCGTCCGCAGGCTTCTGCTCGCTGTCGCCGCTGCCGCCTCGCTCGGCGGGCTGATCGACGTTGCCGCAGTGGTGCCCGCCTCCGCCCAGTACACCTATAATCCGCTGCCGCCGCGTCCGAAGCCGCAGAGGGCTCCCAACGACAACCAGATGCTGGTGCAGGCGACCGAGGTCGACTACGACTACAACAACTCGCGCGTCTCCGCGGTCGGTAACGTCCAGCTGTTCTACAACGGCACCAGCGTCGAGGCCGACAGGGTCATCTACGACCAGAAGACCAAGCGGCTTCATGCCGAAGGCAACATCCGCATGACGGATGCCGACGGCAAGATCACCTATGCCGAGATCATGGATCTCTCCGACGATTACCGCGACGGTTTCGTCGATTCGCTGCGCGTGGACACCGCCGACCAGACCCGCATGGCCGCGAGCCGCGCCGACCGCTCCAGCGGCAATTACACGGTGTTCGAGAACGGCGTCTACACCGCCTGCGCGCCGTGCAAGGACGATCCGAAGAAGCCGCCGCTGTGGCAGGTCAAGGGTGCGCGCATCATCCACGACCAGCAGGAGAAGATGCTGTATTTCGAAACGGCACAGCTCGAATTCTTCGGCGTACCGCTCGCCTACATGCCCTATTTCTCGACGCCAGACCCGACCGTGAAGCGCAAGTCCGGCTTCCTGATGCCGGGCTATTTCCCGGGCACGACGAACACCGGCTTTGGCGCCGAAATTCCCTATTATTGGGCGATCGCGCCCGACATGGACGCAACCATCACGCCCCGCTTCATGACGCGGCAAGGCGTGATGCTGCAGGGCGAATTCCGGCAGCGCCTGATCGATGGCGCCTACCAGATCCGCGCTTACGGCATCGACCAACTCGATCCCGGAGCGTTCGCCGGGCAGCCCGGTGACCGCCAGTTCCGCGGCGCCGTCGACACCAAGGGTCAGTTCGCGCTAAACGACAAATGGGTCTGGGGTTGGGACGGCGTCCTGATGTCCGACTACTACTTCTTCTCGGACTATCGGCTCTATCAGTACCGCGATCCGCTCGGCTCGTTCCTGCTGCTGCCGACAGAAGCGCTGTCGCAGCTCTATCTGACCGGTGTCGGCAATCGCAGCTTCTTCGATGCGCGCACGATGTACTGGCTGAGCTATTCGGGCAACCAGAGCCAGGTGCCGATCGTCTATCCGGTGATCGACTACGCGAACGTGCTCAACTATCCCGTCTTCGGCGGCGAGTTCAGCTACAAGACCAATTTCGTGAACCTGTCGCGTGACGGGGCGGTGTTCGATCCGATCACGACGACCGCCAACACCGGCAGCCTGTGCACGACGGCGTCGGCCGATCCGCTGGCCCGTCTGCCTTCGCAGTGCCTGCTGCGCGGCTTCCCCGGCACCTACACCCGCCTGACCGCGGAAGCGCAGTGGCGCAAGTCCTTCACCGATCCGTTCGGCCAGATCTGGACGCCGTTCGCCAGCCTGCGCGCCGACGCGATCAATTCCTCGGTCTCCAACCAGCCGGGCGTGTCGAACTTCCTGCCCGTCGGCGATACCCAGGCGTTCCGCCTGATGCCGACCGTGGGCCTGGAATACCGCTATCCCTTCATCAACATTCAGCCCTGGGGCTCGACCACCGTCGAGCCGATCGCGCAGATCATCATCCGGCCGAACGAGACCTATGCCGGCAAGCTCCCGAACGAGGACGCCCAGAGCATGGTGTTCGACGCTTCGAATCTATTCAGCGTCGACAAGTTCTCCGGCTACGATCGCGTCGAGGGCGGTGGCCGCGCCAATGTCGGCGTGCAGTCCACCACGCAGTTCGACAAGGGCGGCGCCGTGAAGGTGCTGTTCGGCCAGTCCTACCACCTGTTCGGCCTGAACTCCTTCGCGGTCCAGGACACCATCAATACCGGCCTCAATTCCGGCCTCGACAAGCCGCGTTCCGATTACGTCACGAGCGCCAGCTACTCGCCCAACAGCACCTATACATTCAGCGTCCGCTCCCGCATGGACGAGCAGACCTGGAACGTCCAGCGTTTCGAGGCGGAAGGCCGCGCCAATTTCAATCGCTGGTCGGTCAGCGTGCTGTACGGCAATTACGCAGCGCAGCCGGAACTCGGCTATCTGACCCGCCGCGAGGGCATCCTGACGACAGGCTCGCTGAAGGTCGCCTCCAACTGGGTGGTGTCGGGCTCGGCCCGCTGGGATCTGGAGGCCAACAAGATCAACCAGTATGTGCTCGGCGCCGGCTATGTTGACGATTGCTTCGTGCTGGCGGCGAACTATGTAACTTCCTATAGCTATTCCGCGGGCAGTGCACCGCCCGTGCTGAGCCACGCGTTCATGTTCCAGATCGGCCTGCGCACGCTGGCGACCTCGTCGACGACCAGCGGCTCCTCGGGCCTCCAGTGAGCGGTTTGAAATGCCGGCCGCGCTTGCCCCACCACAGGCTCGACGCAGCTGACATGCGAGCGATAACCATGACGATTCCGTTGCCGATCTTCCGCCTCCTTCTCGTCCTCGCCGCCCTGTTCCTGGTCGGTGCGCCTGCGCGCGCGCAGAATATCGTCGTCATGGTCAACGGCGATCCGATCACCGATTTCGACATCGAGCAGCGCTCAAAGCTCGACCAGCTGACGACGCAGAAGGCCCCAAGCCGCGAGCAGGTCATCAACGAGCTGATCGACGACAAGGTGAAGATGAAGGAAGGCAAGAAGTACGGGGTGGATCCCGGCGTCTCCGACATCAATCAATCCTATGAGGGCATGGCGCAGCGCATGCGCATCACGCCGGACCAGCTCACCAAGTCGCTCGAATCCAAGGGCGTGCGCCCCGAGACGCTGAAGGCCCGCATGAAGTCCGAGATGGTCTGGACCAGCCTCGTACGCGGCCGCTACAAGGAGAAGCTGCTCGTCGGCGAGCGCGACGTCGCGCAGGCCGTGCAGGCGCAGAGCGGCGAGAAGCTCCAGGTCGAGGGCACCGAATACAAGATGCAGCCGATCGTGCTGATCGTGCCGCGCGGCTCGTCCCCGGCGTTCGTTGAAACACGCAAGAAGGAAGCCGACAGCTATCGCGCGCGCGTCGGAAGCTGCGAGGAAGCCAACTCGCTGTTCCGCTCGACGCCGAACGCCACCATCCGCGACAGCATCACCAAGACCACCGCGGAACTACCCGAGGCGCTGCGCAAAGTGCTCGACGACACGCCGATCGGCCATCTGACCGCGCCCGAAGTGACCAAGGCCGGCATCGAGATGGTGGTGCTGTGCTCGCGCAAGCCGACCATGATCGACACGCCGAAGAAACGCGAGGTCCGCGAGAAGATGTATCAGGAGAAGTACGAGAAGACCCAGAAGGCCTATCTCGAAGAGCTCCGCAAGGCGGCGATGATCGAATATCGCAACCGCTGATGGCCGAGCCTTCCGCAGCGTGCCCGGCAAAACCCCTCGCCCTGACCCTGGGAGAGCCCGCCGGCATCGGCCCCGACATCACCATCGCAGCCTGGCTGAGGCGCCGTGAGCTGAACCTGCCCGCGTTCTACCTGCTCGGCGACGAGGGGCTGATCGCCCGCCGCGCCAAGGCGCTCGGCGCCGACGTCAGGATCGCCGCGGTGAGCCCCAGTGAGGCCGAGGCCGCCTTCACCGAGGCCCTGCCGGTGGTT
>NZ_PSRT01000059.1 GCF_004212635.1 Bradyrhizobium genosp. SA-3 | reverse complement strand
ACGTGAAACGGTGGAGACCGTTGTTCCACTTGAAACAGGTTTCGGCCTTGGTCCTCTTCAATTAAGCCCGAAAACAGTGACGGCCGGGAGCCGAAAAACCTAGCGCTCAATCTCGCCATGCTTCGATCCCCGGGTATTTAAACAGGGAGCGAGAGCGACGCCCCGCCCGTCATTGCGCAGCGAAGCAGTCCAGCGTCTCTCCGCGGAGGCAGACGGATTGCTTCGTCGCAAGGGCTCCTCGCAATGACGGCTTTGCAATCCCTACCCATCGAACGGCGCTCTCGTTTCACGTGAAACAATGTCCGCCCCTTCTATGTGCATGGGGTTGTTTTCACAAAATTTGCTCTCGCATCGTTTCACGTGAAACATCTGCCACCCAGTTTCCACTTCCGGCTTTTCCGCCTCTGAGCTAGAAGTCCGCTCATGCGAACAGAGCGAGAGAGTTTCGACGTCATCGTGATTGGCGGCGGTCACGCCGGCTGTGAGGCCGCGGCGGCTGCTGCGCGGATGGGTGCAACGACCGCTCTGGTGACGCACCGTTTCTCCACCGTTGGCGCCATGTCCTGCAATCCCGCCATTGGCGGTCTCGGCAAGGGTCATCTGGTCCGCGAAGTCGATGCTCTCGATGGTCTGATGGGCCGGGTCGGCGACGCCGGCGGCATCCAATTTCGCGTCCTCAATCGTCGCAAGGGTCCGGCCGTCCGTGGTCCTCGCGCTCAGGCTGACCGGAAGCTCTATGCGGCCGCGATGCAGGCCGCGATCAGGGAAACCGAGGGTCTTTCCGTCATCGAGGGTGAGGCTGACGAGCTGATCGTGGTGGAAGGCCGGGTCACCGCTCTGCGCCTGGCCGACGGCCGGCAGCTTCGGGCAGGGGCAATTGTCGTCACCACCGGCACCTTCCTGCGCGGTCTGATCCATCTCGGCGAGAAGAATTGGCCCGCCGGTCGTGTCGGCGAGGCGCCAGCGATGGGCCTGTCCAGCTCCTTTGAGCGCGCCGGCTTTACCCTCGGGCGGCTGAAGACGGGGACTCCACCCCGTCTCGATGGCACCACGATCGACTGGTCGGCGGTCGAGATGCAGCCTGGCGACGAACCGCCGGAGCCGTTCTCGGTGATGACGGAGCAGATCACGACCCCGCAGATCCAGTGCGGGATCACCCGGACCACCTCGGCGACCCATGAGGTGATCCGTGCCAATGTCCATCGCTCCCCGATGTATTCCGGTCAGATCAAGAGCTCCGGTCCGCGCTATTGTCCGTCGATCGAGGACAAGATCGTCCGCTTCGGCGACCGCGACGGGCATCAGATCTTCCTGGAGCCGGAAGGGCTCGACGACACGACCGTCTATCCCAACGGCATCTCGACCTCACTTCCCGAAGAGGTCCAGCTCGCGATCCTCGCCAGCATTCCTGGCTTGGAGCGGGTGAAGATGGTCCGTCCGGGCTATGCCATCGAATACGACCATATCGATCCCCGGGAGCTCGATCCGACCCTCCAGACCAAGCGTCTACGCGGTCTGTTCCTGGCAGGACAGATCAACGGCACCACCGGATACGAAGAGGCCGCCGGGCAGGGCATCGTGGCCGGGTTGAACGCCGCGCTCTGGGCGAGCGGGGCCGCGCTGACCGTATTCGACCGGGCGGATGGCTATCTCGGTGTGATGATCGATGACCTCGTCACCCGCGGGATCAGCGAGCCCTATCGGATGTTCACCTCCCGGGCCGAATACCGGTTGACGCTGCGGGCCGACAACGCCGATCAGCGTCTGACCGAGAAGGGCATCACCTTGGGGTGTGTCGGCAGTGCCCGCACGCAGCACCACCGCGCCAAGATGGATGCCCTGAACGCGGCCCGAACGCTCTCGAAGTCGCTCGCGATCACCCCGAACGAGGCGATCAAGTACGGACTGTCCCTGAACCGCGATGGCCAGCGCCGATCTGCCTTCGAGCTGATGGCGTACCCAGATATTGGCTGGGGCCAGGTCCGCGCGATCTGGCCGGAGCTGTCGGCGATCGACCCCGTCATCGCGACCCACCTCGAGATCGACGCCAAATACGACGTCTATCTGGAGCGCCAGAGCGCCGATGTCGAAGCCTTCCGGCGCGACGAGGGGATGGTGTTGGCTGAGGTCGACTACCAGCAGGTTCCCGGTCTCTCCAATGAGGTGCGGGCCAAGCTGGAAAAGGCCCGGCCGTTCACGGTCGGCCAGGCCGGCCGGATCGATGGGATGACACCGGCCGCGCTCGGCATTCTCGCTGCGTATCTGCGGCGCGAGGCACGGAAGACCTCAAAGGCGATCGCATAGGCGTTTCACGTGAAACAGCGCGGGCCGGGAGGCGGCAGATCGTCATCAGGAAAATCCATTGCGGGCGAGGGCGCCGGTCGTCGATCCGGGCTGGGGCCGACCAAGCTGAAGGCCGGCAAGGCCAGCGCCGCCGATCAATCGCTAGACGCGATCATCGCTGCCGACAAGATCGCGGCCCTCAAGCTCGCACCCGTTTCACATGAAACGGAGGACCGGCTCGATCGCTACATCGCCTTGCTCCGGGAGTGGCAGGCCAAGACCAACCTCGTCGCGCCCTCGACGCTGCCGCACCTTTGGACCCGGCACATTGCCGACTCGCTTCAGCTCGTTGATCTCGCGCCGGCGGCAAAACGCTGGGCCGACCTCGGCAGCGGCGGTGGCTTCCCGGGCGTCGTGCTCGCCTGCGCCATGGCCGGGACGCCGGATGCCAGCGTCCATCTGGTCGAGCGAATCGCCAAGAAGGCGGCGTTCCTGCGCGAGGCGATTCGCGTCACCACATCTCCGGGAGTCGTACATCTCGCTGAGATCGGGGATAATGTGGATAGAATCACCGGCCCCGTCGATTGCGTCACCGCGCGTGCGCTGGCTCCGCTACATCAACTTATCGGCTTTGCGGAGCCGCTGATGCGCGACGGCGCAAAGGCGTTATTTCTCAAGGGTCAAGATGTAGAGGCTGAATTGACCGAAGCCGCTAAATATTGGAATATTCGGCCTCAGCTCCATCGTAGCCGTACTGGTGACGGATGGATCGTGGAACTGACGTCCGTCGAACGGCGCGGGTGAGGCGTTCAGGGGCCTGAGTGGGGAATTTGCGATGAGCGTGATTGACGAGCCGCAGCAAGAACAGACCGCCCAAGAGACCAATGAGGTGCCGCATGGCCACCCCCGTATCCTGGCGCTGGCGAATCAAAAGGGCGGCGTGGGAAAAACAACCACAGCGATTAACCTCGGCACAGCGCTCGCAGCGATCGGCGAACGCGTCCTGATCGTCGATCTCGACCCGCAGGGCAACGCCTCGACCGGCCTCGGCATCGATCGCCGCAACCGTTCCTGCTCCATGTATGACGTGCTGGTTGGCGAAGCCGCCTTGCGCGAGGCCGTGGTCTCGACCGCGGTGCCGCGGCTGCACATCGCGCCATCGACCATGGACCTCTCCGGCCTCGAGCTCGAGCTCGGCACCACCCCCGGCCGCGCCTTCAAGCTGCGCGACGCCATCGGCGCGCTCAACAACAACGTCTCGCCGGACGCCGACTACACTTATGTGCTGATCGACTGCCCGCCCTCGCTCAACCTGCTCACGGTGAACGCGATGGCGGCGTCCGATGCGATCCTGGTGCCGCTGCAATGCGAGTTCTTCGCGCTCGAAGGTCTGTCGCAATTGCTGCAGACGGTCGAGCAGGTGCGCTCGACGCTCAACCCGAACCTGTCGATCCACGGCATCGTGCTGACCATGTTCGACTCGCGCAACAACCTCTCGAACCAGGTCGTCGCCGACGTCCGCCAGTTCATGGGCGAGAAAGTCTACAAGACCATGATCCCGCGCAACGTGCGCATCTCGGAAGCGCCGTCCTATGGCAAGCCGGTGCTGGTCTACGATCTCAAATGCGTCGGCAGCGAAGCTTACTTGCGGCTCGCCACCGAAGTGATCCAGCGCGAGCGCGAGCTGCGCACGACGCATTGACGATGCCGTAGGGTGGGCAAAGCGAAGCGTGCCCACCAAAACCATTCGATTGAAAGATGGTGGGCACGGCGCGAAGACGCGCCTTTGCCCACCCTACGATCGAGAGTGTGAAATTCAGTTCTGGAGTGCTGCACCGTGAATCCAAGGGAGCTGGCGATGGCCGACGAAGCGCGTTCGCGACTGGGCCGAGGTCTTGCGAGTCTGATCGGTGATGTCGGCGGCGAGGCTCAGCATGTCGATCGTCCGCGCGCACAGCGCAAGGTGCCGATCGAATTCATCAAGGCCAATCCGCGCAACCCGCGCCGTACCTTTTCGGAGGCCGAGCTCAAGGAGCTCTCCGACTCCATCAAGCAGCACGGCGTGATCCAGCCGATCGTGGTGCGTCCGGTGAAGGGCGCGCAGGATCGCTATGAGATCATCGCCGGCGAACGGCGCTGGCGCGCCTCGCAAATGGCTGGCCTGCACGAGGTGCCGATCGTGCCGGTCGACATCAGCGATAGCGATGCGCTGGAGTTCGCGATCGTCGAGAACGTGCAGCGCGAAGACCTCAACCCGATGGAAGAGGCGCAGGGCTATCACGCGCTCGCCAACGAGTTCAAACGCAGCCAGGACGACATCGCAAGAGTCGTCGGCAAGAGCCGCAGCCACGTCGCCAACATGATGCGGCTGACGAAGCTGCCGGCGGAGGTGCAGGCCTTCATCGCGACCGGCGAGCTGACGGCCGGCCATGCCCGCGCGCTGATCGGCGTGCCCGATCCGCTCACGGCCGCCAAGCGCATCGTCGCGGAGGGCCTCAACGTCCGTCAGGCCGAGGCGTTGGCGCACGAGGAGGGCGTGCCCGAGCGCAAGCCGCAGAAGGCGCGCGCTGGCGCGAAGGAAAAGGACCCCGATACGATCGATCTCGAAAAGCGCGTCAGCGACGCGCTGGGTCTCAAGGTCACCGTCAATCACCGCGATCCCGGCGGCTCCGTGCAGATCAACTACCGCAACCTCGATCAGCTCGACGAGGTGATGAAGCGGCTGGCGAAGGGCGGGCTGTAGCTGCCCTCGCTGTCGTCCCGGTGTGCGCCGGGACGACAGCTGAATGTGTGGCGCGCCCCTACATCAACTACGTCATTGCGAGCGCAGCGAAGCAATCCAGAGTCCCTCCGCGGAAAGATTCTGGATTGCTTCGCTACGCTCGCAATGACGTGGATAGCCTCACCCCCGCCGCTTCGCATTCGCGGCGATCGCCATCAGCGTGCGCTGGGCGATGGCGGCGGCGAGGGTGGATTGCTTGCGGGTCTCGAGCGCGGCTGTCGCGAGCTGCTCGATGATGGCGGCAAGCCGGGCCGGGCTGAAATTGCGCAGCGCCGTTTCGACCGCGGGCTTTCGCGAGAAGTGCAGCCGTGGAAAGCCGCCATCGAGCACGGCTGAGGCCGGCGTGCCGTCGCGATCGCGAGCGCCGATTTGTGGAGCCACGCGGCCTGACGCTGCGCGGCGGAGATGATCACGCCGGGATAGGTGCCGGCGATCATGGCCTTGGCGAATTCGGTCTCGACGATGTCGGGCCGGCCGGCGAAGGCGCCGTCGACGATGGGATCGAGCTTCAGCTCTGAGGCGTCGGCGACCACGGACATCACGTCGTCCAGCGTGATCTCGCCTTTGCCATGGGCATAGAGCGTGAGCTTGCGCAGCTCGTTGCGCGAGGCCTGGCGGTCGCCACCGAGGAACGACATCAGCGCCGCGCGGGCGTCCTGCGCGATGCGCAAATTGGCGATGCGGAGCTCGTCCTCCATCAGCTTGGCGAGGTCGCGCTCTGTGTCGGGGTAGCAGCCGATCGCCACCGCCGACTTGGCGCGCTCGCAGGCTTTGCGCAGCGGCGATTCCGGGCGCAGCTCGCCGGCCTCGATCACGATGCGGCAATCCTTCACGTTCATCTCGGCCAGAGTGTTGATGCCGCCTGCAAAGCTGCGCGAGCCGGCGCGGATGCGGATGGCGCGGCGGCCGCCGAACAGCGGCACCGTCATGGCTTCGTCGACGAGCCGGGACGGCTCGGCGGAGAGCTCGTCGCCATCGAGCTTGACCAGGGAGAATGGATCGTTGGGATCGTCGACGGCGGATGCGATCAGCGCATCGGCGCGCTCGCGCACAAGGCCCGCGTCAGGACCGTAGAGCAGGATGATCGGGTGGCCCGCATCGGGGCGGGCGAGGAAGGCATCGATCTCTTTTCCGCGCAGCGCGACCATGGCCTAGATCGTCTTTCCGGAGCCCGCGAAGCGCGAGCTACGGTGCGCAATTGCGCACCAGAGAAACCAGAGGTTGGGAATCGAGATTCCGGGCTCTCGCTTCGCGAGCCCCGGAATGACAGGAATGAATCAGGTGCCCGCGGTGAAGAACGAGGCGAGCCGGGTCGTGATGTTCTCGGCGATCTCGTTGGCGGCACGATCCTCGGCGTCGCGATAGGCGCGATTGCGAGCGAAGCGCTGGTATGAGCCGGGCATGTCGTAGGACACACGCGAGAAGGTGGTGCCGGTCATCACCGACTTGCCGGTCACGGCGTCGATCAGATTGTACTGGGCGTCGATGCCGTAATTCTCGCTGGTCGGCAGTCCGGTCGCGGCGCTGACGATCAGCGAGGAGCGGGTGGAGGTGAAGCGGATCTCCAGGCGGTGCGTCGGCGGCATTCCCGTCGCCGTGCCGTAGAGCTTGAAAGCCAGGGCATTGCGGACCTCGACGCCAACGCGCGCCTCGCGCGAGGCGTTCGGCTTGGCGATCGGCGGCAGCTCGACCCCCATCAGCTTCTCGCGCAGGCCAGGGGTGCCGTCGTTACGCTCGGCATACATCGGCTGGAAGCAGCCGGCCGTCAGCGCCGCCAGGGCGGCGACCGCCAGCAAGCGGGCTGCGATGCGGATCCTAGCCGACAACATTCACGATCCTCTTGGGGACGATGATCACCTTGCGGACGGGCTTGCCGTCCAGGGCCAGCTTTACCGCATCGAGGGCCAAAACGGCAGCCTCGATTTCCGGATTCTGGGCCACTGTTGCAACCGTGACCTCACCCCGCTTCTTGCCATTGACCTGGACCACCAGGGTCACGCTGTCTTCAACCAGCAAATCGCGTTCGATTTGGGGCCAATTGGCCTCCGAAACCAGCCCGCTCTGGCCCAAGGCCTGCCAGCACTCCTCGGCCAGATGCGGCATCATCGGGGAGAACAGCTGGACCAGGATCTGGCCGGCCTCCCGGATCGCCCAGGCCAGGTCCGCGGCAGGCTGGCCGGGGCGCTGGAGCACCTCGGACAGGGCATTGGCGAATTCGCGGATATGGGCGAGGCAGACGTTGAAGTGCAGCCGCTCGATGCCGGTGGTGACCTTGTCCAGGGCGCCATGGGCGGCCTTGCGCAAGGCGGTCGCATCCGTCCCGAACGAAGCCGGCCGGGCCGCCGGCGCCTCCTTGCCGAGTTCCTTCGCATCGTTCACCAGCCGCCATAGCCGCTGCACGAAACGCGATGCGCCCTGGACGCGCTCGTCGCTCCAGATCACGTCGCGATCAGGCGGGGAATCCGACAGCATGAACCAGCGAGCGACGTCGGCGCCGTAGGTTTCGATGATGTCGTCGGGATCGACCGTGTTCTTCTTCGACTTTGACATCTTCTCGATCGGGCCGATCTGGATGTCTTCGCCGGTCGCGAGCAGCGTGGCGCGGCGTCCATTGCCGCCGACCTCGACCTTGACCTCGGCCGGCTGCACATAGGTGCCGTCGGCCTTGTGGTAGGTCTCGTGCACCACCATGCCCTGCGTGAACATGCCGGCGAACGGCTCGTCCAGCGTGATGTGCCCGGTCGCCTTCATCGCGCGGGTGAAGAAGCGGCTGTAGAGCAGATGCAGGATCGCGTGCTCGACGCCGCCGATATACTGGTCGACCGGTAGCATTCGGTTGGCGACGGCAGGCGTCGTCGGCGCGGTCTCGTTCCAGGGATCGGTGAAGCGCGCAAAGTACCAGGACGAATCCACGAAGGTGTCCATGGTGTCGGTCTCACGCTGCGCCTTGCCGCCGCATTTCGGGCAGGTGACGTGTTTCCAGGTCGGGTGATGATCGAGCGCGTTGCCCGGCCGGTCGAAGGTCGCATCATCAGGCAGCTTCACCGGCAAATCGGCATCCGGCACCACATCGCATTTCGGGCAATGGATGACGGGAATCGGGCAGCCCCAATAACGCTGGCGCGAAATGCCCCAGTCGCGCAGGCGGAAATTGACCTGCCGCTCGCCGACCGCCGCATTGCCGCGCAGCTCGCCTTCCAGCCGCTTCGCCACCTCTTCCTTGGCTTGATCGATCGTCATGCCGTCGAGGAAGCGTGAATTAATGATGCGGCCGTCACCATCATAGGCGGTGTCGGTGATGACAAATGTCTTCGGATCCTGCCCTTCGGGGCAGACCACCGGCGTGTTGCCGAGATTGTACTTGTTGACGAAGTCGAGGTCGCGCTGGTCGTGCGCCGGGCAGCCAAAGATCGCGCCGGTGCCGTACTCCATCAGCACGAAATTGGCGACATAGACCGGCAGCTTCCAGGAGCGATCGAACGGGTGCACCGCGCGGATGCCGGTGTCAAAGCCCTGCTTCTCCGCGGTGTCGATGACCTCCTGCGCGGTGCCGATCTTCTTGATCTCGGTGATGAACTCCGCGAGCTCAGGGTTCTTCGCGGCGGCCGCCTGCGCCAATGGATGATCCGCCGAGATCGCCATGAACTTCGCGCCGAACAGCGTGTCGGGCCGGGTCGTGAAGATCTTCAGCTCGTTCTCGCCGGCCGGCGTCGTCGCCGCATCCAGCGCGAAGCGGATCAACAGGCCTTCGGAGCGTCCGATCCAGTTGCGCTGCATCAGCCGCACCTTGTCGGGCCAGCGGTCGAGCCCATCCAGCGCGGACAGCAGCTCTTGCGAGTACTTCGTGATCTTGAAGACCCACTGGTTCATCTCGCGCTGCTCGACGACAGCGCCGGAACGCCAGCCGCGGCCGTCGATCACCTGCTCGTTGGCGAGCACGGTCATGTCGACAGGATCCCAGTTCACCTTGCGCTTCTCGCGCTCGGCAAGCCCTTCGCGCAGGAAGTCCAGAAACATCTTCTGCTGGTGCTTGTAGTAGGAGGGATCGCAGGTTGCGATCTCGCGGCTCCAGTCCAGTGACAGCCCGATTGAGCGGAGCTGCTTCTTCATCGCGGCGATGTTGTCGTAGGTCCAGGCTTTCGGCGCGACCTTGCGCTCGATGGCGGCGTTCTCGGCCGGCAGGCCGAAGGCGTCCCAGCCCATCGGGTGCAGCACGTTGAACCCTTTGGCGCGCATGAAGCGGGCCAGCACGTCGCCGAGCGTGTAGTTGCGGACATGGCCGATATGGATGCGCCCGGACGGGTAGGGGAACATCTCGAGGACGTAGTATTTCGGCCGCGAATCGTCGTTTCGGGAGACGAAGATCGCCTGTTCGTCCCAGAGGCGTTGCCAGCGCGGTTCGGCGTCGCGGGCGTTGTAGCGTTCGGAGGTCATGGAATCGTTGGGTTTTCGTGGTTCGGCCGGCTTAAAGACGGCGGACTAGGCCATAGAAGTCCGCAAGGGGTCAATGGGTTGCCCGCAATCCGGGGAACCTCCCGGACTGCTCCGCAAAAATACCGAGGCCGCCGTTGGGGTGTGATTAAGGGGTCAATGCGAAGTTGCGGCCGCCAAGGACCCCCAAATACTTGCGATGGATTCCAGCTTCGACGATCCCGATTACGACTATGCCGCGTCCATTGCCGGACGGGCGATGCGGAGCATGGCCGAGCAGCGGATTGCGCCGACCCCGGCCAATTTTGCCGTCTGGTTCCAATATCTCGCCGGCGGCCAAGACGATCTGCGCGATGCGATCGATCTCCTGATCGACCACAACCGTCCTTTCGACAGCAGAACTAATCAAGATCTGTTCGAGACCTACATCGCTCCGCAGGTCAGTGCCATCGTCGTCCGCACCTCCGAGCGGCTGCATGCCCTCATGGGCGCGGCGAAGGAGTTTCTGACGACGGCCATCGCCGACAACCATTCGCAGATGCAGGCGATCAGCGAGGTCGCGGACCAAGGCAAGGCCGGCGTCGATCCGAAGGCGCTGGTCGCCCAGCTCATGAACGAGCTGGCCCGCGCCGCCACCCGCGCGACGCGGCTCGAGGCGGGCTTTGCGGAAAAGACCCGCGAGCTCGACGTGATCCGCGATTCGCTGTCGAGGTCCGAGCAGCGCGCCCGGACCGACACGCTGACGGGGCTGGCGAATCGGCGGGCGCTCGACGAATTCCTGCGCAAGGCGCAGGCGACCGCGGAATGGGGCGAGCCGCTCACCGTGATCCTGCTCGACATCGACCACTTCAAGACCTTCAACGACAATTTCGGCCATGGCATCGGCGACCAGGTGTTACGCCTGATCGCCAAGGTGTTGCGCGAAAAGGTTCGCGAGCAGGATCTGCCGGCCCGCTATGGCGGCGAGGAGCTGATCGCGGTGCTGCCGGATGCCGACCTTGCCGCTTCTGCCGAGACCGCCGAGCGCATCAGGCGTGCGATCGCCGAATGCAGGATCACCCGTCGCTCGACCGGTGAGATCTTGCCCAATATCAGCGTGTCGATCGGCGTCGCGCAATACCGGACCGGCGAAGCGATCACCGATCTCATCGAGCGCTGTGACCGCGCGCTCTATCTCGCCAAGGGCGGTGGCCGCAATCGCGTGGTAACCGAGATCGAGCTCGAGCGCGCTGGAGCGGCGGGCTAGAGCATTATCGGTTCTGATTGAATCAGAACCGAAGCTCTAGATTCTTGTTTTGACGCGTTTTCTTCACGCGAACCGGTATCCACTTCGCTCGAAAACGCTCTAGGCGTTGGCCGCCATCATCATGTCAGCTGCGCCGGTCTCGATCGCCTGCACGCCGTGCTCGACGACGTTGTTGCGGCCGCGATGCTTGGCGGCGTAGAGCGCGGCGTCGGCGGCTTCGATGAGATCACCGGGGCGCAGTGTCTCGTTTGGCTTCGTCGCAGCAACGCCGATCGAGACGGTGACGATCATATGCGCGGAGGTGATGTGCGGCAGGCAGAGTTTCAGCACCGCCGCGCGCACCAATTCGCCGATTTCGACGGCGCGGGGTACGTCGGTGTTCGGCAGCAGCAGGCAGAATTCCTCGCCGCCATAGCGTGCCGCAAAGCCCATCGTGTCGGCGGCAATGCCGGACAGCGATTCGCCGAGCCGGGTCAGGCAGGAATCGCCTTCGAGATGGCCATAGGTGTCGTTGAAGAGCTTGAAGTGATCGACGTCGATCATCAGAAGCGCGAGTTCGCTGCCATATTGCTGCGCGCGCATCCATTCGAAATCGAGCCGGCTCTGGAAGCCGCGACGGTTGGCGAGGCCGGACAGCATGTCGATCGAGGCCATCACCGTCAGGCGGTCGTTGCTCGCGATCAGCTCGCGCTCGCGCTGGCTCAATTGCGCGGCCATTGCATTGAACGCGCGGGCCAGCGGCACGAACTCGGCGGGCAGGCGACTACGCGCCGCCCGCGCCGACAGATCGCCTTCGCCGAGACGCTTGGCCATGTCGGCGAGCATCTCGATCGGCTTGATCACCAGTTTCTCGGCGGCGATCAGCGCGCCGAGCAGGACGAACACGACGACGAAGGCGAACTGGAGATAGGCGGTGCGGATGTCGCGGCTCACGGCCGCAGATACCTTGTCCTCGTCGATGCTGGCGATCAGGCGCGCATTGGTGCCGGCGATGCGGATATAGCTGACCGCGCGGCGGGAGCCGTCGGCAGCAAGAAAGGACAGCGCGCCTTCGTCCTGATCCGACCGCAGTGCCCTGTCGGCGATCGCCGACATCAGCGGCATGTTGTCGAGGGGACGGCCGACCGCGCTGTGCTGGTCGGCGGGCGCGGCCAGCACGGTGCCGGCGCTGTCGACGAGAACTGCGGTAATGCCGGCGCGGCCACCGAGATTGCTCATGACTTTCGACATCCAGTCGAGATTGACGGTGGCGAGCACGACGGCATCCGGGACGCCGCTGAACGCGGACACCGGATAAACCGCCATGACGGTCGGCGTCGGCGCGGGCCGGGACAGGATGAAGTCGCTCAAGACGAAGCGGCCGGTTTGCTGTGCCTGCAGGAAGTAAGGCCGGTCACTCAGATCGAGGCCGACATACATGTTGTTGGTGGCGCACTGGATGCGTCCGTCCTGACCGGCGATCAGAAGCGTGCGGATCCAGGGCAGGCTGGACGGCAGGCTCGCGCGCAGCACGTCGCAGCTCTTGCTGATGCCGCCGGCGGACGCCCGGATGAAGGCCTCGGATTTCAGGATGGTCTCGACCGACGAGATCACCTCGCGCTGCGCATCGGCGCTGTGCCTTGCGACGGTGGTGAATTCGGCGGCGGCCTGCGCGATCTGCCGCGCGCGCGTGTTTTCGAGCGAACGGATGCGCTCGAGCATCAAGGGGGCCACCAGAATCACCGCGAGCAACGCCAGCCGCGCCCGGATTCCGAGAACCTGCTTGAGTTTCGCTCGTTTGCGGTTGAGACTGACGCTTGCCATCTTCGCTACCCACCCCATGGGCCAAGGTAAAGCGAAGGGTTCAAAAACTCTTTCTTGAACTCGGTAAAATTGGACTTACCTCGGTTACGACCACAGCCAAGCGACGTCATGACAGAAGCCAATGCCGCGCCGGTAACCGGCCATTCACCAAACGCGCTCGCCGCAGTCGAAGCCGAAATTGCACGCGCCTGCAAGGATGCGCAGCGCGATCGCGCCTCCGTGACGCTGATTGCGGTGTCCAAGACTTTCGCCGCGGATGCGATTACCCCGGTCATTGCCGCCGGACAGCGCGTATTCGGCGAGAATCGGGTGCAGGAGGCCAAAGCCAAGTGGCCCGCGTTAACGTCTGTTTACTCCGACATCGCGCTGCATCTGATCGGCCCGCTGCAATCCAACAAGGCGAAAGAGGCGGTCGCGCTGTTCGATGCCATCCATTCGGTCGACCGTCCGAGCATTTGCCAAGCATTAGCCAAGGAAATCGAATCCCAGAACAAGCACCCTCAGCTTTTCGTCCAGATCAACACCGGCGAGGAGCCGCAGAAGGCCGGCGTCGCGCCTGGCGAGGCCGATGCCTTCCTCGCGAACTGCCGCGATACCTATGGGCTGACGATTTCCGGCCTGATGTGCATCCCGCCCGTCGACGAACCGCCGGCGGCGCACTTTGCTCTCACTGCCAAGATCGCGGCTCGCAATGGATTGAAGAACCTGTCGATGGGCATGAGCGCGGATTTTGCGACCGCGATCATGCTCGGCGCCACCCATGTGCGCGTGGGAAGCGCGATCTTCGGGCACAGGTGAGAGCCGTTAGCGAGGAACGCACCCAGCAACCGTCATCGATTTCGTCATTGCGAGCGAAGCGAAGCAATCCAGAATCTTTCCGCGGAGGGATTCTGGATTGCTTCGTCGCAAGGGCTCCTCGCAATGACAGCGGAGCGTGCGCGCCTACACAAACCCCACCGACACCTTCCCCAACACGCCGAAATCCGCCGCAAAATGATCGCCGGCCTTAATCGGCAGCGGCGGATGGCATGTGCCTGTGGTCACCACCTCCCCTGCCCGCAAGGGGATGCCGAGCCCGCGGAGCTCGTTGGCAAGCCAGGCCAGGGCCGCGCGGGGATCGCCGAGCACGTTCTTGCCGTGGCCGAGATAACGCTGCCCGTGCAGCGTGATTTGCGGCCGCTCTTCGACGAGATCCAGCGCACGCCAATCCGCAGTCGTCGGCGCGCCCAGCACGAACAGATGCGCGCAGGCATTGTCGGCGATGAGCTGCGCCTCGCCGGCGCGGGCGAAATCGGTAAAGCGCGAATCGGGAATTTCGATTGCGGGATGGAAGGTGTCTACGGCGGCGAGGACCTCGTCGACAGTGAACGGCACCGCGCGCGGCGGTAGATCGCGCCCCATGCGGAAGGCGAATTCCGGCTCGCCGACGCGCATCTCGTTGCCCTTCATCGACGCGGTGCCGCCATCGGCGATCACGGTGTCACTCATGATGCGGCCGGCCAGCGGTCCCGTGACGTTGATGTGCTTCTGTCCTGATACGCTCGTTGCCGCGATCTTCCAGCCGAATAATTTTCCGCTCGATTGCGTTTCGAGCGCGGCCTGGATGGCATAGCCATCAGCGCGGCTCTGCGGCCGCAACCGGGCATCCAGTGCGTCAAGCTTGGTGCCGTCGCGCCAATGCTTCACCAGAACCTGCGATGCGGCGGCGATCCGATCCTTGTCGAGCATCCGTCCTCACCCGATGATGATTCTTGTTCTTGGCCCCAGTCGTCGCAGCAATTGCAGCATTGCAGATTTCGTCATGGAGACGCAGCCTGCGGTCGGGCCGAAATTGTCGCGGGCGAGGTGCAAGAACACCGCGCTGCCGCGGCCGGCGATGCGCGGCCTGGTGTTGTGGTCGATCTCGATGATGAAATCGTAGAGGTGGTCGGCCCGCTTGAGCCGGTCGCCGCCCTGCCCCTCGCCGAGCCGGATACCCTGGTTGTAATGACGGTCTTTGGGATCCTCGCACCAGGCGTCTTCGCCGGTGATGATCCGGGCCGGCAAGAACGTCTGCGGGCGGCTGTGCCGGTCGCCCCGCCACCACAATCGCCTGGGACGGAAGCTGCCTCGCGGGGTGCCGCCGTCGCCCTCGCGCTTGTTGGCGAGAATGCCGCCTCGCCCCAGCGCCACCGGTATCGTCAGTGCTCCGGCCGTCAGCCAGCCCCGGCGCGGATTACCGGCAGCCGGCTTAACGCGGATCGCGGACAGCGGCCTGGCCCTTCGATTCTGGGTGTAACTAGCTGACGCAGCGTTGTTTTTCATGTGAACATGCGATGTCGAATTCATTACAGGACATTCATCAAAACGCCCTGCTATTCTGGGTTAGAGTGGTTCTGGCTTGTGAATCGGTAACAGCCCACTACTTCAACACGAACAACAATAACAACGGCGACCCTAACTTTCCCTCGCGGCTGGGTGCAGCATGGATGCGCGCCGAGCCGGATCCAAAAGGATGACCCCCCATGGCCAATGCCCGCAAGATCCTGATCGTGGATGACGATACCGATCTGCGCGATACGTTGGTGGAGCAATTATCGCTGCACGAAGAATTCGAAGCGTCCGCCGTCGATACCGGCGCCAAGGGCGCGAGCGCCGCAAAGGCCAATGCTCCCGATCTCGTTCTGATGGATGTCGGTCTGCCCGACACCGATGGCCGCGAGGTGGTCCGCTCCCTGCGCAAGGGCGGCTTCAAGGCCCCGATCATCATGCTGACCGGCCACGACACCGATTCCGACACGATTTTGGGGCTGGAATCCGGCGCCAACGACTATGTGGCAAAGCCCTTCCGCTTCGCCGTGCTGCTCGCCCGCATCCGCGCCCAGCTCCGTCAGCACGAGGCCAGCGAGGACGCGGTGTTCTCGGTCGGCCCCTACTCCTTCCGCCCGGGCTCGAAGATGCTGACCGCGGCGAACGCGCGCAAGGTCCGCCTCACCGAGAAGGAGACCGCCATCCTCCGTTTCCTTTACCGGGCCGGCCAGATGCCCGTCTCGCGCGAGACCCTGCTCCAGGAGGTCTGGGGCTATAATTCCGGTGTCACCACCCACACCCTGGAAACTCACATCTACCGCCTTCGCCAGAAGATCGAGAAGGACGCCGCCAACCCGGAAATCCTGGTCACGGAAGCCGGTGGCTACAAGCTGGTGCCGTGATACGCTTCAGGGGGCCTGCGAATCGTTTGAGATCGCGCGCCCTTGAGCCTCGGACCTGAATGTCAATCGACGACGATGTAGCGCTTCTCGAGCGAGTCCCGACACTGCGCCTGTTGGGAGACGCATCGTTGCGCATGCTGGCGATCGGCTCCGAGCAGCGGAATTTCGTCCGCGGCGACGTCCTGTTCAATCTCGGCGACGAGGCCGATGCCGGCTTCGTGGTCCAGCGCGGCGCCTTCCGGGTCGAGGACGGCGCCGGTGCCGAAATGATCGCCAGTCCCGGCGCCCTGATCGGCGAGCTCGCGCTGGTGGTGCCGATGAAGCGGCCGTCGAGCGCGGTTGCGCTGGAGCACGCCTCCGTCATCCGCATCGCGCGCAGCCTGTTCCAGCGCGTGCTCGAAAGCGACCCCGCCGCCGCAGTTCGCCTCCGCGACGAATTCGCGGTGCGCTCCAGCCAGATCGCCAGCGATATCCTGATGGCCGGCGCGAAGCTGACGAGCTGAGCTGTCGTAGCCCGGATGGAGCGAAGCGTAATCCGGGACAGCCTTTCCGTATGCGAGAACCCCGGATTGCGCTGCGCTCCATCCGGGCTACGGGCTTCCCGAGAGGCTACACCTCCAGCGTCACCGTAACAGGGACATGGTCCGACGGCCGCTCCCAGCTCCGCGCGTCGCGCAGAATCTTGAAATCACTGACGGCGTCCTTCAGCGCGCGCGAGACCCAGATATGGTCGAGCCTGCGGCCGCGATCGCCGACGGTCCAGTCGGCGGAGCGGTAGCTCCACCATGTATAGACTTTCTCCGACATCGGAATGCGCTCGCGCGCGACATCGATCCATTCGCCGGCCGCCAGCGCCGCCTTCAGCTTCTCGGTTTCGACAGGCGTGTGCGAGACCACCTTCAGCAGCTGCTTGTGCGACCATACGTCGTTCTCGTGCGGGGCGACGTTGAGATCGCCAACCAGGATGTGACGGTCCTCGCCGCGCGGATGCAGCGGTTCGCAGGCCTTCAATTCGTCGAGGAAGCGGAGCTTGTGGTCGAACTTCTCGTTCAGCGCGGGATCGGGAATGTCGCCGCCGGCGGGCACGTAGAAATTATGCAGCACCAGCGGCTTTGCGATGTTGGCCTTCTCGCCGAACGATACCGAGATGTGGCGCGAATCGATCTTGTCGCAGAAGGTGCGGATGTCCTTCGACTCGAACGGGATCTTCGAGACGATGGCGACGCCGTGATAGCCCTTCTGTCCGTTCAGCGCGACGTGCTCATAGCCGAGCCGCTTGAAGCGCTTCAGCGGAAAGGCGTCATCGATGCATTTGGTCTCCTGCAGGCACAGCACGTCCGGCCGCGCACTCTTGAGGAATTTCGCGACCAGATCGATGCGCAGCCGCACCGAATTGATGTTCCAGGTTGTGAGGGAGAGACGCATGAGGGATGCGTCTTAGCAAGCTCTCGTAGGGTGGGCAAAGGCGCAAGGCGCCGTGCCCACCGTCTTTTCGGGTGCGAGATGTGAGGATCTGGGCGTGCTTTCGTAGGGTGGGCAAAGCGAAGCGTGCCCACGTGCCGATCGCGAGGAGGAAAGATGGTGGGCACGGCGCAAACGCGCCTTTGCCCACCCTACGGCAGCGGAGCGCTCAACCCGGCGACGGGCCGTAATTGGTGAAATCGATCTTGAACATGCTCGGATCGAGCTTCTTGCTCGAATCCAGATTGTAGACCGCGATCGTGGTGTCGTAGCCCTGCGGGTCGGTGACGGTCCACTGCTTCAACTGGCCGTCCTTGGCGCCGAACATCAAGAGGAGGCGGCTGGTGCCGACCAGCGCCTGCTTCTCCTCGATGGTGACGCTGGTGAAGACGTCGTCGGCCGAGACATTGACGACATTGGTGTCCTTCATCAGGTCGATGCGATCGGACAGCAGGAAACGCAGCGGCGTCTGCGACAGCGGATAGATGTCCTGGGTCGCGAGCTTACGATCACGCACCACCAGCGAGGATCCATCGGCGACGATGTCGATCGGGCTCGGCGCGTCATATTCGAAGCGCACCTTGCCCGGCTTCTGGATGTAGAAATCGCCTTGCGTCTTGCTGCCGTCGGGGCCGACCTGGACGAAATTCCCGACCAGGGTCTGGAGCGAGGAGAGATAGGCGCTGATCTTGGCGGCCTGCGCCTTTTGGTTGGCATCGAAGGTCTGGAAGATGCTGCTCGGCACGTTGCGGCGCGGATCCGGAATGACCGGATTCGGCGGCGCCTGCGTCGCGCCGGTGACGGCGGGCCCTCCCCCCGCCGCACCGCCATCGCGGCCCTTCGGCGCTGGCTTCGGCACGGGCACGGTCTGCGCGAGCGACGCAGCGGTCACCATCGCGGCGGTGACGAGAAGCACACCGGCCACGCGCGCGCTTCGCGCAGCGATGGTGGCAGCGAATCGAATGTCCGGATGTCTGATCAACGCGTCGTCCTAACGTGGCTGGGCGCCTTTTAGCGTGATTTCGGGCAAAAGCAGATATCGATTTTGCGTGAAATGATGCGTTGAGGCCGCTTTGCCTCACATATGGCTGTCTTCTTCCTCGACCAGAATCTCGCGCTTGCCGGCGTGGTTGGCGGGCCCGACGATGCCTTCCAGTTCCATGCGCTCCATCAGCGATGCCGCGCGGTTATAGCCGATTTGCAGGCGGCGCTGGATGTAGCTGGTCGAAGCCTTACGGTCGCGTTTGACGATGGCAACGGCCTGCGCGAACAAATCGCCGCCGCCGTCGGCACCCATGCCTGTCGCGTCGAACACCGCGCCGTCCTCGTCCTCGGTGGGCTCTTCGGCCGTGACCGCTTCGAGATATTCGGGCTGGCCCTGCGTCTTGAGGTGACGCACCACCTTCTCGACCTCCTCGTCGGAGGCAAAAGGTCCGTGCACGCGGCTGATGCGGCCGCCGCCGGCCATGTAGAGCATGTCGCCCTGGCCGAGCAGCTGCTCGGCGCCCATCTCGCCGAGAATGGTGCGGCTGTCGATCTTGGACGTCACTTGGAAGGCGATGCGGGTTGGGAAGTTCGCCTTGATGGTGCCGGTGATGACGTCGACCGACGGCCGCTGCGTGGCCAGGATCACGTGCAGGCCCGCGGCGCGCGCCATCTGTGCCAGACGCTGCACCGCGCCTTCGATGTCCTTGCCGGCGACCATCATCAGGTCGGCCATTTCGTCAACGATGATCACGATATAAGGCAGCGGGTCGAGCGAGAGCTTCTCTTCCTCGTAGATCGCCTTGCCGGTTTCCTTGTCGAAGCCGGTATGCACCGTGCGCGTCGGCTCCTCGCCCTTGGCCTTCAGTTCGAGCAGGCGCGTGTTGTAGCCGTCGATGTTGCGCACACCGAGCTTGGCCATATTCTTGTAGCGCTCTTCCATCTCGCGCACGGCCCATTTCAGCGCGACCACCGCCTTCTTCGGATCGGTCACAACAGGCGTGAGCAGATGGGGGATGCCGTCATAGACGGAGAGTTCGAGCATCTTCGGATCGACCATGATCAGCCGGCACTGGTCGGGGCGCAACCTGTAGACCAGGCTGAGGATCATCGTGTTGATGGCGACCGATTTGCCGGAGCCGGTGGTACCGGCGATCAGCATGTGCGGCGTGCGCGCGAGGTCGATGATCACGGGGTCGCCGCCGATGGTCTTGCCGAGGCACAGCGGCAGCTTTGCCACCGTGTCGGTCGCCTCCTTCGCCACCAGCAGTTCGCGCAGGTAAACTTTTTCGCGATGCGCGTTCGGCAATTCGATGCCGATCGCGTTGCGGCCGGGCACGACGGCGACGCGTGCCGACAGCGCGCTCATCGAGCGCGCGATGTCGTCGGCAAGCCCGATCACGCGCGACGACTTGATGCCGGGCGCCGGCTCCAGCTCGTACAGCGTGACCACGGGACCCGGATTGGCCTTCACGATCTCGCCGCGCACGCCGAAATCCTGGAGCACGCCTTCGAGCGAGCGGGAATTGGTCTCCAGCTCCGCCTTGCTGAGCGGCTGGCGGTCACCGGCCTTTGGTGCAGCCAGCATGGAGACGGACGGAAGATCGAACTTGTCGGAGGATTTCTTGGCAGAGGTTTTCGGCGCGGCCTTCTTGCGCGGTGCGCGCGCGGCGGGCTCCTCCTCTTCCTCCTCGTCTTCCTCTTCTTCGTACTCGTCCTCGTGGTCCTCGTCTTCGGACTGCGGTGAGATCGAGGGCGCCGCGCGGCCGCCACCGAGATTGGGCTCCTGACGGCTGAACTGAGCGGCCTTGGTCTTCGGCCCGCTCGAGACCAGCGAGCGGTAAGCGGCACCGAAGAGCCAGATCAGTCGCGCCTTGGTGCTCATCAAGGCGTGGAACAGCCAGCCCAGCGACACCGAACCGCGATCGCTCTCCTCGTCTTCGTCGAGCGGCTTGTCGTCATCCCCGATCTCCGCGAGCTCGTCGTCATGCTCGCGTGCACCGAGACCGCAGGCGATCAGGAACGTCACGGCCATCGCGGCGAACAGGATCGTGCCCAGCACGATGCGATAGATTATTCCTGCAGGTCCGAAGATCACGGCGGGCGCCCTCACCAGGGCATCGCCGACGACACCGCCGAGGCCGGTCGGCAGCGGCCAGGCGCCGCCATGCGGCCAGCAGCTGACAAAACCCGCGGCGATCACCGTGCAGAGAATCCACGAGCCGAGCCGCAGCGCTTCGCGGTCGAACGGGCGATGCGTCATCATGCGCCAGCCCCAGACCGCGACGGTCAGGACCAGCATGATCGCGCCAAGGCCGAGGATCTGCATCGCGAGGTCGGCACCGATCGCACCGGCATAGCCGAGGATGTTGCGGATCGGCCGTGAGGTCGCGTGGCTGAGGCTGGGATCCTGCACCGACCAGGTCATCAGCGCCGCCGAGGCGACGCCCGCCAGCGCGATCAGGCCGAGACCGGTGAGCTCGCGCAGACGCCGCGCCAGCCCCTCGCGGATCGAGGGCGGCAGATGGCCGACCAGTGGAATGACACGTTCGATTGCCGACATGCTCATGGGCCCCGCCTAACCCAGAGTCTCGACCAGGCGGTGCAGCGCTTGCGCCGTGGTCTCGCCATCCTGCACCAGCGCGAGGCGAATATAGCCCGCGCCGGGATTGAATCCGTCAGGCTGCTGCCGGGCCAAAAAGCTGCCGGGCACCACGCGCACGCCTGCTTCCTTGAAGAGTCTCAACGTCACCGACACGTCGTCGCCGAGCGCGGACGTGTTGAGCCAGACGCAGAAGCCGGCATCGGGCCGGCGATAGCCGTAACGATTGCCGATGATCTGGTCGGCGAGATCGAACTTGATCCGGTAGAGCCTGCGGTTCTCCTCGACATGCGCTTCGTCGCCGTAAGCAACGGTCGCGACATGCTGGAGCGGTACCGGCACCTGCGGCGCTGCGATGTTGCGCAGCTCGAGGAACGTGCTGATGAACTTCTTGTCGCCAGCGGCGAAGCCGACGCGCAGGCCGGGCAGGTTGGAGCGCTTCGACAGCGACTGGAACGCAACCACGCGGGTGAAATCGGGGCCGGCGCATTCGAGCGCGCTGCCCGGTGCCTCGCGGGTGTAGATCTCGGAATAGCACTCGTCGCTGAGGATCACGAAGCCGTAGCGGTCGGCGAGCTGTTTCAACCGCTTGAAATAGTCGGGCTTGGCGACCGAGCCTTGCGGATTGGCGGGCGAGGCCAGATAGAACGCCACAGTGCGCGCCAGCGTCGCTTCGTCGATGGCGTCGAGATCGGGCAGGAAGCCGTTTTCGACGGTGGTCGGCAGGTAAACCGGCTCGCAGGCCGCGGCGCGAGCGCCGGCGCCATAGACCGGATAGAACGGGTTCGGCATCAGGATGGCAGGCTTGCCGGGGCGCGGGCCGACATAGCGCGCCGCGGCGATCGCGGCGAGGAACAGCCCCTCGCGGCTGCCATTGAGGACGAGAATCTCGTTCTCGGGGTCGAGCGGCCGCGGCAGCTTGAAGCGCGATGACAGCCAGGCGCCCGCCGCGTTGCGGAAGGGGTCGGTGCCCTTGTTCGCCGGGTAACGGCGAATTCGGCGATGTGCTTGGCCAATACCGGGCCGACGAAGTCAGGCACGGGATGCTGGGGCTCGCCGACTGCAAGCGTAATCAAGGGTTTACCCGGCTGATGCGGGCCCAAGAGCTCGTTCAGCCGGACGAAGGGCGAGCGTTCGCTGTCGGAGCTTCCACTGGCCTGCGGCGCACGGGATGAAGCGGTCATGACCATTCTGGGCGCCAGCACTCTTGGAACAGCCGGTCGCACCAAGGCGCCGGCGGGAAGCGGTTCAGTTCACCATAGATAGGGCGAGGTTAAGACGCGATTAACCATCGGCCGCCGCCCCCGTCCAGAGCGGGAATAATGAGGCCGGATAACAACGGGATGCCTGGCGCTTCATTGCCAGGCATCCCGGTTGCAACGAGGCCTAGCGCCCCGGCAGCTTCTCGAATGCCGGCATACCCGACGGGATCGCGTGGAACTCCTGCTTGTCGCAGGTGTAGATCGCCATCTGCGGATGGAACTGGCCGGGCTCGTCTAGCGTGCCGACCTTCACGACCGCGGCCGGGAGACCTGGAACCTTGGTCACCAGATGGGTGCCGCATTCGGCGCAGAATTCGCGCGTGACGGCGCGTTCGAGATCCTTGCGCGTGAACTGCTTGGGCTGTCCGGTGATGTAGCTGAAGCCGGCCGCCGGCATTGCGATGAAGGTGTTGGGCGCGCCGCCGGTGATGTACTGGCACTCGCGGCAATGACATTGGGCCTGCATCATCGGATCACCTTCGGCCTTGTAGCGCACTGCGCCGCAATAGCATCCGCCTTCCAAACGCATGACGACCTCCCGATTGTTGTTCTTGAGGTCGATATTTCTGCGCCGGCGGTGCGCAATGGCAATGTTTTTCTTCGGCGCTCCGGTCAAAAGAAAGGGGCTCCAGCTTGCGCTGGAGCCCCTCAACGGTCGGGGCATTGCCGGGTATGTGCCCAAACCGTAGGTCTGGTCGTGATCCCGAGGAGATCGCGACCGGGAGGAGAGTTACATGTTGTAGGCGCGCTCGGTGTGCTCGGTGATGTCGAGGCCTTCACGCTCGCTCTCGACATTGGTCCGAAGGCCAACGATCACATCGACGACCTTGTAGAGGATCGCCGAACCGATGCCCGACCACACCAGCGTGGTGCAGACGCCCCAGAGCTGGGCGATCATCTGCGTGGCGAAGTCGTAGTCGGCAACCTTCGGCGGGATCGCGGTGTAGTCCATGATGCCGGCACCACCGAGCGCCGGGTTGACCAGAATGCCGGTGCCGAGAGCGCCGACGATGCCGCCGACGCAGTGCACGCCGAACACGTCGAGGGAGTCGTCATAGCCGAGCGCGTTCTTCACGACGGTGCAGAAGAACAGGCAGACCACGCCGACCACGAGGCCGAGGATAATCGCACCCATGACGCCGGAGAAGCCGGCGGCAGGCGTGACGGCCACGAGACCTGCGACAGCGCCGGAGATGACGCCGAGCACCGACGGATGGCCCTTGATGATCCACTCCGCGAACATCCACGACAGCGCGGCGGCAGCGGTGGCGACGAAGGAGTTGGTCATGGCGAGCGCGGCGCCGCCGTTGGCTTCCAGGTTGGAGCCGGCGTTGAAGCCGAACCAGCCGACCCAGAGCAGCGAGGCGCCGATCATCGACATGGTCAGCGAGTGCGGAGCCATTAGCTCCTTGCCGTAGCCGACGCGCTTGCCGATCAGGAGAGCGCCGACGAGACCTGCGATGCCGGCGTTGATATGCACCACGGTGCCGCCCGCGAAGTCGATCGCGCCCTTCTTGAAGATCCAGCCGGCGTCGGCGTTGATCTCGTCGAGCTTGGCCTGCGCCGCCGTCTTGGCTGCCGCATCACCCGCTGCAGCGAGCGCCTTGGCCGCATCCTGGATCATGTCCGGGCCGGGCCAGTACCAGACCATGTGCGCGATCGGGAAGTAGATCAGCGTGACCCAGAGCGGGATGAACAGCGCGATCGCCGAGAACTTCATGCGCTCGGCGAAAGCGCCGACGATGAGGGCGGGCGTGATCGCCGCGAAGGTCATCTGGAAGCACATGTAGATGAGCTCCGAGATGTTGGCGTCGACCGAGAAGGTGGCCGCCTTCGAGTCGGTGGTGACGCCCATCATGAAGGCCTTGGAGAAGCCGCCGATGAAGTCGGAGCCGCCGGTGAAGGCGAGGCTGTAGCCGTACACGGCCCAGATCACGGTGACGACGCAGACGGTGTAGAACACCTGCATCAGGACCGAGAGCATGTTCTTGGAACGGACGAGGCCGCCGTAGAACAGTGCGAGGCCGGGGATCGTCATCAACAGCACCAACACTGTCGATGTCAGCATCCAGGCGTTGTCTCCCTTGTTGACCGTTGGCTCGGCATAGGCTGCGGTCGCAGCGAACAGGCCGACTGCGAGAGCCGCCAGTCCCGCGCCATAGGGACGCTTAAACGTCATTTTATTCACTCCTGATTGGATAAAGGTTGAGCGCGAAATCAAAGGGCCGCGGCGTCGGCCTCGCCGGTGCGGATGCGCACCGCATGGTCGAGGTTGATGACGAAGATCTTGCCGTCGCCGATCTGGCCGGTTTTCGCGGCAGACGTGATGGCGTCGATGGTCTTGTCGACCTGGTCGGAGGCGACAGCGACCTCGATCTTGATCTTGGGCAGGAAGCTCACGGCATATTCGGCGCCGCGATAGATTTCCGTATGGCCCTTCTGGCGGCCATATCCCTTGACTTCCGTCACCGTGAGGCCGTGAACGCCGATGGCGGTCAGGGCGTCACGGACTTCTTCCAGCTTGAATGGCTTGATAATCGCCATAACGATTTTCATGGGTCCTATCCCCGCTTGGCCCGGTCCGGACATGGCCGGGCGTTCTCGACTGGTTCGCCACGAGGGAGAAGTTCACTACGCGGGCTCAGCCAGGACCCGTAGAATCAAATGCCGTGCCAGATCAGGCGCGTTGCCTAACGGATTATGAAAACGCGTGTTTTCGCGTCTAACGCGCATTGCCGTGCAGTGCGATATTACGTCGCGCTCAAAACGTGGTCACACCTGCTCAAAACGCAGGCAGGACAGGCTGCCGACACAATGTTGCTCATGTGTCGGGCAGTCAAAAGGTATTTTGATACGGCAGGGACTTGAGAAATATCGAGACCACTGCGCCCGCTGCTTACCGGATACGCTCATCGCGGCGGTCGCGGGTCGAGCAGACGAACCTCGCCGAGGGTATCCCGCTGAGGGCCGCTGTCGCACCATCAGGCGGCGTCGCGCTCTGCAAAAACCCGGTCGACCAATCCCCATTCGACTCCCTGCTGCGCGGTCATGAAGTGGTCGCGGTCCAGGGTCCGTTCCACCTCCTCTTCGGTCCGTCCGCAATGCTGCGCATAGAGCCTGGTGATGCGCCGCTTGGTTTCCTGCATTTCGTTGGCGTGGATCAGGATGTCTGACGCCTGGCCCTGGAAACCGCCGAGCGGCTGATGCACGTGAAGGCTCGCATTGGGCAACGCGGCGCGGTGACCGGGTTCGCCGGCCATCAGCAGGAACGAGCCCATGGAGCGCGCGGTGCCCATGCACAGCGTATGAACCGGCGCCTTGATGAACTGCATGGTGTCGTACATCGCGAGCCCGCTGGTAACCACGCCGCCATAGGAATTGATGTAGAGATTGATCGGCCGGCTCGGATTCTCCGCCTCCAGGAATAGCAGCTGCGCGCAAACCAGCCCGGACATCGCATCATTGACCTCGCCGTTGAGGAAGATGATGCGTTCGCGCAGCAGCCGCGAGTAGATGTCGAAGGATCGTTCGCCGCGGGCGGATTGTTCGACGACCATAGGGACGAGCTGAAGCATGTCGCGCATCGGCGACCTCCATGTCTGCAGGTGATGAAGTTGTGTTGTTGCTAGGCCGCCGCGCGCATCAGGTAGCAATTGCTATTGGCCGGCTGCGGCAGCCTTGTTCGCTCGTCGCAGGCTTGCTGGATGATGCGAAAGCGGGTGCCGCCGTCTTCGTTCGGCTCGATCCGGAAGATGACGTGGCTCTCGCGAAATGGCGGCTTGGAATCGCGAAGCCGGTAGCGCACCTCTTCACCTGCGATCGTTGATTCCGGCTCGGCGCCGGCAAGGTCGCAATCCGGCAGCCAGCGCTCGCGCAATGCAGGAATGGTCACGGCGCGCCAGACTTTTGCCGGCGGTGCATCGAAATCATATTCGAGCACGAGGGCTTCGTCGGGACGATCAGGCTTCACGGTGTCGCTCATTGATCCAGATCCTTATTGATCCATGTCCTTCAGGAGGTCAGCGAGTGCTTCCATGCGCTTCGGCCAATAGGCGCGGTAGCGCGCAAGCCATGCCCCGATGGCGACGATTCCGTCCGGGTCGACTTCGTAATTCACAAAGCGGCCCTGCCGCTGTTCGCGCACGAGGCCTGCCGCGCGCAGCACCGAAAGATGCTGCGACATCGCGGGTTGGCTGATCTCCAATCCGTCGCGCAAGGCGCTGGCATTCAGGCTTCCGCCAGCGAGCTTTTCAAAGACCTTGCGGCGCGTCGGGTCGGCCAGCGCCTTGAAGATGTCGGCTTCGATCATGACAACACATAAGCATGTACTTATGTGTTGCGCAAGCCCTGTTACTGAAGCGCTTCGCCATGCTGCGAGATGTCGAGCCCCTCGAGTTCGTGCTCACGGGATACGCGCAAGGGCACGAACAGGCCGACCAGCTTGAGCAGGACGAAGCTCACGCCTGCCGACCACACGAAGGTGACGGCGACGCCATAGAGCTGGATCAACACTTGCTGCGGGTGGCCCTCGATCAGGCCGGCGGTGCCGCCGATGGCGCTGGTTGCGAACACGCCGCCAAGCAATGTGCCGGTCAGGCCGCCGATACCGTGGACGCCGAACACGTCGAGCGAATCGTCATAGTTGAAGCGGTGCTTCAGCCAGGTGCAGGCCCAATAGCAAACCGCACCGGCGATGATGCCGATGACGATGCCGTGCCAGGGCGCCACGAACCCGGAGGCCGGCGTGATGGTGCCGAGGCCCGCGACCGCGCCGGAGATCATGCCGAGCACCGAGGGCTTGCGCCGCGTCGACCATTCGATCGCGCCCCATGTCAGGGCGCCGGCGCAGGCGGCGAGATGGGTGGCAATGATCGCCATCACCGCGCGCGAATTGGCCGCGCCAGCCGAGCCGCCGTTGAAGCCGAACCAGCCGACCCACAACAAGCCGGTGCCCATCACCGCGAGCGAGAGATCGAACGGCGAAAGATTCTCGGTGCCGTAGCCGTGACGGCGCCCCATCACCTTCGCGGCGACGAGGCCGCCGGTGCCGGCCGACAGATGCACCACGAGGCCGCCGGCGAAATCCAAAACGCCCGTGGTGGCGAGGAAACCGCCGCCCCACACCCAATGCGCCAGCGGAATGTAGACGAAGATGAACCAGGCGACGGAGAACAAGAGATAGGCGGAGAACCGCATGCGATCGGCAACCGAGCCCGCGACCAGCGCTACCGTGATGATCGCAAACGTCATCTGGTACAGCATGAACAGCGATTCCGGGATCGTCTTGGCCGCCGGGTTGACGCTGTCCATGGTCATGCCCGCGAGGAACCAGCGGTCGAGCGTGCCGATCCACGGGCCATCGCCGACGAAGCACAGCGAATAGCCGAACGCGACCCAGAGAATCGAGATCAGCGTCACCGCGGCGAGGCTCTGCGCCATGGTGGCAAGCACGTTCTTCTTGCGCACCATGCCGGAGTAGAACAGCGCAAGTCCGGGGATCGTCATCATCAGCACCAGCGCGGTGGCGACGATCATCCAGGCGGTGTCGGCGGTGTTGATCTCGGGGTCTGCGGCGTACGCGGGCGAGGCAATGGCAGACGCAAATCCGATCGACGCAGCCATAGCGGCTGCGCGGCGCAAATATCCCGCCATGTCGTTCCCCCCAGCATAGATTGCGTTGCACGCTGTGGCGTCGTTGCCCGGTGCAATCGAAGAAGACGTATTAGATTAGATCAGAGTGCGTCGCTGTCGGTTTCGCCGGTGCGGATGCGCAGCGCGTGGTCGATCGGCGTGACGAAGATCTTGCCGTCACCGATCTGGCCGGTGCGCGCGGTCGCGGTGATCACGCTGACCGCCTTGTCGGCAACGTCGGACGCGACCGCGATCTCGATGCGCAGCTTGGGCAGGAAGTTCACGACATATTCGGCGCCGCGATAGATCTCGGTATGGCCCTTCTGGCGGCCATAGCCCTTCACCTCGGTTACGGTCATGCCGTGGACGCCGATCGCCGTCAGGGCCTGGCGGACCTCATCGAGCTTGAAGGGTTTGATGATCGCGACGACGAGTTTCATGGTCAGGCCTATTCCCCGGGATGCGTCGCGCCGTATGTCCCCGGCGCCGCGTCAATCTGGCATCTTTCCGGGCAAATGGCACAAAAAAGTTGCAGATTGAAGCGGAAAAACGTTTGACCATGTGAACGGCCGCCTCTGTACAGGGCAGCCGTCCATCCTTCACAATGCATTTTCGGCATGGATCGGGTGAACCTGCCGGTCCCGGGCGGCACATAAGTATTTTGGGGGGGACGCACCATGGCGAGTTGGTTTTACGCATCCGAGGGCAAGCAGCAGGGGCCCTTTGCGGAAGGGCAGTTCCGCGATCTCATCGCCCAAGGCGTCGTGCGCCCGGACACGCTGGTGTGGACCGAGGGCATGGCCGGCTGGCAGAAGGCCGCCGAAATCCCCGGCTTGATCGGAGGCGGCGGCGCGCCGCCGATGATGCCGGCCGGCGGCCCGCCGATGATGGGCGGTGGGTATGCCAGCGCCGGCGGCTATGGTGGCGCAGGTGGAGGATCGCTGGCGGTCGATTTCGGCATCCTCGAGTTCACCTGGCGTAGCATCGTCTTGCTGATCGGAATGATCTTCGTCCTGCCGGCGCCGTGGGCGTTCGTCTGGTACACGCAATGGATCGTGTCCTGCGTGAAGGTCCCGGGGCGCCCGAATCTCAGCTTCACCGGCAATGCGATGACGCTGGTGCCCTGGTATTTCGGCTTCATCGTCCTGGCGATCGCCATCTCCTTCATCGGCAGCCAGTTGCTCAGCAACCTGCTGTTCGTCGTGCAGATCGTCCTCTACTGGCTGCTGATCAAATGGATGGTCGCGAACCTCGCCTCGAACGGGCAGCCGCTGGGCCTGAGCTTCACCGGCTCGATCTGGGCCTATATCGGCTGGAGCCTGCTGTTCGCGATCTCCATCATCACCATCATCGGCTGGGCCTGGGTCGCCGCGGCGCAGATGCGCTGGTTCTGCCGCAGCGTCGAAGGCACACGGCGCGAAATCGTGTTCAACGGCAGCGGTCTCGAGATTTTGTGGCGCGGAATCGTGGCCGCGATCCTGTGCAGCTTCATCATCCCGATCCCGTGGGTGTATCGCTGGATCATGAACTGGTTTGCGTCGCAGACCGAGCTCGCTCCGCGCGGCTCGCTCTAAGCGATCACGCCCTCCGCTCGCGCACGGAGCCTTCCTGCGCGACGGAGGCGACCAGCGTGCCGTCGGGCTTGAAGATCGAACCACGGGTCAAGCCGCGGCCGCCTTGTGCGCTCGGCGAATCCTGGGCGTAGAGCAGCCATTCGTCGGCGCGGAACGGGCGGTGAAACCACATCGCATGGTCAAGGCTCGCCGGCATCATGCGCTTGTCGAACAGCGTGCGGCCATAGCGCGCCATGATCGCGTCCAGCAGCGAGAAGTCTGAGGCATAGGCGAGCGCGCACATGTGCAGCGCCGGATCGTCGGGCAGTTTCGCCGCGGTCCTGATCCAGACGTGAATGCGGCCGTCGTCAATCTTCTGGCCGAAATAACGGCCAAGCTCGACCGGGCGCAGCTCGATCGGACGATCGGATTCGTAGTAGCGGCGGATGAACTCCGGCATCTCCTTGAACATCGGCTGCTTCGCCACCTCCTCCGCCGTGAGCTTTTCCGGCGGCGGCACGTCGGGCATCTTGTCCTGATGGTCGAACGCGCTCTCCTCCTCAGCGTGGAACGACACCATGATCGAGAAGATCGCATTGCCGTGCTGGATGGCGGTGACGCGGCGCGTCGAATAGCTCTTGCCGTCGCGCAGCCGCTCGACCTGGTAGATGATCGGGATCTGCGGGTCGCCCGGCAGGATGAAATAGCAATGCAGCGAATGCGGCAGCCGGCCCTCGACGGTGCGGCAGGCCGCCACCATCGCCTGCCCGATCACCTGGCCGCCGAACACCCGCTGCCAGCTCGTCTTCGGGCTGTTGCCGCGGAACAGGTTCACCTCGAGCTGCTCCAGGTCGAGGATCGAAATGAGGTCGATCAGGCTTTTGGACATGCGTGAGCTTTCTTGCCGTCATTTCCGGATTGAAGCTCCGGAATGACATTCGGGCCGTTCCGCCCTTGTTTCACCGCACTGTTTCGCCCACCTCAAGTCTGCTAGCAAGTCCAGGAATTGGCCGGGAAAGTCGGGTATGTCGGTACAGGGTAGCATTGTCATTGGCGGCGGCGCGTTTGCAGGGCTGGCGCTGGCGCTGGCGCTGCGCCAGGGGCTCGGGCCCGAGATTCCCGTCATCGTCGCCGATCCCGCGCTCAGCATGCGTCCGAGCCGCGACCCGCGCGCCACCGCGATCGTGGCCGCCTGCCGCCGCCTGTTCGAGGCGATCGGCGCCTGGGACGATGTCCGGGGCGAGGTGCAGCCGATCCTGGACATGGTCGTCACCGATTCCAAGCTGGAGGACGCTACGCGCCCGGTGTTCCTGAATTTCGCCGGCGATGTCGCGCCGGGCGAGCCCTTTGCGCATATGGTCGAGAACCGCCGCCTGATCGATGCGCTGGTGGCGCGCGCCGAGGCCGAGGGCATCGATCTCCGCGCCACCACTGTCGCGTCCTACGACGCGCGTTCCGAGGGCATCGACGTGACGCTCGGCGATGGTAGCGTGATCGCGGCGAGCCTGCTGGTCGCCGCCGATGGCGCCAGATCCAGGCTGCGTGAGCGCGCCGGCATCGCCACCCATGGCTGGGAGTATGACCAGTCCGGCATCGTCGTCACCGTCGGCCACGAGCGCGATCACGAGGGCCGCGCCGAAGAGCACTTTCTGCCCGCCGGCCCGTTCGCGATCCTGCCGCTATCCGGCAGGCGGTCATCGCTGGTGTGGACCGAGCGCCGCAGCGAGGCCGCGCGCATCATCGCGCTCAGTGACGAGGAGTTCCACGCTGAACTCGAGCAGCGCTTTGGTCTGCATCTCGGCGAGGTCAAGGCGCTCGACAAGCCGCGCGCATTCCCACTGTGCTATTTCGTTGCGCGCTCCTTCATCGCCGAGCGCCTGGCGCTGGTCGGCGATGCCGCCCATGTCATCCATCCGATCGCGGGCCAGGGCCTCAACATGGGGCTGAAGGATGTCGCCGCGCTGGCCGAGGTGGTCGTCGATGCCGCGCGGCTCGGCATGGATCTCGGCGGCGCCGACGTGCTGGACCGTTACCAGCGCTGGCGCCGGTTCGACACCATGGCGATGGGCGTTGCCACCAACTCGCTGAACTTCCTGTTCTCCAACCAGTCGACGCTGCTGCGCACGGTGCGCGACATCGGCCTCGGCCTCGTCGACCGCGCCCCGCCGCTGAAGAATCTTTTCATCCGCCAGGCCGCCGGGCTCATGGGCGAGGTGCCGCGGCTATTGAAGGGCGAGGCGCTGTAGGCAGACGTTTCAAGAGCGTCTCGCGCCCCCTCTCTCCTCGTCGTCCCGGACAAGCGCGCTCCGAGCGCGCGCAGATCCGGGACCCATACGCCGCAGCAATAATTTTGCGAAGACTTGGAGTTACCCAGTTTCGCGTCATAACCTCTCTCCGTGGTTATGGGTCCCGGCCTTCGCCGGGACGACACCGAGAGTGTGGCGCCATATTGCGCTCCACCGGCTACAAAACTTTAATCGATCTTGCGCGCCTCTTCCGGCAGCATGATCGGGATGCCGTCGCGGATCGGATAAGCGAGCTTGGCGCTGCGCGAGATCAGCTCCTGCCGCGCGGCGTCGAACTCCAGCGGGCCCTTGGTCAGCGGGCAGACCAGAATCTCCAGCAGTTTCGGATCGACGCTGGCTTCGGGACGTTCGGTGGGCGCGTTCATGGGTGGTCTCCGGCAGTCGGCTGCCTCTAGCACAGAAATTCGCATCCGCCCATCGCGGCTGCCAAGGCGTTTTCCAGTGAAGTGGGTACCGGTTCGCGGAAAGAAACGCGTCAGAATAAGAATTTAAGCGGACATCATCCGCAAGAGCTCGTCGAGCAGGTCCTGGAGCCGCGCCGGCGGCACCGGCGCGCCCGACAAGGCGAAGCCGAGAAAGGTCCAGTACAGGATCTGCGAGCGCGCCTGCGCCATCGCCGGGTCGAGCCCCCGCTTCTTCAGCAGCGCCTCGATATAGTCGAGCCTGCGGCGGTCGATCGCACGGACCGCGCCTTGCGCGGCCGCGTCGAACGCCGCCCAGTTGCGCACGGCGCGCTCGAGGTCGAGCCGCGCGCCGAAGGATCTTCGCAACAGCGCTGTCAGCGGCTCGTCACTGCCAGCCTCGACATCGGCAATGATCTGCTCCGCCGCGATCTCGCGCCAGCGTTTCAGCAAGGCCGCGTGGAAGGCGCCGAGATCGGCAAAATGCCAATAGAAGCTGCCGCGCGATACGCCCATGGCCTTGGCGAGCGGCTCGGCCTTCAGCGCCGTGAAGCCGCTTCTGGCGAGCGCCTTGAGCCCCACCTTGATCCAGTCGTCGGCGGAGAGCTGTTCGGTCATGTCGGGTTCCCAGGGCCTGACCATACACTAGTGTATTGACAGGTCACCGCGCCCGGGTCCATACCATACACGACTGTATGGACAACTGATGGATCGGGAGTTTCCGTCATGCGCGACCTTCTGCTGCAATGCTCCGGCGCCGCCGCGGTCGTACTGGCGCTGATCCATGGTATGCTCGGCGAGACCAAAGTGTTCGCTCGCGCCACGATCGAACCGCTGCGCCTTCGTACGCTGATCCGCTTGGTGTGGCAGGCCGGCACGGTGGCGTGGATCGGTGGCGGCGTGCTGCTGCTCGCCGCGCCCTGGATGCAGTCGAACCTGGCCCGGCACTGGATCATCGTGACGCTCGCCGTCGTGTTCGGCTTCGCGGCACTCGCCAATGCCTTCGCGACGCGCGGCCGCCACTTTGGCTGGGTCGGCATGGGCACTGTGGTGGCGCTTGCGGTTGCCGGCTACTAGCGGCCCCCGCGTTTTGGCCCATGAGGCGTAAGGCCGCAGCGGCGCTTCAAATGCGCGCTGCATACGGAGAGCGCTGATCTTTTGGCGACCATTAGAACGAATCTAAGACCGGTCACCCTCGAACCGGATTGACTTCACCTTCGCCTTTGCTTCCTTCGGCTGCGCTTCGCGCTGAGCACACAGCGCACACGACAGAGAAGGAGACGTTCGTGAAGGTCATTCGTGTTGTTGCCATTGCGCTGACGATCGGGATTGGTACGGGATCGGCGGCCATGGCCGACGGTTTCAAGGACTGCACCAAGCTCGACAAGGCGTCGTGGAAGCCGGCCAGCGAAGCCGAAGCCAAGGCCAAGGCGCTGGGCTACGAGGTGCGGCGCTCCAAGATCGAAGGCTCGTGCTATGAGGTCTACGGCGTCAAGGAAGGCAAGCTCTACGAGCTGTTCTACAGCCCCGAAGACCTCAGCCTGAAGCACACGATTGCCAAGTAAGCTGCGCAAGTAAACTGCGGCAAGTGAGCCCCAAAGCGAAACGGGCTTGATGGAAGAAGCGGCGCGACAAACGCGCGGGGCGTCCGACAGGACCCCCGCGAATCGAATCGTTTCGCGGACGGTCGCGGTCTGGGATCTCCCGCTGCGCCTCTGGCATTGGCTGCTTGCGATCTCAGTTCTGATGGCGTGGTTCACGCCGACCGTCTATGACGGCCTTCACCGCATCGTCGGCTATGCGGTCATCGGCCTGCTCGCCTTTCGTCTGCTCTGGGGCTTGATGGGAAGCCGCTATTCGCGCTTCCGGATGGTCGGCGTCAGGTTGCGCGCCGCACCACACTATCTCTGGAATCTGCGCCGCGGCATCACCGGCCGCTATATCGGGCTCAACCCCGCCGGCACCTTGATGCTGGTAGCGCTGCTGGTCTCGCTCGCGGTATCGACCATCACGGGCGTGATGTCGGTGACCGTCACCTTTTTCGGCGTCTGGTGGGTCGAGGATGCCCACCATTATTCATCGGACGCGGTCATCGTCCTGGTCGTGCTGCACGTGCTCGGCGTGGTGCTGATGGGGATTCTCCAGCGCGAGAACCTGATCCGCGCGATGTTCACCGGACGCAAGCGCATCCGCAATCGCCTCTAGGATTAACTTGCCATCGTTGCACGCGTTATTTCCTCGGCTTGGGCGCGATTGCGGTAGGACGCATGCGCAATGCTCGGCAAAATTGAATTGCGCCGGAAGCATTAACGCGCTGGTAAGCATGCAATCAGGCGTTGCACAAAATTAACGCGAACGACGTTTAGCCCGACCACCATCGACACTATTGGCGATGGAGCGATATTGGATGTTCCGCGTTTTGTCTTGCCTTACCGTCGAGCATGACTTCCGGCTCGTCGTGCTCGCTGGCCTGGTCTGCTTCGTCGCGAGTATTGTTGCAGTCAGTATCTTCCATCGTGCGATCGCGGCGCATGCAAGAACGCGGCTGATCTGGATCGCGATTGCCGGCGCCGCCATCGGATACGGAATCTGGGCGACGCATTTCGTCGCCATGCTCGCCTACGAGCCCGGCGTTACGACCGGCTACGGAATCGTGCTGACGGCACTTTCGCTTGCGACGGCAATGCTGCTGACCTCGGGGGGCTTCGGCGTTGCGGTCGGCGATTCCGGCCGGTGGCGCGCGGGGGCCGGCGGCGTCATCATCGGCGGCGGCATTGCCAGCATGCACTATCTCGGAATGTGGGCACTTGAAGTGCCGGGCCGCGTCGCCTGGTCGCTGGACCTCGTATTCGTCTCGATCCTTCTGGGCATGTGCCTCGGCTATGCCGCCCTGGTCGTCGCGATCAAGTATCAGAACTACCGGGGCACGCTCGCAGCGGCGGTCCTGCTGACGCTCGCCATCGTATCGCATCACTTCACGGCCATGGGTGCCGTGCAGATCACGCCGGATCCAACGCGTGCGACGGGCGCCCTGTCGCTTTCTCCGGCCGTGCTCGCGCTGGCTATCGCCGGTGTCGCGCTGTCTGTGCTGGGCATGAGCCTGATCGGCGTGCTGGCCGATCGTCGCCTGGCAAGCAGAACCGCCAAGTTCGAGGAGATCATCAGCCAGCTTTCGGATGCCCGGCAGCAGCTGGAAGGCTCGCAGAAAGAATTGCAGGAACAGAAGCTCAGGTTGGACACGGCCATCGACCACATGGTCGAGGGCCTTTGCATGTTCGATGCGGAGAAGCGGCTTGTCGTGTGCAACGAGCGCTATGCCCGACTGTATCGGTTGCCGCCGGAACTGCTGCGGACGGGGACATCGCACACCGACATCATCAGGCATCGTATTGTGAAGGGAATCCTCAAGGGCGATTCCAGCGAGGGTGCTGCCGAGCAATTCATCTCGAAATTGGCGGCTTTGCCGTTCGATGCAGTCTCGAGCAGGATCGACGAGTTTGCGGATGGTCGGCTGATCCGCGTGACGCGACAGCCGATGGCCGGCGGCGGATGGGTGGCCACGCATCTCGATGTTACCGAGCAACGCCGGTCCGAGGCCAAGATCACTCATATGGCGCAACACGACGCGCTGACCGATCTGCCAAATCGCGTGCTGCTCAGGGAACGGATGGAGCATGCCATTGCGGTTACGCGCAACGGCGGCCTCGATCTGGCCGTGCTCATGCTCGACCTCGATCGCTTCAAGGAAGTCAACGACACGCTTGGACATCCGGCGGGCGATTCCCTGCTGCGCGCCGTCGCTGCGCGTCTGCGCGAATGCACCTCGGAAACCGCGTTGATTGCCCGACTGGGCGGCGACGAGTTCGCGGTGATCGATTACGTGACCAACCCGGCCGTGGAGGCCGCCGCCCTTGCCGAGAACATCAGAAAGGCGCTTTGCGAACCCTTCGATCTCGGCGATCACCGGGTCACGGTGGGCACCAGCATCGGCATTGCCATCGCGCCGCGCGATGGCAACGATTCCGACGTGATCATGAAGAGCGCGGATCTCGCGCTCTACTCGGCCAAGAGTGGCGGACGCGGTGCATTCCGTTTCTTCGAGCCGGAACTCGACGAGCTCATGCATGCGCGACGCAACCTGGAGCGCGACATGGTGGATGCGCTTGCCGGCCGTCAATTCGAGCTTCACTACCAGCCGTTCGTCAGCGCTGCCACCGGCAAGACCATCGGCTTCGAGGCCTTGCTACGCTGGCATCACCCGCAGCGAGGCCTGGTCCTGCCGAGCGAATTCATTCCGCTTGCGGAGGAGACCGGCTTGATCGTGCCGCTGGGAGAATGGGTCTTGAGGACCGCCTGCGCGGAAGCTGCCAAATGGCCTGCATATGTCAGGATCGCAATCAACCTGTCTCCCGCCCAATTCAGGAGCACGGAGCTTGTTCCGGTCATTGTCGGCGCGCTGGCGAGTTCAGGAGTTGCGCCGCACAGGCTCGAGCTCGAGGTCACCGAGACCGTGATCATGCATGATAGCGAGGCTGTTTTTGCAGTCCTCGCTCAGCTGCGCGAGCTCGGCGTGCGAATCGCCCTGGACGATTTCGGCACTGGCTATTCATCGCTGAGCTTTCTGCAAAGATTCCCGTTCGACAAGGTCAAGATCGACCGCAGTTTCGTCAACGAACTATCCAGCGCAAGGGCAGAGGCGCACCATCTGGCGCGAGCAGTGGTTCGTTTCGCAGTCAGCCTCGGCAAGACGACGACCGCCGAAGGCGTCGAAACGAAGGAGCAGCTGGATATCCTCCGTGAAGAGGGGTGCGCCGAAACGCAAGGCTACTATTTCAGCCGGCCGATGCCTGCGTCCGACGTCGCTCGAATGCTGCGGGAAGGCTCCGGAGCGGCCATCCGCGCTGCGTGAGCATTCAGGCCGTTACTGCAGCGGCGGATCGCCGCTGGTGCGCCTCTTGGCAAGGTCCATCTCGGTGACCGCGATCAGGATCTCGGCGCGGGTCTTCAGGTCCGGCGCTTCCAGCATGGCCTGCTTCTCCGCGGGTCCATAGGGCGACATCATCGCCAGCGCGTTGACCAGTGCCTCGTTGGGGGCGCTCTCGACGCCCTCCCAATCGACCTTGAGGTTGTTGGCCTTCAGGAAGTCCGCCAGCACCGCCAGCAGCGCTTCGCGATCGACCTGGTCCTCGCCCATGCGCGCGGTGAAATCGTCGACGAAGGCGAAGAAATCCACCTTGCACTGCCGGTAGGCGGTCAGCACGTCGAGCTCCTCGACCACCTTGAAGCGTGAGACGCCGGTGAGCTCGAGGATGTAGCGGCCATCGCCGGATTCGGCGAGCTGGGTGATGCGGCCGACGCAGCCGACGCGGAACAGCGCCGGCTTGTCCGAATCCTTCGGCGAGTGCGCCACATCAGGCTGGATCATGCCGATCAGGCGATGGCCGTCGCGCAAGGCATCGTCGACCATCGAAAGGTAACGCGGCTCGAAGATGTTCAGCGGCATCTGGCCGCGGGGCAGCAGCAGCGCGCCCGGCAGCGGAAATACCGGAATGATCTCCGGCAGGTCGGCGGGCCCGCGATATTCGATGTTGATCGGCATCTGCCCGGTCCCCCTGGCGTTGCCAGCACGCCCTACGAAAACAGGATCGTCGACAAACGTTTGCGTCCCTCGACGGTTGCATCATCCGTGCCGCCCCAGGCCTCGAAGAACTGCACCAGCTGCTTGCGGGCGCCGTCGTCGTTCCACTTGCGGTCGCGCTTGATGATCTCGAGCAACTGCTCGGTGGCGGCCGCGCGATTGCCTTGCGCATTGAGCGCGGTGGCGAGATCGAATCGTGCCTGATGATCGAGCGGGTTTGCGGCGACTTTCTGTTCCAGCTCGGCCACCGGCCCCAGCGCTTCAGCCTGCTCGGCGAGGTCGATCGTGGTCTGCACGGCTTTCACAGCGGGATCGTTGCGCTTGGATTCCGGCACCATGGCCAGCGTCTGCTTGGCCTGCTCCATCGCGCCGGAGACCGCGTAGCACTTCGCAAGGCCCGCAAGCGCCGCGATGTTGGTCGAATCATGCTGCAGCGCCTCGGCATAGATCTGCGCTGCCGCAGCCGTGTCGCCCTCGGCGAGCACGGCCTCGGCCTCCTGCACGATCTCGGCGACGTTGACCTCGCCCGGCGCGGTCACGCCCTTGGTCAGTCGCTCGATGAAGGCATTGACCTGGCTCTCCGGCACCGCTCCCATGAAGCCGTCGGCCGGCTGGCCGTTGACGAAGGCGATCACGGCCGGGATCGACTGGATGCCCATCTGGCCCGGAATCGCCGGGTGCTGGTCGATGTTCATCTTGACCAGCTTGACCTTACCCTTGGCCGCCTTGACTGCCTTTTCCAGGACCGGGGTGAGCTGCTTGCAGGGGCCGCACCACTCCGCCCAGAAATCGATCAGCACCGGCTGGCGCTTCGATTCCTCGATGACGTCCTTCACGAAGGTCTGGGTGGTGGTGTCCTTGATCAGATCGGCGGCGGCCGGGCCCGCCGCTCCGTTACCCTGGTCGATGATCGTCACGGGATCCCCTCGTCATGTCTGGAATGGCGGCTGTTTAGCACGTCGTCGATGCAGATGCGCGTCGTCGGCTCCTAAATTGGGCCGGGACGGCCGAATTTCAATCCGTTGCGGCCGATTCGCCGGTTCCGGGGCAGTTTCGGGCGATTTGGTCGCATTCAGGGTCCATATCGGGCCTCCGATTGCGAATCTATGCCGCCGGTAGCTGTTGCATTCCCCTCCCGCTTTTGGCATACGACAGCCGTTGCCGGCGCGTCACGCGACCGACACAGGATGCGGGTGTAGCTCAGTGGTAGAGCACGACCTTGCCAAGGTCGGGGTCGAGGGTTCGAGCCCCTTCGCCCGCTCCATTTTTTCCCAGAGCATCCAGCTAAACCGAGTCGGGCCGTGGTTTTCCACGCCACTGGCGGCTGTATTGGGTCCCAAATGACAATCCTAGTCACGGGCAGCGCAGGCCACCTCGGGGAGGCCATCCTCCGGACGCTGCGGGGGCGCGGCTCGCCCGCGCGCGGGATAGATTTGAAGGCATCGCCTTTCACCGATGCCGTCGGCTCGATCGTCGACCCAGCCTTCGTCCAGCGCCAGATGGACGGCGTCACCGCGGTGATCCACACCGCGACGCTGCACAAGCCGCATGTGGCGACCCACGGCAAGCAGGATTTCGTCGACACCAACCTCACCGGCACGCTCAATCTGCTCGAGGCGCCGCGGCCACCGGCGTGAAGAGTTTTGTCTTCACCAGCACCACCAGCGCGTTCGGCTCGCAGCTCAGGCCGGAAGCGGGACAGGCCGCCGTGTGGGTTACCGAGGACCTGCCGCCGGTGCCGAAGAACATCTACGGCACGACCAAGCTGATGGCCGAGAACCTCTGCGAGCTGTTCTTTCGCGAGCGTGCCCTGCCGGTCGTCATCTTGCGGACCTCGCGCTTCTTTCCGGAAGCCGATGACGATCTGGCGATGCGATCGGCGTACACGACCGAGAACGCGCAGGCCAACGAGCTGCTCTATCGCCGGCTGGATATCGCGGACGCGGTGAGCGCCCACCTGCTTGCCGCCGAGCGCGCGCCCAGAATCGGGTTTGCCCGCTACATCGTCTCGGCCACGAGCCCGTTCGAGCAACGCCATCTCGCGGCGCTCGCGCGCGATGCCGCCAGTGTCGTGCGCGAGCTCTATCCGGATTGTGCGCAGCTTTATGCGGGGCGCGGCTGGCGCCTCTTCCCCGAGATCGACCGCATCTATGTCAATGAACGCGCGCGGCGTGAGCTGGGCTGGCGGCCCGAATTCGACTTCGCGCATGTGCTGCGCAGCCTGCATGGTGACCGCGATTTTCGCAGCACGCTGGCGCGCGAGATCGGATCGAAAGGCTATCATGACACGGTGTTCGACGATGGGCCCTATCCCGTCGCCTCGTGAGCGCCGCGATTGCTATCTTGCTCGACGCTTCAAATGTCTGTCCGGCGTCACCGAGAACAAGCCGGCCTGAGCCGTTCTACTGTGCATGGGGTTGTTTTCGCATTTTTTGTAGGTCTTACCCTCATGCCGCCTGCGAACGATCCACGCGCCATTTGATTCCGCGCTGCAGCGAGAGCGTTGTCGTCGCGGCGTTCGCTGCTCATTGACGATCCGTCTCAATTTTCACGGAGCGCAACCGCGGTGCACGCGGCGCGCTTCTCACCGTTCGCAGATGTGCTAACCTTTTTTGCGTCTGTCGTCCGACGGACCCAAAACTTCGCCTCTCGACTAGCAAAATAAAACAACGTGCAGCCCTGACGGCTGCCTTAGGGGAGTGACGCGATGAAATTCCATAAATCCGTCTTTCAATCCGTCCTGGCGCTTGCAGCGGTTGCCCTTCTCGCGGGGACCAGCGCTGGCAACGCGCAACAGCAGGACAAGAATCGGACGCTGAAGAAATACGAATCCGGCACCAAGGAGTTCTGGACCCATCCGCCGGACGACTGGTTCCTCGGCGACGAGACCGAGGCACAGAAGGGCCTGGCGCCGCCATCGGGTCCGCCGACCGGCGCGTCGGAGTCCGAGCTCGCGGCGATGATGAAGAAGATCAAGCTGCCGCCGGGCTTCAAGATCGAGGTCTACGCCTCCGGCGTGCTCGCCGCGCGGCAAATGGCCTGGGGTGACAAGGGCACGTTGTTCGTCGGCTCGTTCGGCCTCGGCAACGTCTATGCCATCAAGGACAACAACGGAAAGAAGGAGGTCAAGACCGTCCTCAAGGGGCTCAACATGCCCACCGGTCTCGCCTTCAAGGATGGCGCGCTCTATGTCATCGCCGTCGACAAGCTGATCCGCTACGACGACGCCGAAGCTAATCTCGACAAGCTCGGCGACGGCAAGGTCGTCTATGACGACATGCCGTCCTATGCCGCGCATGGCTGGAAATACATCTCGGTCGACAAGGATGGTTGGTTCTTCCTGCCGTTCGGGCCGCCCTTCAATATCGGCATCCCGCCGACCAGCGTCGCACAGATCCGGCGCGTCGATCCCAAGACCGGCAATGCCGAGATCTGGGCGCTCGGCGTCCGCAACTCCGTCGGCGGCGACGTCGATCCGCGCACCGGCAAGTACTGGTTCACCGAGAATGCCCGCGACTGGATCAGCGATGATCTGCCCTCGGACAAGCTGAACATGATCAACAAGATCGGCGAGCATTTCGGCTATCCCTATTGCCACCAGGGTAATTTGCCCGATGACAAGTTTGCGATGGGCCACAAGTGCTCCGAGTTCACGCCGCCGGTGCTGAATCTCGGCGCGCATGTCGCTCCGCTCGGCATGAAGTTCTACACCGGCGACCAATTCCCCGCCGATTACAAGAACAACATCCTGATCGCCGAGCACGGCTCCTGGAATCGCCACAAGTATCAGGGCGCGCGCATCGTGCGCGTGATCGTCGGGCCCGACGGCAAGAACCCCAAGCAGGAGATCTTCGCCTCCGGCTGGCTCGAGGGTGACCAGGGCTATCTCGGCCGTCCCGCCGACATCATTCTCGCCAAGGACGGCTCGATCCTCGTCGCCGACGACTGGGCCGGCGCGATCTATCGCATCAGCTACAGCAAGAAGTAGCGCGACGTAACGGGAAGGCTGCGACCGGGCGACGGTCGCAGCCTCTTTCATTCTCAAAGTCCCATGCCGTCGTTCCGGATTGCGCGCGACTTGAGCGCAAGTCCGGAACCCATACCCACGAGCGGGGGTTATGGATTCCGGGCTCGTGCCCCCGAATGACGAACTCGACAGAACGGAATCTCCATCATGCGCCGGAAGTTCACCTCGCAGGCAATCAGCGCGATTGCGCTCCTGACGCTCGGCGCCCTTCCAGTAGGCGCCGCCGACAACTCCGCGATCAAGGAGAAGGCGGCGGCCTGCGCCGGCTGCCACGGCGAGAACGGCATCTCGCAGACCGAGAACATCCCCTCGCTGGCCGGTCAGCCCGATCAATTCCTGCAATGGCAGCTGGTGTTCTTCCGTGCCGGCTCGCGCAAGAACGATCAGATGCAGCCGATCGTCGAGGAGATCAACAACGAGGACATCCGCAATTTCGGCGCCTATTTCTCGCAGCTGGCGCCGCCGAAGGGATCGGAGGATGGGGATCCGGACCTGTCGAAAAAGGGCGCGCAGGTGGCCACCGGCCGCCGCTGCGCCTCATGCCATACCGACAGCTATGCCGGTACCAAGGCGGTCGCGCGGCTCGCGGGTCAACGCGAGGAATATCTGGTCAAGGCGCTGCACGACTATAAAGCGGGCCAGCGCGTCGGCGGCGGCGTCGCCGCGATGGCCGATGTCGCCTATCACATGAGCGATGAGGAAATCACCGCCGTCTCGCACTATCTTGCGCATCTGAAATAGCTGGGGCTGTTGCGGCAAACTCCACAGTCGTCCCGGACAAGCGCGCCTCAAGCGCGCGTCAATCCGGGACCCATAGCCACAAGATCGCGTTTTGCGAAGACTCGTAGCTTCCGTCTCGCGCAACAACCACTTGCTGTGGTTATGGGTCCCGGATCAGCGATCACTTCGTTCGTTTGTCCGGGACGACAGTTGAGTATGAGGCCCCCTACCCCGCCCGCTGCTTCTCATACGCCTTCAGATGCGTATAGGCGATGCGCAGCTTCGGCACCGGCACCTTGGCAGCATCGCCGCGTGCGATGAGATCGCCGATGACGTGATCGGCTTCGACCGGCAGGCCCGCCTTGATGTCGCGGAACATGGATGCCGTCATCGGCGAGCCCTCGGTGGTCAGATTGCCCTTCACCCGCTCGAAGAATGGTCCGCCAGGTGCGTAGCCCGACGCCGCGGCGATCGCGCTGGTCTCGTCCAGCATGCCGAGCAGAAAATCCCTGCCGCCGGGGGCGGCGAGAATGTTGCCGACGGAGGTGCGCATCAGGCTGGTGGATGCGGCGAGCGTCGCGAGGAACACCCACTTCTCCCACATGTCCTGCATGATGTTCTGGCTGGCGGAGGCGCCATTGATGCCGCTCCTGAAGGCCTCGTCGATCGCCTTGACGCGGTCCGACAGCTTGCCGTCGCGCTCGCCGTAATTGATCGATTGCATCGGCTGCAGCTGCACCACCTCGCGCTTTTCGTTCAGCGTCGCGGCGATGGCGCAAAGTCCGCCCAGCACGCGCTCGGCGCCGAATCTCTGGTCGAGGACGTCGAGATGCCTCATGCCGTTGAGCATGGGGATGATCGCAGTGTTCGGCCCTACGGCGGCCGCGAACGACTTGATGGCGTCGTCGAGGTCGAACGCCTTGCAGCTGAGCAGCACGACGTCGAATTTTTCCGCGAGCTTGTCCGCTTGCACGGTCGGCGGGTCCTTCAGCGTCACATCGCCATTCGGGCTCTTGATGACGAGACCGGCGCTCGCGAGCTCGCTGGCGCGGCGCGGCCGGACCAGGAAGGTGACGTCGCGGCCGGCCTGCAACAGCCTGCCACCAAAATAGCCGCCGATGGCGCCGGCGCCGACCACGAGGATACGCATGGGGATTGTCCTTGTTGTTTCTTCTTTGCCGTCGTCCTGGCTTTCGCCAGGACGACGCGAGGAGCTTGCCAGCTTTCAAAGCAATACGGAAATCACTTCCCCAGCACCATCTCCTCGACCTCGCGCAGCTGCTCCTTGCCGAAGAACATCTCATTGCCGACGAAGAAGGTCGGCGAGCCGAACGCGCCGCGCGCCACCGCCTCTTCGGTATTTTTGATCAGTCTGCCTTTCACCTCGGGTTCCTGCGCGCGGGCGAACAGCTTTTGCGCATCGAGGCCGGATGACGCCAGCGCCTTCGCCACGATCTCGGGATCATCCATCTTCTTCGGCTCGCGCCACATGTGGTGGAAGGCCGCCTCGACATAGGCCTCGAACACGCCCTCGAGCTGCGCCGCGATCGCCGCGCGCATCAGGTTCAGCGTGTTGACGGGGAAGAATGGATTCATGACGTAGGGCTGGACCTTGAAGCGCTTGATGAAGCGCTCGGTCTCGATCGCGTGGAATTCGCGCTTGTTCTTGATGCCGGCGAGCGTCTCGGCTGGCGACTTGTTGTTGGTCGCCTTGAAGATGCCGCCGAGCAGAATCGGCACATATTCGAACTTGACGCCGATGCGTTGCTCGATCGCCGGGATCGCCAGATGGCTGAGATAGGCGTTCGGGCTACCGAAATCGAACAGGAATTGCGGGGTTGTGCGGGTCAAATTCGATCTCCCTGGCGGCGGTTTTCATCCATTTTGGCGCAGGCCGCGCCACAGGTCCACCGTTTAATGATGATCATAATACCTTGATGATTCCGTCAGATCAGCCGCCGGATCGCCTGCTTGCGCCACACCAGGAGGTAATAGCCCATCTGCAAAACGAACATGGCGCAGAACACGATCGGATAGGCGGCCCATACGCCCTCAAGGCCAATCGTGCGGCTCAGGATCATCGCAGACGGCAACTCGATCGCGACAATGGCGAAGATCGCCAGCAGCATCGGCGTCAAGGCGACGCCGGCGGCGCGCATGGCGCCCGAAAACACCGTGGCGAGGCCAAACGGCACCGAGCTCCACAAGGCGATGTAAAGCAGTTGCTTCGCCAGATCGAGCACGGCGCCGTCGGTGATGAAGATGCCGAGCACGGCGCGCGGTACGAGATAGATCAGCGCCACCAGCCCGCCGGTCAGCACGAGGTTGAACGCAAGGCCGGTGCGCACGATGCCGTCGAGTCGCGCCCTGTCGCCGCCGCCAATCGCCTGCGCACCGAGGATCGAGACCGCGATCGAAATCGACATTGCCGTGAACTGGGTGTAGCCCATCACCTGATTGACGGCGCCGTACGCGGCCGTGGCGTTTGAGCCGAAGCCGTTGACGAGCCCAAGCAGCACCAGCTCGGCAATCGCCATCACCACCATGCCAACTGCGCTCGGCAGTCCGATGCCGAGGATTTTTCCGAGCACGGCGCCGTTGAGCCGCAGATGACGCAGCAGTGCCGCGTCCGGTGCCAGCGCGTGCTTATTCCAGAGCAGATAGACGGCCAACACGATCAGCGTCAGCGCGTTAGCAATCGCAGCTGACCATGCCGGACTGGTGATGCCCGCCGTCGGCAATCCAAAGGCGCCGCGGATCAGCAGCGGCGTCAGGATCAGGCCGATCGCGGTCGATAACGCCAGTGCGAGGAGTGGCGTCACGGTGTCGCCGACACCGCGGATCATCGCGGTCATCAGCAGGAAGACGAAGCCGAGCGGCATCGTGAGTAGCATGATGCGGGCATAGGCGCTGGCCTGGTCGAGGATATCAGCGGGCGTCGCGAGCATGACCATCAATGGCCGGCTGAAGATCCCGCCAGCGAGTGCAACCGTTGCCGAGAGCGTTAGGCCGATCGCGAGCGTCGTGCCGACGACGAGCTTGATCCGGCCGTGCTCGCCCGCGCCAAAGGCCTGGCCGATCAGCACGGTGGCGCCGGTGCTGAGGCCCATGACGAAGGCGAACAGAAAGAACATCACCGGGAAGAAGGCCGAGACCGCAGCGAGCGCGTCGATGCCGATCATATGGCCGAGATAGACGTTGCTGACGGTGCCGAACAGCGATTGCAGCGCGTTGCTCAGCATCAGCGGTGCGAGGAAGCGAAGAAACGTCGTCCAGAGAGGCGCGGGTGCGGACATGGATTTGCCTTTCATCAGGGCGTGCGAAGCCGTTGCCGCGCGATGCGCGGCTCGGCCGTTGATGGGGTGAATGCTGCGCGCGCCTTAAGCGCGGTCGCTGTAGGCGAGCTTGACGATGTGGTCGCGGATGTCGGTCGGCCAGTCGGCGATCAGCCCGGTGAAGCGCCGCCGGTCATCCGCGAACAGCGCGCGCGAGGCTTCCTCGAACTGCGGCAGGTTGCCGGCCATGGTCGACATGAAGTGATAGGCTGCATCGCGCGCCTGCCGCTCGCGGTCCTTGTCGCCGCTGGCGCGTCTGGCCTCATCGACCAGCTTGCGCAACGCGACCGAAGCGCCGCCGGCTTGCGCGTTGAGCCACTCCCAGTGCCGCGGCAGCAAAGTCACTTCGCGCGCGACCACGCCGAGCTTCGGCCGGCCGCGCCCGCGCGGCTCGCCCGGCGATTCGGTCACCTCGGTTGACGGTGGCGGAGCAAACTTGGCCAGCCGCGCCAGCACCTCGTGATCCTCGCCGCGCAGGTCGAAATCGATCGACCGGCCCGTCCCGTCGTCGAAAATGATAATCGGCTGGTCCGGCTGCGGTGATGCCCGCTTGACCGCGAGCGCGACGTCGCCCGCCGCTCCCGAGGCCAGCCGGCGCTGGCCGATGAAGGCTGTGAAGGTGGTTTGCATCGGAATCATTGCCAGATTGATCGCGTTGGCAGTTTAATACCCGGGTAAATTTATGGCGTCAATATACCCGGGTGAAAATATCCGCACCGATGGCTCGACATTGTGTCCCTGGGCTGGCACCAACGGCGCAACCGACCAAAGCCAAGCTGGGGACCTGCGCGATGCTGACCGTTCACCACCTCAACAATTCCCGCTCGCAGCGCGTGCTGTGGCTGCTCGAGGAGTTGGGCGTGCCCTATGAGATCGTGCGCTATCAGCGCCAGCCGGATATGCGTGCGCCGAAGGAGCTGCGCGCCATCCATCCGCTCGGCAAGTCGCCTGTCATCACCGACAACGGCAACACCATCGCCGAGTCTGGCGCGATCATCGAGTATCTCATCGCCACCTACGGCAGCGGCCGGCTGATCCCGCCGCCGAACACGCCGGAACGTCTGCGCTACACCTATTGGCTGCACTATGCGGAAGGGTCAGCGATGCAGCCGCTGCTCTTGAAGCTGCTGTTTACGCTGATGCCGAAGCGCGCGCCGGCGCTGCTCCGCCCGCTGGTGCGCAAGGTCTGCAACCAGGCGCTGACCGCGCTGGTCAATCCGCAGCTCAAGCAGCACATGGATTATTGGGAAGGCGAGCTCGGCAAGAGTGAGTGGTTCGCGGGCAGCGAGTTCACCGCCGCCGACATCCAGATGAGCTTTCCACTGGAAGCAGCCCAAGCGCGCGGCGGGCTGGAGCAGGGCCACCCCAAGGCGATGGCGTTCCTGGAGCGCATTCATGTGCGGCCGGCGTATGCGCGCGCGCTCGAAAAGGGCGGGCCTTATCAGGTCGGCCGGTAAGGTACTTTCAGCGAGATCCCGGTCCGGCTCTGCGAGCCGACCAGCCCGCGCTGCCGTGCCATGCAAACGACGGGGTTACTGTCCCGCTGCTTCTGCGCCTCGCGTGCGTGGGTCTGGCGCGCCGAGCGGCCCGTTCGCCGTGACCAGAATCGAATTGGCCGATGTCTGTCCCATCGGCTCGACGATGAGGTGGCCCATCGCCTTCAGCTCGGACAGGACATCGCTGGGAAAGCCGCTCTCGACGCGCACCTCGTCCGGTAACCATTGATGATGCAGCCGCGGTGTAGCAACGGCAGCAGCCACGTCCATCTTGTAGTCGAGGACGTTCACGATCACCTGGAGCACGGTCGAGATGATGCGGCTGCCACCGGGCGAGCCCGTCACCAGGACCGGCTTGCCGCCCCTGAGCACGATGGTCGGTGACATCGACGACAGCGGCCGCTTGCCCGGTCCGGGCAGATTGGCCTCGAAGCCGACGAGGCCATAGGCATTGGAAGCGCCCACCGCCGCGGTGAAGTCGTCGAGCTCGTTGTTAAGCAGCACGCCGGTGCCGTCGGCAACGAGACCGACGCCATAGCTGAAGTTCAGCGTATAGGTGTTGCTGACGGCATTGCCGCGGCCGTCGACGACGGAAAAATGCGTGGTGTTGCTGCCTTCGCGCGGCGCGGCAGCAGCGGAAACGAGCTCTTTCGAAGGCGTGGCGCGATCGGCGGAGATGCCCGCGCGCAGCTTGGCCGCGTAGTCCTTGGCGGTCAGCGTCTCGATCGGTGCGTTGACGAAGGCGGGATCGCCGAGATAGCGCGCACGGTCCGCATAGGCGCGCTTCATGGCCTCGATCAGGAGATGCAGCGATGCGGGCGATCCTTGCTTCAAGTCCGCGAGCTGAAAGCCTTCGAGGATGTTGAGCGTCTCCACCAGCACCACGCCGCCGGATGAGGGCAGCGGCATCGATACGATGTCGTAGCCGCGATAGCTGCCGCGCACCGGCGCACGGATCACCGCCTGATAGGCCTTCAGGTCGGCTGGCGTCATGATGCCGCCGGCATCAGAGACGGCCTTGGCGAGCTTTTCCGCAACTGGCCCCTCATAGAAGCCGCGCGGTCCCTGTGCGGCGACGGCTGACAGCGTTGCGGCGAGATCGGCTTGCACCAGCCTGTCGCCCTCGCCAAGTGGCGTGCCATCGGGACGCGAGAAGATTTTGGCCGAGGAAGGCCAGCGCGCCAGCCGCCGGTGCCAGCTCGGCAGCGTATCGGCGATATCGTCGCTGACGACAAAGCCGCCGCGGGCGAGCGCGATTGCCGGTTCGAGCAGTTGCGCCAGCGTGAACTGGCCCGAGCCGTATTTTTCCAATGCGAGGGCGAGACCTGCGACGGTGCCGGGCACGCCGACGCCGAGCGCGGAATCGCGGGACTTCGTCGCGTCAGGCTTGCCATCGGGTCCTAGGAAAACTTGCGGCGTGGTCGCAGCTGGCGCGGTCTCGCGATAGTCGATCGTGATGTCTTCATTGCGATCAGCGGAATGGATCACCATGAAGCCGCCGCCGCCGATATTACCGGCGCGCGGATAGGTCACGGCTATCGCAAAGCCGGTGGCGACCGCGGCATCGACGGCATTGCCGCCACGTCGCAGGATGTCGGCACCGACCTGCGCGGAGATCTTCTCCTGCGCCACCACCATGCCGTGCTCGGCAGCGACGGCACGCACGGTGTCGCGCGCGGGCGGGACATAGCCCCGCCGCGCATCCTGAGCCGTCGCGGGGGCGAGACCAAGCGCTAAAGCGGCTACGACGGCGAAAAATGCCCGCCGTGTCGAATATGACGATATCATCAAAATTCCCGTTGCGCCCCCGGGCCAGTTCACACGCGTCACGGCAATGCTATACGGTTTGCCCCGAGAGAGGCAAAACTGTTCGTGATGAGGACTGCGTGATGACGACGATCGCCCCGGATGTGCGCATGGCCGGCGTGCCGCGGACCTATCCGCCGCGCGCCGCCGTCGTCAGCTGGATCTTCTTCGATTGGGCCGCGCAGCCTTATTTCACGTTGATCACGACCTTCGTGTTCGCGCCCTATTTCGCGACCGGCATCGCGCCAAATCCCGCTACCGGCCAATCGCTGTGGGGCTTTGCGATGGCGGCCGCGGGTCTTGCGATCGCGTTGTTGTCGCCGGTGCTCGGGGCGATCGCGGATGCTTCGGGCCGCAGGAAACCATGGATCGCAGGTTTCGGCACGGTGCTGGTGTTGGCGTCCTGCACGCTGTGGATCGGCAAGCCCGGCGATTACGCCATCATTCCGCCGCTGCTCGCCGCCGTCGCGCTTGCCAGCGTCGGTGCGGAATTCGCCACCGTCTTCAACAACGCGATGATGCCGACCCTGGTGCCGCCAGAGCGCATCGGGCGGCTGTCCGGCACCGGCTGGGCAACAGGTTACATTGGCGGCATCGTCAGCCTGATCATCGTGCTCGGCCTGCTCGCCGCCAATCCCGAGACCGGCCGCACGCTGCTCGGCCTCACGCCGCTCTTCGGGCTCGATCCCGTCACTCATCAGGGCGACCGTGCCGCCGGGCCGTTGACCGGACTGTGGTTCATCATCTTCGTGACGCCGATGTTCCTGTTCACGCCGGATTATCCCGCGAAGCTGCCGGTGCGCGAAGCGCTGCGCGAAGGGCTGTGGGAGCTGAAGCAATCGATCAAGAGTCTGCCGCACCAGAAATCTCTTGCGGCGTTCCTGCTCGCCAACATGATCTATACCGATGGTCTGGTGTCCTTGTTCGCGTTCGGTGGCATCTATGCCGCCGGCACCTTCGGCTGGCACACGATCCAGATCGGCACGTTCGGCATCATGCTCGCGATCGCTGGTGCGTTTGGCGCGTGGCTTGGCGGCAAGCTCGACGATCATCTCGGCCCGAAGCGCGTGATCGCCGGCAGCCTGCTGATCCTGCTGCTGTCGGTGGCGGCGATCCTGCTGGTCGACAAGGACAGTGTGTTGTTCGTCAAGGTCGCGGCCCCCCAGCCGGGCGCTCCGCTGTTCTCAAGCGCCGCGGAGCGCGCCTATCTGGTGCTGGGCTGTCTCATCGGCGCGGCCGGCGGCCCGCTCCAGGCCGCTTCACGCACGCTGTTGATCCGTCTCGCACCAAAGGATCGCATCGCGCAGTATTTCGGCCTGTTCGCATTGACCGGGAAGGTGACGTCCTTCATCGGCCCTTTGTTGATCGGCATGATCACCGCGGCGACGGCGAGCCAGAAAGCCGGTATGGCCGTGCTGGTGGTGTTCTTCGTCGCGGGGCTGGGGCTGCTGATGCGGGTGCGGGAGTAGCCGCAACTCGCCGTCACTCCGGGGCGCGCGGAGCGCGAGCCCGGAATC
>NZ_PSRT01000058.1 GCF_004212635.1 Bradyrhizobium genosp. SA-3 | reverse complement strand
CGGCGACATGCGGAAGAAGCGCCGGCGCATGATGGACGAATGGGCGAGCTATTGCGCAGGCGGCGGTCGTCGACAACATGCACATCTTCGCCGGTGTCAACGCGGACTCCATTGGAGCGACCGGCCGGCTGTTGGAAAACACGCATTTCAGCGACACGGGACAGGCGACGTTGGCGACGCTCGTCTACAACGCCATGCACGCGAGCGGATCGCCGTTCTAGCGATTCGGGAGTGCCTCGGCAGTGTGCTGCGACGTTGCAGACCAGCGCCTGATACTAGCGTCCGCAAGCCATGACCGCTGCTGGCCGGGACATGCAGCGTTCATACATGTACCCGCCCCCGTAAGAACGGGCACATTCGTGCTGCCACATCTCGCAACTGTCGCCGCCGTATCGGTTATAGGAGCCGTAATAGCGGTCGCGGTCGTAGTAGTAGCCCCGATGCCGGTGTGGTCCGACGTAAACGCCGCCTGGACCGATATCAAAGTCGAGGGCGTTCGCAGTGGTTATCTCGCCCGCGCTCAGGGCCACCACAGCGGCGAACACCAAGAAACATCGCTTCACGGCCGTTCCTCCTGCAGCAATCACGCTAGAAAACGATCGTAGCGGTGAACTGGTTCCACCACGTCATGCCGCAACACGGGACAAGCAGGCTCGCACGGCCGATCTATGCGGGCCGTTCTAGCGATTCGGCGGTAGTGCCACGGCCTCGGTTCTATTTGCAAGTTTGCTGAGATACTCGCTTATTTTCTGTCTTATCTCGGCGTTTGCATCTGCCTGCTCCTGCCGCATTGCTCTTGCGGTAGAGGTCATGAGCGCAGTCTGTTCCTGCCGCATCGCTTCTGCCGCAGACATCGTGAATGCAGTTAGCCCACTAAGAAATTCGCGCTGCTGCTCGGTTTGTTTTTGAGCCTCAATGAGAGAGCCGCCGACCAAAACGACAGTCGCGATGTTCAGAGCGAAGGACGGCAAGATCAGAAAAGCTGCTACGCGGAACCAGTTCTTTACGGTCATTTTTGCGTTCCCCAGTTTGAGCTTTTGTGACGCAACCGGAGGGCGAGCGCAAGGGAAAGCGCTGCAACAAGCGGTGGATTGCCACCCTAGGGTCTTTGACCCGCCGCGACTCAGGCGCGCCCTTCGGCAGCGCAATTCTGCGCTTCGAGGAGGGTGCAATGGGCGCGTTGCTTGGAAAGGCCGCAAGGCGACAGAGCGGCGAGGTCTTGAGAAACCCAATCTTGTCATGAGGCATCTGCGCAGGGGCTTGCCGCTGAAGGATGCGCTGATGCCAGGCGCCTCTTACGAAGGATGCGTTCCATGCGGCCCGAATAATTAACCGGCTAGTGGTGCGTCGCTCGGGTGCTCGTCATCTTCCTGCACGGCCCCAAACCGATTTCGGGACATTCCGCGACCCGAGGGGGACGCAAGGAAGCAGCTGCAAACTCAGGCCTCGCGTTCAAGTCACTTCTTCTCTGGAAATTCGCGTGTGAAGCTCGCTGAGCCGAGATTCGAATTGGCGGCGCCAAATGCCGTGGCAGTAATTTGATAAGAATGGCTGCCGCTCGGCGGGCTTGGGGGCGAATAATTGTTCAATGCGCCACAAGCTATCGTAGACTGCCCTTTGTAAGGTACCGTTCCCCCACCGTGATTGTAGCTGGGGACCTGAAGATCAATCATGTGAAATTGCAGGGTTGTCGTCCCCTTTGGCACGCCGCTCAATGCAAACACTGGAGAACTGAGGCCGCACCATCGAAAACTCATCGAGAATGCCGATGCATTCGCAGTGCTTAAGATCAAGATGGCGGTCGCATAAACACTCAGCCGAACACGCATCATGCCTCCTCCAGAGTTCGCGTTCATCAAAGTAGATTCGGTTCGACGCTGCAACTGAGCTAAGCGGAGGGCGAGGGCAAAGTAGGCCCTCTGGTAAACCGTTTCGGTTAATGCAGCACTCTGGCGGCCTCGGCGAGCCGGACCTTCTCTCGCAGATCCTCGAGCTCTTGAATCATTTTCACGAGATCGTGCAGGGCGTATGCCCGCTTCAAAATTCGGGTCGTTTGTCCCATCACGTTCTGATCCCGCTTCACGAAGGCCGGCGATGATTTGAGACGAGCGCCCTGCTCGGCAGCAATTAGGCCGGGATCGCGCGAGAGCAATCCGGACGTCGGCATCGCAGATGCCTGAAGCGCCGATCCGCCCTCGCCTGGGACCGCGAGAGCCTCTGCGTTTTCGCGGATGTCTTGGGCCAAAGCTTGTGGAGAGCCTGTCGCAGTTGACTGAAACCTCGCCGCGGCTCGGTCTACGTCGGCGTTGCTGTATGGTGCCTTAGTGGTCGGATTGAGCGGGATCGGCGCCGGCGCGGATGCAAATGTCTTGGATGCGAGGTTACGGATCATGCCAGCGAGGCCTTCGACGCCGGCCTGCAATGTGTTGGCGCCGGAAGCACCGACCAGTGGAGCGATTAGATTCGCGGCGTCCTTTAGGCCATGTCCGACGTAGCGGCCGAAGACGCTTGCGTCGTCAGGAACGTAGTTGTCCGACGCATTGACTGCGACGCCGGCGCCCGCTCCACCGATCGTATCGCCAACGAGAGTACGGGCGGGGGCTTCGGTGTATGGCCGCGCCATGTGGTCCAAGACTCGCTCTGGGACCGTCTCAGACCGGCTTGCCGCGGCTGCGACGCTTGGCGCGCGCTGCGCCAGCATGGCGCCGGTGCCGATGGCGTGCGTGCCGAACCGGTTGACGTCGTAGGCGAGCTTCTCGCTGCGCGACATCGTGGCGGGGTCGATGACCGGGATGCCGGTGGCGTCGACCGCCTTCTCAACCAGCTTGGACGCCGGCGTGGCCATCGGGATGTTCGTGCCGAGCAGCTTGTTGATGCCGCCGACGGCGGCGTTCTGGGCGCCGGCCACAAGGTCGAACGGGCCGGTGACGATGTCAGTGAGCCCCTTGCCGACGCCTTGGGCACCGACCTGGAAGTCGCGCACCGCGCCGCCGACGCTGCTCGGCAGGACCTAAACAGGGCGCTCGATCGGTTTCGGCGCTTCAGGGGTGACGTAAAGACGCCCTTCCCGTGCGGCGTTCTGCGCGCCCAAGCCGGGGGTGGCCGGCGCGACGGGCGGTGCAAACGGGTCGTGATCCACCGGCACGAGCTTCGGCTGCGCCGGCGCGGCGGCTGCCTGCGGCAATTCTGGCGCGGCCACCGGGACGTCCAACTTGAAGGCCGTCGGTAGTCGCGGGACCGCAGCGGGCGGATCCAGTTTGTAGCCGGGCGGAAGCGGCGGCAATGGTGGTTGCGCAGGCACTCCGTAATGCTTTCGAAGCGCCGTTGTCATCTCCTCGTGCGAGGTGCCGGCCGGAAATTCGACGATCGCGCCATCGGGCCCTTGCACTTGAATTGGTCCGTCCACGCCTGATACGCGAGGCATTGACCTCAACGCGCGCTGGATTTCCGCTTGCGTGAAATCGTCCGGAAACTCATGGCGCTTCCCTCCGAACTCGGACGAATCCTACCCCGCATTGGCCTTTAATCCCGCAGCCTGGATGCCCCCGACCGCGCAGGCCTCGTCATTGTCGGAGGTGTCACCGGAGACGCCGACGGCGCCGAGCAGCGTCGTGCCATCCATGATCAGCACGCCGCCGGGGACCGGCACCAGCGCGCCCTTGGCGATGGTGTTCACGGCGTCGATGAAGAAGGCCTGCTCCTGCGCGCGCTGGAATAGAGCGCGCGAGCCCATGCCCATCGCGAGCGCGCCATAGGCCTTGCCGTGCGCGATCTCGGCGCGCATCAGGCTGGTGCCGTCCTGCGCGGCGGCGAGCTTGAGCACGCCGCGCGTGTCCAGGATGGTGACGACCAGCGGCTTCAGCTTGAGCTCGCCGGCCTTCGCGAAGGCGGCGTCGAGGATCTTGCGAGCGGTGTCGAGCGAGAGGTCAGCCATGGCTGGTTTCCTTTGCAGCTGGAGAAGCGGAATTTGTTTCGGCGCGATCGAGGCTCATCGCCAACACGCGCGCGACGTGAAGGGCCTCGCGTTGGGTACCGTCGTGGATCTGGTGCCGGCAGGAGGTGCCGTCGGCGACGACCAGCGTCGTCTGGTCTGCGCGCCGCACGGCCGGAAGCAGTGACAGCTCGGCCATTTCGATCGAGGCATCATAGGTGTCGGCGCCATAGCCGAAGGCGCCGGCCATGCCACAGCAGCTCGATTCGATGGTCTCGACCTCAAGGCCAGGGACGAGCCGCAGCACCTGCTCGACCGGCTTGAAGGCGCCGAAGGATTTTTGGTGGCAATGGCCGTGCACAATGGCTTTGTCGGCGACGGTACCGAGCGGCAATTGCAGCCGGCCGGCCTCGGCCTCGCGCACCAGGAATTCCTCGAAGGTCAGCGCGTGGGCGCCGACCGCCTTGGCATCGTTGTCCTTGCGCAGCGAGGCCAGCTCGTCGCGCAGCGTCAAGAGGCAGCTCGGCTCGAGACCTATGATCGGCACGCCGCGCGCGGCAAAGGGCGCGAAGGTGGCCACGAGACGATCGAGCTCGGCCTTGGCTTCGTCGACAAGGCCGGCTGATAGGAATGTGCGACCGCAGCAGAGCGGGCGGCTGCCGCTCGACGGCTTCGGCAGATGGACGCGGTAGCCGCCGGCCGCGAGCACGCGCAGCGCGGCCTCGAGATTTTCGCGCTCATAGATGCGATTGAAAGTGTCGGCGAACAGAACCACCTCGCGGCCGGCCTCGGGTCCCACGCTGTCAGCTGGCGGCACGAACACATCGTTGCGGAAGGCGGGCAGGGCACGACGCGCGCTGATGCCGGCAAAGCGCTCGAACAGCTTTCGCAAGAGCGGGCTGCTGTTGCGCAAATTCGCCAGCGGCGCGAAGCGCGAGGCAAGGCCGGCGTAGCGCGGGAGATAGCCGACCAGGCGGTCGCGCAACGTGAGGCCATGAGACTCTGCGCGCGCGGCCAGCACTTCGATCTTCATCTTGGCCATGTCGACGCCGGTCGGGCACTCGTGGCGGCAGGCCTTGCAAGAGACGCAGAGCTTCAGCGTTTCCATCATCTCGTCGGAGGAGAGCGCATCGGGGCCGAGCTGGCCGGAGATCGCGAGCCGCAGAGTGTTGGCACGGCCTCGCGTGACATCCTTCTCGTTGCGCGTCGCACGATAGGACGGGCACATCACGCCGCCCTCGAGCTTGCGGCAAGCACCGTTGTTGTTGCACATCTCGACCGCGCCCTGGAAGCCGCCGCCGGCGCCGGGATAAGCAGACCAGTCGAGCCTGGTCTTCAGCTCGGTGACGCGATAGTCGGGCCGGTAGCGGAACAGCGAGCGGTCGTCCATCCTGGGCGGATCGACGATCTTGCCGGGATTGAGCACGCCGTCGGGATCGAAGCGCTGCTTCACTTGCTTGAAGTCGGCGACGAGGCGTTCACCGAACATGGTTTCGTGGAATTCGGAGCGCACCAGGCCATCGCCATGCTCGCCGGAGTGCGAGCCCTTGTACTCGCGCACCAGGGCGAACGCCTCCTCGGCGATGGCGCGCATCGCCTTGACGTCCTTCTCCAGCTTGAGGTTCAGCACGGGCCGCACATGCAGGCAGCCTTCGGATGCATGCGCATACATGGTGCCGCTGGTGCCGTGCCTGGCAAACACCTCATTCAGCCGTGCGGTGTAGTCGGCGAGGTGCGGCAGCGGCACGGCGCAGTCCTCGACGAAGGAGACCGGCTTGCCTTCCTGCTTCATCGACATCATGACGTTGAGGCCGGCGGCGCGGAAATCGGCGATGCCGCTCTGGAGCGCCGGCTCAGTGATCTCGATCACGCCACCCCATTTGCGCTTGTCGTTGGTCCAGCCGAAGCCGAGATCGCCCATCAGCTCGCCGAGCTGCTTGAGCCGAGCCAGATTATCGGCCTGGTCTTCCTCGGCGAACTCGACCACCAGCACGGCGTCTGGATCGCCCTTGATCGCGGCAGAGATGATCGGCTTGAACATCGCGATGTCGCGGCCGAGCGCGATCATGGTGCGGTCGACCAGCTCGACGGCGATCGGCTTGAGCTTGACCAGATGCTGGGCCGCGTCCATCGCCTCGTAGAAGCTGCCGAAATGGCAGACGCCGAGTGCCTTGTTGCGGATGACAGGCCACAGCTTCAGCTCGACCTTGGTGGTGAAGGCCAGCGTTCCCTCGGAGCCGACCAGGAGATGCGCCATATTGTTCGGCGCATTGCGCGGCACCAGCGCATCCAGATTGTAGCCGCCGACGCGGCGCTGCACTTTTGGAAAGCGCGCGGCGATCTCGTCGGCCTCGCGCGAGCCAAGATCGAGCATGTCGCGGAAGAGGGCGCGGGTGCTGTCGCCGGCTTCGAGATCGGAGAGATCGCGGGAGACCTCGCCGAAGCGGCTCAGCGTGCCGTCGGCGAGCGCGGCCTCCATCGACAGCGTGTTGTCGCGCATGGTGCCGTAGCGCAAGCTACGGCCGCCGCAGGAATTGTTGCCGGCCATGCCGCCGATGGTGGCGCGCGAGGCCGTGGAGACGTCGACCGGAAACCACAGGCCGTGCTTGTTGAGCTGGCGGTTGAGGTCGTCCAGCACGATGCCAGGCTCGACCACGCAGGTCCGGCCCTCGACGTCGAGCGACAGGATCCGGTTCAGATGCTTGGAGAGATCGACCACGAGCCCGTCATTGACGGTCTGGCCGCATTGCGAGGTGCCGCCGCCGCGTGGGGTCACCTTGCGTCCCTCGTCGCGGGCAATCGCGAGCGACAGCAAGGCCTCGTCCATGGTCTTGGGCACGACCACGCCGGCCGGCATGATCTGATAGAACGAGGCGTCGGTGGCGTAGCGACCGCGGCTAAAACCGTCGAACAGGACGTCGCCGGTTATTTCCGCGCGCAGGCGCCGTTCGAGCGAGGAGGCGTTTGTCATCCCTGATCCCGGACCGATCCAGCGAGGTGGCCCAGCCTTGCTGAGTTATTCACTATGTTTCGCGTTCGATTATATTGTGAATTCAAAATGAGCAAGCCGGCCGCCCTCAGGACGAGGCTGGCGCGTCCTCTTGGGGCTCGGTCAAGTGCTCGATCGCGGCCGTCCGCTTGTTGCGCAGGTGCTGGAACAGGATGTCGCTGAGCTCGCTTGCGGCCCGGCGGCGCAGCGCATCGAGGATGGCCTCGTGCTCGCGCATGGCCTCAGCCCAGCGCTGCCGCTTGCGGGCGAAATTGGCGGAGTAGCGGACGCGGCGGATCCGGCCGGCGAAGTTGGCGTAAGCCGTCTTCAGCGTCTCGTTGCGCGCGGCCGCGACGATGCTTTCATGGATGCGCTGGTTGGCCTGGAAATAGCCGTGCATGTCGCGATGCAGGTAGTGGCCGTACATCTCATAATGCAGCTGCTCGATCGCGGTGATTTCCGCGTCGGTAATGGCTTCGCAGGCGAGGCGCCCGGCCAAACTCTCCAGTCCCGCCATCACGTCGAACAGCTCCTCGAGGTCGCGTTGGCTGAGCTGGCGCACCCGCGCGCCGCGGTTCGGCAAAAGTTCGATCAGCCCCTCGGCAGCGAGCACCTTCAAGGCTTCGCGCAGGGGCGTGCGCGAGATTCCGAGCATCTCGCAGAGCTGCCGCTCGGGAACGCGCCCGCCTTCCGGAATGTTGCCCTCGACCACGTAGTCGCGCAGCCGCAGCAGGATCTCGCCATGAAGCGAGGCCTCCTGGCGGTCGCCGCCATTTGCGGCGGGCGGGGTAATCGGAACCCCGGTGTCGGGAATCGTGGATTTCATTTGCAGCACAGTAATTTGCCCATTCGGTCGCGTCGACGTCCACAATCGAATACCAAATTTAGATTGAAAGGACAAAAAATGAATGCAAAATAGCCGAAAGAGCCGGCCAGAATCCCACCGGCAGGGAGGTTTTTATGCATCAGGGACGCCATTTCCTCCAGATTCCGGGCCCGAGCCCAGTCCCCGAGCGCGTCCTGCGCGCCATGGACATGCCGGTCATCGACCATCGGAGCGCGGAATTCGCCGAGCTTGGCCGGGCTGTGCTCGAGGGCAGCCAGAAGATTTTCCAGACCAAAGGTCCGGTCGTGATCTTCCCCTCGTCGGGGACCGGCGCCTGGGAGGCCGCGATCGTCAACACGCTGTCGCCGGGCGACAAGGTGCTGATGGTCGAGACCGGCCATTTCGCCACGCTGTGGCGGCAGATGGCCGGGCGCTTCGGCATCGAAGTCGATTTCGTTCCGGGCGACTGGCGCCGCGGCGCCGATCCGGCCGTGATCGAGGCCAGGCTCACCGATGACGTCTCGCACGCGATCAAGGCTGTCATGGTCGTGCACAACGAGACCTCGACCGGTGCGACCAGCCGCATCGCCGAGATCCGCGCCGCGATCGATCGTGCCTCGCATCCGGCCCTCTTGATGGTCGACACCATCTCCTCGCTCGGTTCGGTCGATTACCGCCATGACGAATGGAAGGTCGACGTCAGCGTCAGCTGCTCGCAGAAGGGGTTCATGCTGCCGCCCGGTCTCGGCTTCAACGCAATCTCGGACAAGGCCCGCGCCGCATCGAAAACCAACAGGATGCCGCGCTCCTATTTCGACTGGGAGGAGATGCTCAAGCCCAACGCAAAAGGCTTCTTCCCCTATACGCCGGCGACCAATCTGCTCTACGGCCTGCGCGAGGCGATCGCGATGCTGCTCGAAGAGGGCCTCGATAACGTGTTCGCTCGCCACCAGCGGCTCGCGGCCGCGACGCGCGCCGCCGTCAACCATTGGGGCCTCGAGATCCTCTGCCAGGAGCCGGCCGAGTTCTCGCCGGTGCTCACGGCGGTGCTGATGCCGCCGGGGCATGACGCCGACCAGTTCCGGAAAGTGGTGCTCGACAATTACAACATGTCGCTCGGCTCGGGCCTGTCGAAGGTCGCCGGAAAGGTCTTCCGCATCGGCCATCTCGGCGAATGCAACGCGCTGACGCTGCTCGGCGCGCTCACCGGCGTCGAGATGGGCCTGTCGGTTGCGGGCGTGCCGCATCGCGCCGGCGGCGTCGATGTCGCGATGAAGCTGTTGGAGCAGCGCCTGCCGGGCAATGCATCGCCGCATCTAAAGGTCGTCGGCACGTGAGGGCGGGCGCGATGGAGGGGGACGGCAGCCGAGGGCAGGCCGGCCCGTTATGCACGGACGGGCCCCCTTGGAGGAGGGGACAAGCCGGTCAAATGGTGCTATTCGGCGCCCACCAAACCAAGGCTAGACCGGGAAGGACGCCGATGACCGTGCATACTGGAAGGCATTTCTTACAGATTCCAGGACCGACCAATGTGCCCGACCGGGTGCTGCGGGCGATGGACATGCCGACGCTGGACCATCGCGGTCCGGAGTTCGCCGAGCTCGGTTTTGCCGTCCTTGCCTCGATGCAGCGGGTGTTCCGCACCAAGCAACCCGTGATCATCTTCCCCTCGTCCGGCACCGGCGCCTGGGAAGCGGCGATGGTCAACGTGTTCGCACCTGGCGACAAGGTCTTGATGTGCGAGACCGGCCAGTTCGCCGTGCTGTGGCGCGGCATCGCCGACAAGTTCAAGCTCGACGTCGACTTCATCCCGAGCGACTGGCGCCATGGCGCCGACCTTGCCGAGATCGAGAAGCGCCTTGCCGCCGACAAGCAGCACGCGATCAAGGCGGTCTGCGTCGTTCACAACGAGACCTCGACCGGCTGCGTGACGCCGCCCCTCGACGTACGCAAGCTGCTCGACCGCGTCAAGCATCCGGCGCTGCTGATGGTCGACACCATCTCCGGCCTCGGCTCGATGGAATACGAGCACGATGCCTGGGGCATCGACGTCTCGGTCGCGGGCTCGCAGAAGGGTCTGATGCTGCCGCCGGGGCTCGGCTTCAACGCCGTCTCGGAGAAGGCGCTCAGCGTTGCCAAGGCCAACCCCGGCATGCGCTCCTACTGGGACTGGCAGGAGGTCATCAGCTTCAACAAGCTCGGCACCTTCCCCTATACGCCTGCGACCAACCTACTCTACGGCCTGCGCGAAGCGGTCAAGATGCTGGAAGAGGAGGGGCTGGAGAACGTCTGGTCCCGCCACAAGCGCCACAGCGCGGCGACACGCGCTGCGGTCAAGGTCTGGGGCCTAGAGACGCAGTGCACCGACCCTGCCGCGCATTCGCCGGCGCTGACCGGCGTGCGCGTGCCTGATGGACACGAGGCCGACGCCTTCCGCAAGGTGGTGCTGGAAAACTTCGACATGTCGCTCGGCACCGGCTTGAACAAGGTCAAGGGCAAGGTGTTCCGCATCGGCCATATCGGCCATTTCAACGATCTGATGCTGATGGGCACGCTCGCCGGCGTCGAGATGGGCCTCGATCTTGCAAAGATTCCGCACCGGAGCGGCGGCGTGTTGGCGGCCATGGACGTCCTGAAGGGACGCGACATGATGCCGATGGCGAAGGCCCAGGTGGCTTGAACTAACTCTAAGAAGAAGTGAGCGCGCGATGAACGCACCGACCGCCAACGAAGACCTGCTCTACTCCGTCCAGGACGGCATCGCGCGGATCACCTTCAACCGCCCGCAGGCGCGCAATGCAATGACCTTCGCCATGTATGACCGCATGGCGGAGATCTGCCAGGAGATCAACGCCGATCGCTCGATCAAGGCGCTGATCCTGACCGGCGCCGGCGACAAGGCGTTCGCCTCCGGCACCGACATCTCGCAGTTCCGCGCCTTCAAGTCCGCGCAGGACGCGCTCGATTACGAGGCCCGCATCGACCGCGTGCTCGGCACGCTCGAGCAGTGCCGCGTGCCCGTGATCGCGGCCATCGCCGGCGCCTGCACCGGCGGCGGCGCCGGCATCGCGGCCTGCTGCGACCTCCGCATCGGCACCGAGACGACGCGGATGGGCTTTCCGATCGCGCGCACGCTCGGCAACTGCCTGTCGATGTCGAACATCAGCCGCGTCGTCGCGCTGGTTGGTCCCGCCCGCACCAAGGATTTGATCTTCAGAGCGCGCCTGGTCGAGGCGCCGGAAGCCCTCGCGCTCGGCCTCCTCAACGAGGTCGTGCCCGACGTCGAGACCTTGCAGCGCCGCGCCGACGAGACCGCAAAGCTCGTCGCCAGCCACGCCCCGCTGACGCTGGAAGCGACCAAGGAAGCGGTGCGCCGTATCCGCCGCACGCTGTCGCGCGAAGAGGGCGAGGACCTGATCCTGAAGGCCTATATGAGCGAGGATTTCCGCGAGGGCATGGACGCCTTCCTCAATAAGCGCACGCCGAACTGGAAGGGCAGGTAAAGCCTGGTGAGCTTTCGGCTTCGTCAGTCGAAAGTCATATGCGCTGAATTGCCCGTCTGCTTGAACTCGTCAGTATTAGTCCGCACAATGCAGGGATAGAATTTTCCGCACTACAACTCAAAAAAACATCAGGGGATGAAACTCGTGCGAATTCCAGTAAAAGTCGTCGGCGCTGCGACGGCGCTGTTGTTGAGCACGCCGGCCTTCGCCGGCTGGGAACCGGCAAAGCCCGTCGAGATCGTGGTGGCGGCGGGCGCGGGTGGCGCCTCCGACCAGATGGCGCGGATGATGCAGGCCGCGATCCAGAAGAACAATCTGATGAAGCAGCCGATGGTCGTCTCGCTCAAGGGCGGCGCTTCGGGCGCGGAAGCGCTGATGTACATGAAATCCAGCGAGGGCGATCCGAACAAGGTGCTGATCGCCTATTCGCTGATCTACATGCTGCCACTGTCGGCGAAGATCCCGTTCAACTGGCGCGAGCTGACCCCGGTCTCGGTGATCGCGCTCGACCAGTTTGTGCTGTGGGACAACAGCGCAGGGCCCAAGACGGTGAAGGAGTTCGTCGCAGCCGCGAAGGCGGCAAGCTCGCCGTTCAAGATGGGTGGCACCGGCTCCAAGCGTGAGGATCACGTGCTGACCGTCTTCCTGGAGCAGAAGACCGGCGCGAAATTCTCCTATCTGCCCTACAAGTCCGGCGGCGAGGCTGCGACCCAGCTGGTCGGCAACCACACCGAAGCCAACGTCAACAACCCATCCGAAAATCTCGAAGTCTGGCGCGCGGGCCAGGTGCGCCCGCTCTGCGTGTTCGACAAGGAGCGTATCGCCTACACCAGCAAGGTGACGGAGACGCAGTCCTGGGCCGACATCCCGACCTGCAAGGAGGAGGGCGTCGACGTCCAGTACCTGATGCTGCGCGCGATGTTCCTGCCCGGCAAGGTCACGCCGGAGCAGCAGGCGTTCTATGTCGATCTCTTCCACAAGGTCACGCAGACCGCCGAGTACAAGGACTACATGGAGAAGCAGGCGTTGAAGCCGATCTTCCTCACCGGCAAGGACATGGTGCAGTTCCTCGAGGAGGACGACGCCATCAACAAGTCGCTGATGACCGAAGCCGGATTCGTCGCGAAGTAGCTGCTCGTCACCTCGCCCCGCCCGCGGGGAGAGGTCGCATCGCATCGTCAGATGCGATGCGGGTGAGGGGGACACTCCGCGAGTCCAACTCTCACCGGCCCCGCGGAGACTCCCCCTCACCCGACCCTCTCCCCACAAGCGGGGAGAGGGGGAATTGAACGCACTCCGTCCCTGACAGCTGATGTCTCAAACCGATCTTGAAATTGTCGTCGACGATCCGACCGCGCCCGAGGACGACTCCCCCTCCGTCGTGTCCTCCGGCACGATCGAGATCGTCGTCTGCCTCCTGCTGCTGGCCCTTGCCGTCACGCTCGGCTACGACAATTGGCGCACCGGCGCGTCCTGGGATGCGACCGGGCCCGAGCCCGGCTATTTCCCGTTCTATCTCTGCGTCATCCTCGGCGGTGGCAGCCTCTACGGCCTGATCGTGGCGCTCCTCGCGCACCGCGCGGCGCGCGAGGTCTTCGTGACGCGGGCGCAAGCGCGCCGCGTGATGGCGGTGTTCGTGCCGACGCTGCTGTTCTGCGTGGTGACCCAGTTCCTCGGCCTCTATGTCGCGAGCTTCCTCCTGATCTCGGGCTTCATGCGCCTCGTCGGCAAGATCGCGCTGTGGAAGTCGCTGCTCACCGCCTTCGTGTTCACGGCGATCATGTTCGTCACCTTCGACATCGCCTTCGACGTCATCATGCCGAAAGGGCCGCTCGAAGCGGCCCTCGGGCGCTAGGACGGATCGCGATGGAAGCGTTTGGTCTCCTGATTCACGGCTTCGCGGTCCTGCTGACGTGGAAGACGCTCGTGCTGATGATGGTCGGGCTGGTGCTCGGCATCTTCGTCGGCGTGCTGCCGGGGCTCGGCGGCCCCAACGGCGTCGCGATCCTGTTGCCGCTCACCTTCACGATGGACCCGACCTCGGCGATCGTGATGCTGTCCTGCATCTATTGGGGCGCGCTGTTCGGCGGCGCGATCACCTCGATCCTGTTCAACATTCCCGGCGAGGCCTGGTCGGTCGCGACCACCTTCGACGGCTATCCGATGGCGCAGCAAGGCAGGGCGGCGGAGGCGCTGACCGCGGCGTTCACGTCCTCCTTCATCGGCTCGCTGGTCGCGGTGATGCTGATCACCTTCCTCGCGCCGATGATCTCGTCCTTCGCGCTGAAGTTCGGCCCGCCCGAGTTCTTCGCGGTGTATCTGCTCACCTTCTGCTCCTTCGTCGGATTGGGGCGCGAGGCCAAGCACAAGACCGTCATCTCGATGTCGCTGGGGCTGCTCCTAGCCGGCATCGGCATGGATACCGTCTCGGGCAATCTCCGCATGACCTTCGGGTCGCCGGAGCTGCTGCGCGGCATCAACTTCCTGGTCGCGGTGATCGGCCTGTTCGGCATCAGCGAGATATTGCTGACGATGGAGGAGCGACTGGCGCTGCGCGGACATGCGGCGAGCATTTCGCTGCGCGTCGTGCTCAGCGTCTGGAAGGACCTGCCGAAATATTGGGTGACGCTGCTGCGCTCGTCCTTCATCGGCTGCTGGCTCGGCATCACCCCGGGCGGCGCGATCGCGGCGTCCTTCATGGGCTACAATCTGGCCAAGCGCTTCGCCAAGGAGCCCGAGAGCTTCGGCAAGGGCCGCATCGAGGGCGTGTTCGCGCCCGAGACGGCGGCGCATGCGTCCGGCACCTCGGCATTGCTGCCGATGCTGGCGCTCGGCATTCCCGGCTCCGGCACCGCGGCGATCCTGCTCGGCGGCCTGATGGTGTGGGGGCTCAATCCGGGGCCGCTGCTGTTCGTCGAGCACAAGGATTTCGTCTGGGGCCTGATCGCCTCGATGTATCTCGGCAACGTCGTCGGTCTCGCGCTGGTGCTGACGACGGTGCCGATCTTCGCCTCGATCCTGCGCGTGCCGTTTGCGGCGGTGGCGCCGATGATCGTGGTGTCCTGCGCCATCGGTGCCTATGCGATCCAGAACGCGATGTTCGACATCTGGCTGATGCTCGGCTTCGGAATCGTCGGCTACGTCTTCAAGAAGATCGGCATTCCCCTGGCGCCGTTCACGCTCGCGCTCGTGCTCGGCAACCGCGCCGAGGATGCCTTCCGCCTGTCCATGATCGGCTCCGGCGGGACCTTGAAGGTGTTCTGGTCGAACGGGCTGGTCGGCTCGATCACGACGCTGGCGATCGTGCTGCTGTTTTGGCCCTTGATCGATGGTTTGCTCGGCCGTGTCGGTTGGAGGCAGCGGGGCAAAACGGAGACACCATGAGAAATGAATTAGATCAGTGCCTTAGTTCTATGATGTCGCGATAGTCCTACCCGGGCGCCTAGTCATTGTTTCCAAATGTTGCCGTTGCGCGACAGCCTCGGCAGGGCCTCGGCGCGTATGTTCCTCGTGGAACTATTTATTTTTCACGAGGGAATTGCAATGAAGCGGGTTGTGATGGGAATTGTGGCAGCGTCGCTGGTTGCGGGCAACGCACTGGCCGCTGATCTGGCGTCCAAGCCCTACGTGAAGGCGCCGGTCATCGTCGATCCGGTCTGGAGTTGGACAGGCTTTTATGCCGGATTGAACGCTGGGTACAGCTGGGGCCGGGCGAACACGACCGTGGCGCCGATCGCGCTGCCATTCCCGGTCGTACAATTCGGTTCGTTTGGTCAGAATGTCGATGGTTGGCTGGCCGGCGGTCAGCTGGGCTACAACTGGCAGGTCGATCCCAAATGGGTCGTTGGCCTCGAGGGCGACATTCAGGCGACCGGCGAGCGGTCGTCGCGGACGGTGACCACGACGAGCGCGCGTTACGGTTCGAATATCATCGGCCTCCCAATCGGCAATGACTTCAACTCCATTGCGACGCTCACTGCAAATCTGTCCTACGACCTGCAGTGGTTCGCGACGTTCCGCGGACGCGTCGGCGTCCTGTCGGATCCGCAGACTCTCTGGTATGCGACCGGTGGTCTGGCTGTTGGCGAGTTCAAGTATTCGTCCGCGACCGCTCTTGGAATCCAAGTCTTTGGGCCGGGTCTCGGCGGCACGACTCCACTCGGCGCGTTCAGCTTTCCGATCGGTGCGGGGGCGAGCAGCACCGATACCCGAGTCGGCTGGACGGTGGGCGCGGGCGTCGAACGCAAGTTCACCCGGAATTGGTCGGCGAAGCTCGAATACCTCTACATGGATTTCGGAAGTAAGACTTACTTCGTCGGAACCGCTAACCAGGCGGACGTTAGCTTCCACGATCATATTCTGCGTGCCGGCTTCAACTATGCGTTCACTTCCACGCCGGTCGTTGCAAAATACTGAACTGCGCGAACTCCCTTCGATGCCCGGCAATCTTGCCGGGCATCGTCGTTTCTGACCTGGCTCACACCACCTTGGCGTCCCTGAGCTTGGCAATCTCGTCGGCGCCGAAGCCGAACGCATTCAGCACCTCGTCGGTCTGCTCGCCGAATTCCGGCGGCCGCGCCACCATCTTGCTCGGCGTGCGCGACAGCGTTACGGGCTGGCCGACCAGGCGGATGTGGCGGTCCTCGTCGTTCGGCACGTCCTGCGCGATGCCGAGATGCTTGACCTGCGCGTCCTCGAACATCTGGTCGAGGGCATAGATCGGCCCGTAGGGCACGCCGGCCTCTAAGCTCACGGACCCAGGTCGCGTAGTCGGGATGGCCAAAGAGCTCGGGCGCGCCGATCGCCTGGGCGCATCGCTCCCAGATTCGCCCGTCCGTGGTGGCGATATTGATGTCGCCGTCCGAGATCTTGAACATGCCGGTCGGGATGCTGGTCGGGTGGTTGTTGCCGGCCTGCTTGGCGACCTCCCTCTCCATCAGCCTGCGAGCTTGGTCTTCAAGTCGGGGCGGAAATTCTCGACCACGACATCGGCCGTGGCCGCGAGGTGCTTGAACACTGCGAGCCGCGCTCGTCCTTCAGGTTCAGCGTCATGGCCCGCTTGCTGCGGTGCAAATTCTGAAAGTCGGACCCCCGCCGACGTCCGCCCGGCTGCTCGACGCCGACATCCTGGCGCAGGCGCATCTGGAAGTTACGAAGCCCCGAATGATCGGAACGTACCTATTCGTTCTATCCCGGCAAGAATCTCTCGGCACCATGGGCGGCCGCGCGCCGCCGTTGTTATCAAGGAAACGGCGCCTGCCCAATTGCGGTGCTCGCCAGTCGCGACCGGATTGTGAAGCACGAGCATCAGATCGAGGGAATCGACAGCCGGATTAAATGCAGGCTGCGATCCTGTCGGCCAAGTTACCACATCTGGCAGACTGGAGGGGGGCGCGAGACGTCGCGAATATCTATCAAGCCGCGCTAAATCACATAATGGCATGCAGGTGCCTCACCTAACGCCACGAGCGAAACCACGTCTATCACTCTATACGATAGGCATTCTAAGCGAGTCAGGGCGAGCGCGACCAACGCTGCGACCCTCGCCCACGCTTCGCTGTAGAGAAGGTAGGATAGTTGGCGACCTTGGATTAGCGACAATCAGGCGACCACACGGCGAAGGAGCACGAGCATTGCGCCTTGATTCAAGTCGCGATCGCAGATCGAGATGATGTTGGAAAGGGAAGCCATCATAAGGGGCGTCGTGCGTCCAATCAGGCGAGTTCGAGCGTACGCTTGAAATCGGTGATCGTCTCCTTCAGCCCATCCTCGAGCGCGACCTTCGGCTCCCACTTCAGTGCCGCCTTCGCCTTGGCGAGGTCGGGCTGGCGCTGCCGCGGGTCGTCTTGCTGCAGCGGCTTGAACACCAGCTTGGAACGCGAGCCCGTGAGCTTGATGACCCTTTCGGCGAGCTCGCGGATCGTGAACTCAGAGTTGTTTCCGAGGTTGATCGGGCCGTTGACGTCTTCCGGCGTCACCATCAGCAGCGTAATGGCCCCGACGAGGTCGTCGACATAACAGAAGGATCCGGTCTGCCAGCCGTCGCCGAACACCGTGATCGGCTCGCCCTTGAGGGCCTGAACGATGAAGGACACGCCACACGTCCATGGTTGGGCTGCAGGCGCGGGCCGTAGGTTGTTAAGATGCGCACGACTTTGATCGGAAGGCCGTGCTGGCGCCAATAATCGAAGAACAGCGTCTCGGCGCAGCGCTTGCCCTCTTCAAAACTCCGATTGGCCACCATCCGGGCCGACATGTTCATTTCCGGCTGTTGCAGCTGGCGACGCGGCGCTTGCGCGCCGAGGTGCGGGCTTCACTAGAATTCCCGCCGCTTGAGTCAGGCCCGCACCCCAATGGGCAAAACACCAGGCCGACCTGATTAGCGAGAGGTGTTCGACATTGCGGTCGATCTGCCAGACCAGTGGAAGGCTATGCGCCTGTGTGTCCAAGCTGCTTTGAGCAGGCCTCTGAACGGACTTTTGCGCGGGGACGCTGGTTCAACGCGACAAGCTCCATTGCGACGCCTGCGATACCGAAGTGCGCGGGTTCGGCGTGCGCTGTTGGCCGTCCGGCCAAAATGTTCATTTTGCTCTATCGGGCGAACGGCGGCGGGCGGAAGGCGCCTCAGGGGCGAATGACGCTTGGCGAGCTTTCGAGCGCGGCTGGCGCCCGCCGTTGAGGCATTAGCCTATTGTCGGGGAGAGCTGGGCAGGACAGCCGTAGACCTCCATACGGACGGGCCACGCTTCGGCCTCAGCCCGGTCGCCCTCTCGAACGACATCCTTGGTATTTCTGCGCGTGGACCTTCGCGCCTAGCGGCATTGCGATCGTTGGGATCTTGCCCCTAACTATAAGCGGCTCGGAGTCATCGCGGACCTAGATCTCGATGCGGTGGCGACGTGCTAAAGCGTGACGGCATGCCGCACCCGGCCCAGGTCGAGGCATCAAAGCACCGAAAAGTATTTGTCGAGGCGCCGTTCCAAAATCGGATTTCAAGAAAACGTCCACTAACGTCCTTGCTGATCTGAGCAGAAGGTCGCGCGCAGATTCGATCGCACCAGCGCTATGAAGCACGAGTTGCGTGACAATCTGCTTTAGCAAGATCGCGATCTCGACCCGCGTCGCGAATGCTGCTCCTGTTTATTTAAGAGATCGGCGAGTTTGTCCACGAGCGCGTGTGCGTGCATTCTCATTCGGTTGCGTGCATCTCTTCGCCTGATGCAAAGACGATAGAAATCGAACAGATCGCGGCAATTCGGTGGGGCGATGAGAGCTACGTAAGCTTCCGTCGCAGCGGATCGTAAACCGAGTGCTCTTCGCGATTCCTGAGCGCCGCCGCAACGATCCGGGAAAGCGGCCTGGTTAGTCATGTCCTTTCCGGATGATCAGCGGGACGTCCTTTCCCGCTACGCTCAACTCGGAGGCGGTATTATCGTGCTTGACCTCATGGCACTAATTAAGACCGACCTGCACGGCCTTGGGGCGTGGGTTTCGCAGAACTCAGGGTATGCGATAGATAAGATTAAGGCGCACCAACCTGGCTTTTAGGCCGTTGCCCGCGACTTCGGGGCATGTACAACTCGACGCCGCTCGACCGTGGGGCGGCTATACACGAATGACGCTGTTTGGAGGCGTCGCTATCAGCGCCCGCAGGCTTCGACCGCTGCGCGCCGTTGCATGCAAATTTCGTAAAGACGGCTTCCCCTCCCGTAAGAGCGCGCACATTCGTGAAGCCACATGTCGCAGCTGTCCCCACCATATCGGTTATAGGAACCGTAATAGCGGTCACGGTCGTAGCCACGATGCCGGTGCTGGTCTACGTAAACTCCACCCGGACCGACCTCAAAGTCCAGGGCCTTCGCTGTAGTTATCTCGTCCGCGCTCAGCGCAACCAACGCGACGAGTGCCAAAATATATCGCTTCACGGCCTTACCTCCTCTCAAATTTAAATTCTTAAACGGTAATCCAGGTGAGCTTGTTCCCGCCGCAAAGCCGCAAAGAAGTCTCTGTGGGTGTGTGTTCCCGGCGGTTGATCAGGACGTCCAGTGCTTGCTCGAGCCTAAGTGGATGCGGTATGCCTTTTGCTCGCCAAGGGGCGGGGGAATGGAGCAGCGCGTCGAATATCTGGACTGGTTGAGGGCCGTCGCTGTCATGGTCGTGATGGTGGGCCACGCGAGTCCATCGACGGCTCCGGGAGGGGCTATCGGGGTTAGCGTCTTCTTCGTCATTAGCGGCTATTTGATCTGTAGCATTCTCCTCCGCGACGGGATGCTAACAATCCCAAACGTAGTGAGGTTTTGGGTGCGTCGAGTTGCGCGCATCTACCCAATGTATGTCTCACAGATCGCGATCTTGTGGCTCTGGCTCTATCGTGACGATGCAGACGAACTTATTCTGCAGATGCCGGGCCTCCTCACGTTCACGTCAGACTTTGGGGTGTGGTTTGGATACAGCGTCGGCGTTTTATGGAGCCTCGCAGTCGAGTTCTGGTTCTACATCACATTTCCGGCGCTTCTCTACGTCGCCCGAAAGACTGGCTACCCCTTAGCGTTCTTCCTGATTCTGGCGGTCGTGAGCATCGCAACCCGGCTAAATCAAACGGAGTCGCTGACCCTGGCCTACTACCATCAGTTCCTCATTGGCGTGATCATTGCTCTTCTGGCCGATGATCAGAAAGTGCCGAAGTTTCTTGCAAGTAATATCGCGTTCAATTCGGCTGTTGCGGGTCTCGCAATTTGCGTGGCGATCCCAATCACGGCTCGCAACCTCGGTGGGTACTTCCAGGGGACGTATGCAGCGCTCGCGACAGGGGCGTTGATTTGTTGTTGGCTGCAACGGCCGCCGCGCGCTTCGTTGCCGATCGTGCAAGGTATCGGGGCAATCTCTTATTCGGCGTATCTCCTGCATCCGATCATTATCGATTACGTCTGGAAGACGAAGCAGCATCTTCCGAGCCACATCCCGACCTTCGTGGCGATTACTTTGGGTGCGTCGCTTGTGACTTACTTCGTGATCGAGCGGCCGTTCATTGCGCTAGCTCACAAGTGCACGCCGTTCAGCAAGCCGAGGGAACAGGCGGTCATCATGCAAGGCGCGAACACGCCGGCGGCTCGGTGAGTCAATTTTTGGAATAACAGCAGCGCTGAAGCTATGTGTGAAAGGGAAAGAACCTATCTCGCGATCTACTGCGAGATGGCGGGACGGGCTGCGAGACCAATTCCGACAAGCCGTTAGTGCTCTCCGACGTCAGCGGGCGTTTGTGTAGGCGCAGCCGTATGGCTTCCCCCGTCCAATGTCGCCGCGGTAGCAGCCGCTGCATTGCCTTCTTCTGTGGCTTCTCAGCAGGAAATATCATGCAAGTTTTAAAAAGCGAGCGGCGGAGCATAGTATAGCGGTCGCACGTCGAGTAGCCCACCATCGAAACGGCACTGCTTGAGCTGCTTCTGCCGGTCCACGCTTAATCTTGAATTCCAAGGTCCTTAAGGCCGCACCTACGACGCCGGACACGTCCATGAATGCACGTTTTGAAGTTGAACGAGAAGGCCCCCGGAGAAGCCACAATCTGGGGGCCGTAGATTCCGCCAGTGTCGCACCCCAGGCCGCCGCAAGGCGTCCGGAGATGAAACCTGTAAGAATCTGCATTGCGGCGGCATCGAGCGATTTAGCTCCACTCTCAACCGCGGAAAACGCCCTGTGGACGAAGGCGCAGATTTTCGGGAGGCACAGCTTGCTGCGTGGGACAGGTTTGGCCCATTTCAAACTGTGATTGATTCGGGTACTCGGAGGTTCAAACCCTCTCGCTCTCCGAGCTATACATAGCCGGATTTATGATGATCCGCCCTTTTACCGACTATCGAGCGTCGGCACGAGTGCTGCTATCGCCCTGACATGCTTTTGGTTCGTCCAGGTGCATAAGCGAGCAGCTGTCAATTTGCGCAAAGCTCAAGCAGCTAGGCACCCTTAGGCCCTTGAGCGACGTCAATGACATGGCAATCCGACCCCACAGTGATCACGATCGTGTAGCTTTTTTGAGCCCGCCCTGGTCGGTCGGAGGCGCAAGGTGCAGTTGGCCTCCATACCAGTCGCTGGGCAGCAGTGTGTTGTCTTAGATCAACCGCTTGCTCAAGGACCGCCATGTTGCGCTGGCCAAGTCCGACCCGCCGACGTTTTGGACAGCCTCCACTTGTCCGACTCGAAACTCGAAAGGCTGGAGATTATTGGTGCCCACCCCGAACACGAGCCGGCCCTTCGCTTGTAGCTGACGAGATGTCGGTCGAACGAGCACCAAAGAACTCTTCTATCGAGAGACAAAGGCATCCGCTCCCTTGGTCAGTTCCAATGCTAACTCGACAGGCTTCACGAGGGTGATCCGTCCGACGAAAACGAAGATGTTCGAAAGATCGAGCTCGGCCAAAGACGACATCGTCCCAAAGCTTGCGTTCTCAGCGGCATTGCGGACAGTGCCTCTTTTCAGAAGGACGGATAAGTTTTCCGGTGTCATGAGCTTGATCGCGAGATCATCGGCGATCGCGTTGATCGCCATCCGCTCGAATGGTCGTACCGGCCGACTTTGGCCCACTCGATCAAGGTACGCCAACATAAGCTGATCGAGAGGGAATGGCGTACGCGCGGCATGTCGGTCCGTGCCATGACCTGCGAAGCGTCCCCGTTGCGAACCGCCGAAATAAGACCCAGCACGGATACGAAGCCGACCCCGCCGTTCGACGATCATCCGCCACGACCTCCCCGGACCGAGCCGCAAGGTTGGGGGCGGTCATTTTCGAAAGCGGGCAGGCAAACGACATAGGAAATTTCCCAGGGCACGGGCTAATGAGCCGGTCGCTGTTGGGTTAACGGCGACACAAGCCCAAAGGCCGGTCTGCTGCAGCTCGGTCCTGTGAAAAGGATCCAGACCTCGAACAGCGTGATGCATGCCGAAATCGGTAGGCAACGCTCTGTCCATGTGTCGAACCGCGCATTGTCGCCACTCGACTCTGGGCGGATGCAAACGTTCCTGTGCCGGAACACCCGGGGAAGGATATAGACAACATTCTCCAAATTATGGTGGGATGATTGCGCAAACCTCAAAATTCGATCCCTTGCGACTATGAGATCTTGGCTCAATACTCTGCTTATCGTCTCCGGGATCTTCTTCGGATGGCTGGCGCTCAGCGTTCTTACATTTGATGACATCCCGAACGGCTCTGCTTATCTGGGCCTCAACCGCTAAAGGGGGCCTGGTGGTTCACGCTGGCGTCCTAATGCTGGAGGAGTACCGCTGAGGAGACTGCCTCAACAGTCTCGAGAGACAAGGACGCTGCCGGCTCGAAATAAAGGTCCTGGCAACGTTTCATTCTCAAACTGAGGCCTAAAATCCCAGTTGGCTTCGATTAGCAAGGGGCATGCCACGGGACTATGACGAGCCGCGATCATTCATGCGCGCCCGCGGTCAACGAATCGGCCGTGCCTCAGCCTCAGTTCTCTTTGCAAGTCTCTCCAGATATTCACTTATCGCTTGTCTCAATTCAGCGTTTGAGTCTGCCTGTTCCTGCCGCATCTTCCTCGCTGTGGAAATCATGAGGTCGGAAACCTGAGTATCAAAGCGTTGCGGATCCAGATCGTCTCGCTTCTTGAGATCAATGAGCAGGCCACCGACTACAACCAGCGTAGCCATGTTCATGGCGAGTGACGGGATCGTCAAAAGGATGGTGACTCGAAACCAGTGCTTCTCAGTCAAGGTTTCAACTCCCCTGGGCGAAAAGGTTGCTCGAGTCTTCGCGCACCCGCAAGGCGAGCGCAAGGGGAACCGGGAAGGATAGGCAAGAGTCCGGCCTACTGTTGCGCTTCGGCCTCGGTTTAAGGAACACCCGCCGATGACCATCATCGACTCGGGATTGCCGGCACTAGGCTATGGCGTGTTCACTCTGGCGGGCGTCGCTCGATTGATGCCCCATCATCGCCCGGCGGCGTCCTCTTTCGGAGTCGAGAAGTTTCGGCAAAGGCGGCATCTGCGGGTGCGGAGTATCTTCGGCTGGTCGGGAGAGGGAGCAACTTCCTCTGTTTTCCTCCCGGTGGCGACAACTCCAATGGAGCCGGTGACTACTAGCAAGGCCCCCTGCGATGATCAGCCAGTGTGGCAATGTTGCGACGATTGATAGCCACACAGTCTCCGCCAAGTGTTCCCCCTTGGCACGCTGGTTGAGCGTGGTCCTGTAACTTCGGCGTTCTTGAGCCACGATCAACTCAGTATTCCCGCTGTTAACCATTCGTGAATTGCCGCCGTGATGACCGTGGGAATACTGATCAGGGTATGTTGGTAGGACTAATTGATTACTGGCTGTATCGGCGTCTTCGCAGTCGGGGCCACTTTCGCGGCGATCATCTACTACGATGCTTGGTCTGAGCGTAGGCGTCAGTAGAATACCGCCGTACTAGAGCAGGAGAGCGAAAGCACCTATGTGACGCTTCACAGGTGCTCTACCGATCGAATGAAGACTTCGCCGGCCCCCAGCTCCATTTGTCCGGCAAGTAACGATCAATAGCACCGTCCGCAGACTTTGCTGCTTCCATGAAGTTCAGGCCGGACGGATGAGGATGAGCTTGAGGATCGAACTTCCGGTGGTCTTCGTCCCGTTTGGTCTCTGAGCGATATCGGTTGACATGCTGGGCCTCCGTTGTCCACGAATGGCTTAGCAACGCTTGTCGGTTGTCGAGGGGCCGCGCGCGTATGTCCAAGGCCCACGCCCAAAGGTGCGCGGGACCGTCTGATGTCGGTCATTTCGCCCCTGGACTCCGCATCTTGCTCGAAAGCCAAAACATCATGCGCTCATCCCTTGCTCTGCGTTGCGACGTTGCTCCCTGCGAAACCGATATTGGCCGCGCGCTCGCTCGCCCGAAAACGGACCTCATCCTGATCATCGAGGAAGGCCGCTCTCATTCATGCTTGCCACTCTCAAGGGCAAGGCCGCCAGCCAATTCCGCGCCCTTACGGGCCAACCTGGTCGAGGTCGACCCCGCGGTTAGATTGCCGATGGCAAACCGAATGCTTAACGCGAAATCCTGGAAGCTTGCTTGCAGCTGCACTGATCGTGGCACGAAGGCGCGCAGGGCGTCTCGAGGTCGCCCGCCGTGCTTCCGATGTGCTTCCGGCGCACTTCTGCGGCGGAGCACGAATTAGGTAAGTGACTGTGCTGCCGGACAGGATTGAACTGTCGACCTCTCCCTGCCAAACGGATCTTACCCAAAGCGAGATTGCCCTACCGTAGCATTCAGACGACGCCAGCTTCCCTTAGTCGGCCGATTTCCCCGGCGCCGAAGCCGAATTCCTTCAGCACCTCGTCGGTCTGCTCGCCGAATTCCGGCGGCCGCGCCACCATCTTGCTCGGCGTGCGCGACAGCGTCACGGGCTGGCCGACCAGGCGGATGTGACGGTCCTGGTCGTTCGGCACGTCCTGCGCGATGCCGAGATGCTTGACCTGCGCGTCCTCGAACATCTGGTCGATGGCATAGATCGGCCCGCAGGGCACGCCGGCCTCGTTGAGCTCACGGACCCAGGTCTCGGTCGACTTCGTCACGGTGCGCTTCTCGATCTCGGCGTTGAGCGCCTCGCGGTTCTTGGAGCGGGCAGGGGCCGTCGCGTAGTCGGGGTGGCCAAAGAGCTCGGGCGCGCCGATCGCCTGGGCGCAGCGCTCCCAAATCCGCCCGCCCGTGGTGGCAATGTTGATATAGCCGTCCGAGGTCCTGAACACGCCGGTCGGGATGCTGGTCGGGTGGTTGTTGCCGGCCTGCTTGGCCACCTCCTTCTCCATCAGCCAGCGCGCGGCCTGGAAGTCGAGCATGAAGATCTGGGCCTGGAGCAGCGAGGTCTGCACCCATTGGCCCTTGCCGGAGACCTCGCGCTCGAGCAGCGCGGTGAGAATGCCCATGGCGCAGAACAGGCCCGCCGTGAGGTCGGCGACGGGAATGCCGACCCGCATCGGTCCTCCGCCCGGCGCGCCGGTGATCGACATCAGCCCGCCCATGCCCTGCGCGATCTGATCGAAGCCCGGGCGCTTATGATAGGGGCCGTCCTGGCCGAAGCCGGAGATGCTGCCATAGACGATGCGTGGGTTAATCGCGGCGAGGCTCTCATAGTCGATGCCGAGCTTCTTCTTCACGTCGGGGCGGAAATTCTCGACCACGACGTCGGCCCTGGCGGCAAGGCGCTTGAACACGGCGAGCCCGCGCTCGTCTTTCAGGTTGAGCGTCATCGCCCGCTTGTTGCGGTGCAAATTCTGGAAGTCGGAACCCCGCCTCGGTCCGCCCGGCTGCTCGCCACCGGCATCCTCGGTCAGCGCGTCGATCTTGATGACATTGGCGCCCCAATCCGCGAGCTGCCGCACGCAGGTCGGCCCGGAGCGGACCCGGGTCAGATCGAGCACGGTGAAGCGCGACAGGGCTTCCGAGGCATGCGGAAAGGGCATCGTGAAAGGCTCCGGGACAGATTGCGGCCCACCATAGTGCCGAAAGGCCCTGCGACAAGTCTGGGCCGGCGCGGATGCCGCCTGTCGAAATGCAATGGCTGGCGCGGTTTGCCGCGCTGCGTGAAGGAATCAGCGCGACAGGCGCTTCAGTTCCGCGCGCGCCTTCTCGGCCAGCGGGTCATCGCCGTGACGCGCGATGAAGAGCTCAAAGGCCTCCCGCGTTCCCTTCCGGCGAGCGGCTTCGTATTCTTCGGCCACCGCAACGGCAGGATCGCGGGCCATTGGCATGGTGGGCGAGCGGCCCGCCTTGCCGCTGTCATCCGCATTGGCCTTCTCCACCATGACGGGCAGTCCTCCGAAGGGCGCATCATCGAATCCGCCGAGCGCCGCAAGGACGCTAAACAGGCCAGCTGCGAGTGAACATCGTTTCATGAAATCCTGCAAATTACGGGCGGGCGGGAACCGAGACCTCTTGCCTTTGTTTCCCGTATCACTACGGGATTTCATAGCTAACAGCGCATTATGGCAGAGGTCCGGGCACTCTCGCCCCATTTAAACCAAACGCTTAACTCTCTAGCTAGACTAATCTGTTAACGCCTCGAATTGGATGGGGCCTCCTGCTTCGGAGATTCGCTTTGGCAACCGCGGTTACGGTCACCAAGACCAACAACGCCGATATCGATGGTCTGCTGTCGGGCTACAAATGGTCCGGCGCGATCTCCTATAGTTTCCCGGATTCGTCCAGCGACTACGCCAATCCGTACACCGGCGGCAGCAGCGAGCCGACCACGTCGGGCTTCGCCTCGGCGCCGACCCAGATGCAGGTCGCGATCAACTACGCCATCGGATTGATCAACAGCTATACCAACGCCAACATCCAATACGCGGGCACGAACGGCGCCGACATCATGATCGCGCAGTCGCCTGCGGCCAACCCGACCTCCTACGCTTACTACCCCGGCAATTATGCGTCCGGCGGCGACATCTGGTTCGGGACCCAATACAATTACTCGCTTGCCAAGCTTGGCAACTATTATTTCACGACCGCGCTCCACGAGCTTGGTCACGCCCTAGGCCTGAAGCACAGCCAGGAGACGGGTGGCGTTGCCAACGTCGCGGTGCCGAGCGCGCACGACGACAGCGAATATACCGTCATGAGCTATCGCAGCTATATCGGCGCTTCGACCACGAGCGGATACACCAATGAGGCCTACGGATATCCGCAGACCTACATGGCCAACGACATCCTCGCGCTGCAGACGATGTACGGTGCGAACTTCACGACCCAGAGCAGCAACACTGTCTACACCTGGAATCCGACCACGGGACAGGAGTTCATCAACGGCGTCGGGCAGCCCGCGCCGGGCGGCGGCGTCGGCGGCTCGGCCAACCGAATCTACGAGACGGTCTGGGACGGCGGCGGCGTCGATACTTACGACCTGTCGAACTACACGACGAACCTAAGCATCAGCCTCAACCCCGGCGCGTCGTCGGTGTTCTCCTCCGTGCAACTGGCATATCTCGGCGACGGCCATTACGCATCGGGCAACGTCTACAACGCCTACCTCTACAACGGTGACGCGCGCTCTTACATCGACAATGCGATCGGCGGCTCCGGCAACGACACGATCATCGGCAACGCTATCGCCAACACGCTGAACGGCGGCTCCGGCAATGATACGATCACCGGCGGTAGCGGCAACGACACCATCATCGGTGGAGCGGACGTCGATACGGCGGTGTATTCGGGCAATGAGGCCAACTACAACATAGCGTACAACTCGAGTACGCAGACCTTCACCATAACCGATCTGCGCTCAGGCTCACCTGACGGTACCGATACCGTGTTGGGGGTCGAGTATTTCCAATTCACCGACGGTTCGGTTGCGAGCTCCATGTTGGGCGAAATCACAGTCGAGTCGTTCGGTTCGACCAGTCTCCTTCTGGTCGGCAGCGATTATTTCTTCGAGCCGATTGGGGGAGGAACGAGGACAGAATTCAGCTACGGAGGATCCCACGTCGCGCAAGGGCAGTTTGGCACTTGGTTTCCGATCGGGGTGGAAGCGATTTCAGGCGGCTATGAGGTGGCTTGGAAAAGTGGATCACAGTTTACGGTGTGGTATACAGATAGTAGCGGCAACTACACCTCAAATGCGGGATTGTTTGCCGCGAACAGTAGCAATGTGGATTCCTTCGAGACGAGCTTTCATCAAGATCTGAATGGAGATGGCACGATCGGGATTCCCCCGGTGGCAGGAACGATAATTGAGTCACTGGGTTCGACCAGCCTCGTGCAGGTGGGGGGCAATTATTTCTTCAACCTGGTAGCGGGAGGGACGGGCGTAGAATTCGGTTACGGTGGCAATCCTGTTACCCAAGGTCAGTTTGGCGGGTGGTCTCCGATCGGGGTAGAAGCAATTTCGAACGGCTATGAGGTGGCGTGGAAGAGCGGCTCGCAATATACCGTCTGGTATACGGATAATAGTGGCAATTACACCTCAAACGCCGGACTGCTTGCGGTCAATAGCACGACCTTGGAGTCTTTTGAGACGAGCTTTCATCAAGACTTGAATGGAGATGGCACGATCGGGATTCCCGCGGTGGCAGGAACGATAATAGAGTCACTAGGTTCGACCAGCCTCGTGCAGGTGAGCGGCAATTATTTCTTCAACCCGGTAGCGGGAGGGACGGGCGTAGGATTCGGTTACGGTGGAAGTCCTGTTACCCAAGGTCAGTTTAGCGGCTGGTCTCCGATCGGGGTAGAAGCGATTTCGAACGGGTATGAGGTGGCGTGGAAGAGCGGCTCGCAATATACCGTCTGGTATACTGATAATCGCGGCAATTATACCTCGAATGCGGGGGTACTGGCCTCCAACAGTTCCAGCTTGGAGCGTTTTGAGACGAGCTTTCATCAGGACCTGAATGGCGATGGCACGATAGGGGCCACCACTCAGGCTCCCTTGCAGTCAAATTCGCCAGTTGAAGAGCACCACGTTTCTTATTGGTCGTTCGCCACCGCGAAGGAACAATTTCTTTTCGTTGATGCCCAAGAGATTCTCCCGGGGCGGCCTAGCTTGCTAGATTTCGCTCAGTTCGATTGGAACCCGGCTGCTAATCCGCATTTAACGCAAGCGAACCCGCCTCCAGCTGGCTTTTCGTTATTTGGAGAAATGATGCAGAGACACGACAGCGTCAACGCTCTGCATGAGAACGCGCTCAGTCTAGCTGGTCACCATGACTACTTAATTTCTATGTAGCCTAAATGACCGCCCTTTTTGTGATGGGAGCCGTAGTCATGTTGACGCGCCCACTTCAGAATAGGCTTTTCCAATATATTGTAGGATATCCAGCAGAAGACCGTGGTGCTCACAAATGCGCAAATGAGCAAAAACAGGTCCTCTGGAGTCTGCAGGCGTTCTCCTCGTCCCCTTGCGAGGAAGAACAGCCCAATCACCATCGGATGGAATAGGTATACAGAATAAGAGATCGTCCCAAAAAACTGGAGTGGCGCGCAGTGAAGCACTCGAAGCCTGCGGTGATCTCTGTTCAAGACAATGACTAAAATTGCAATCCCATAGAGCAGCCCAAGATACAAATGGCCCCAATAATACATCGTATCTGCGGGTTGCTTAGAATACAGGACGAGGAACAAGGGAATCGCCCCCACACATAGAGCCAGAACAAATGTGATCAGGGAGCTGCGCCTTTTCAGCCACGCGACACTTTGTTCTTGCCTAAATGCCAAGGCGATCAATCCTCCCAGGCAAAGCTCATCAAGTCGTAGCAATGTGTTCACATAGGGAGCAAAATGATACTCGGGATATTTGAGATGAAAATATGCACGCGCTGCAGCTGAGATCGCGCCGGTCGCGCAAAGAATGATCCTCAGACGGGGCGCTGGTGTTAGATAGACGACAAGAGGGAAAACCAGGTAAAATTGCTCTTCGATGGCAACTGACCAAGTGACGCTAGAGGCGCTCGGCCCCCATTCATTTTGGAAGGACATATACCAATTTTGCAGGAACAGAAGGTAAGTGACGGGACCTATATCTGCATTGAAATAAGTGTTCGGGGGAAGGCACAATGTGACCCCCCAGAAGAACGCGAGCAGTAAGAGATAGGGGGGCAATATCCTCGCTGCCCGACGCAGGTAAAACGTCGCGAAGTAGTTCCGTTTCTCCCGTTTATCGACAAGAATTCCGATGATTAAAAAGCCGGAGAGCACAAAAAACAGATCTACTCCCGTGCGACCGAAGACCAGTATGCTAGAGAGCCACGTGGATGCGATGCCTAGGCTGGGTGAGATGATAGCTCCAATGAAGTGCCAGAGAAGGACCATCAGCACTGCGACGCCTCTGATACCAGTTAGCTCGACGATGTGCTGTTCGGAGGAAAGAATTGCGTTCCTCATAATCTTTCCCCCAAAAAGTTAGGCGGCTTTTAGCTCCATTTCGATCGGTGATATATCCAATCCGGAATGGAGCCGGGTTCGGTTTCAAAAACCCCTCGACGAAAGCGAAGATCTCGCGTTGGGCCTCGGTGCGGGTCTTGTAGCGTTTTGAAGATGAACGAGCTCGATAGGTTATGAAGAAGCCTTCATGGGGGATTGTCGAATCGAACAATCCTAGCACAGCACTGATCGCTGCACCGGATTAGGCGTCGCGGTGGTCCTCGATGGAGCGGGCGGTCATGTCGGGGGTTGGCACCGAGCGCCGCAGCACTTGAGCCGCGCAGACCGAGCTGTCTTTGGCCGCCGACGTGATCGAGTGGCGCCTCGACAGCGCTAGTTCAAATGGCCTTGCGCTTGTACTCTTCGGTGAACGACGACGATTGAGGTTCTTTGCATTCGACTCCTCTGGCTCTTTGAGCCTATTGCAGGTCTCCACTCATTCGAGGGAGGTTCACCATGGGACACTCCAGATCTCATAATCTAATAAAGGATATCTGTTTCTTGGGAAGGATTGAGCTTTGGATTTCTGTGATTGTTCAATTGGGCGGTGGCGCGCTGTTCGGTTGTAGTCGCTAGAGAGGTTTCTGGCACTATCAGGATCGCCTTCTAGCGGTTGCGCTGCGCCAGGAGGAAGCGCCACGTCCGACTGAAAGGGCTTTCACCCGTCCAATCGGTTGGTAGTGCTAGCGTCCACACATCATTGAGGAAGTCATAATTAGAACCCGCCACAACCCAGAGTTTATCAGAGAATACAAGGGCTGAATGCGCCATCCGCGGTGTCCACGCCTTGTTTGCAAGGTAGGGGTACCAGGCTGCTCCATCCTTGGAGTACCAGATCTCATTTGATCCCGCCCGGTTCGATGGAAGCAGTCCTCCCATCGTCCACAGAGCGCCGCGAAACGATGTGCTGGCTGACCAGATCCGGCCAGGCCATTCTGCCATCGCTGTTTTCCTAGTCCAGGAATAACCATCGGGGCTACGCCACACGTCTCGATAAGCGACGGCTTGCTTGCCCCAATATCCTCCGCCCAAGATCCAAATCTGTCCTTCGTGAACAACCGCGTTGTGGAACGCACGAGGTTGCCAAGGTGCATTTTGAAGCGCCTGCGTCCAGGTTGTCCCATTGTCAGTGACCCAGACGTCGTTGAAGTTTGGCTCCGTGCCTTCGTTTCTCGGATGGCGAGTGCCGCCGAGCAGCCAAAGCCTTCCAGAAAAAGATACGAGTGCGCCGCCTCCGCGTGGGGACCAATCTGCCTCTCCCACTCGGGACCAGCTTCGCCCGTCCTTAGATGACCAAATTTCAGCGACTGGCGTAAAGGTGTTGCCATCTTGATAGAAGCCGCCCATTCGCCAAAGTCGTCCTGCGTATGCAACGACCATCGACTGAATGGTCGGTCTCCATGGAGCTTGATCCAGCTCCTTAGTCCAGGTCAGACCGTCTGCTGAGCTCCAGCAATCCCTGAGCCCCTGTGGTATGTTCGCCGGAGTGCCCCCGATCAGCCAAATTCGGTTTTCATGAACGACCAAAGCTGCGTTGTCCCTGGAGGGCCAGGGAGCAGCCGCGCTTACTTCTGCCCAAGACGGGTCCGGCGAGGGACGATAGGAGGCGAGCCCGACGGCCCCGCTTATGAGCCCTCCGACGACTATGAGTCGTCGGGTAGGTGGTCGAGGATTCATTACGCTCACACCATTGCCCTATCCGCTGTCTAGATCAACAAATTCGTAGCATTTTCAAGTGAGTGGATTATTTCGATAGATGGAAAAACAGACACTTCACTTGCCTAGCACAAGTGGATGCTGTTAGAGGAGAGGCTATCTTTCATGCTGCCTTTTGTTGTGGCGGAACCATGTCTTCTGTAGGGCTGAGGTAAGAGCGGGCATGATCAGGTTTGGCCTACTTGGCCGTGGACGCATAGCGAACCATCATGATTTGCTGGGCGACGGAAGCGTCAAGGGAGCTGTCCGCGCCACCATTCGTAACAACGTACCTGAGCGCACCGATACCGGGCCCAATCAACTAGTCGCGCTGACTTCTCTCGCGACCGAGGAAGGCAGCGTCTACGATGTGCGCCCAGGCCTGCGGCCGGAGCAGTTTCCGAACGCACATAGCTATCAAAGTTGCGTTCTCTCGCTGTCAATGTCCGCCGAGATCGCCATTGCTCAGCAAACTGCTGTCATTGATCTGGTTCGCACGTTTGACTAATCCTCGACCGTCGAATCGACTGGCGCAGTCCCTCATCGCCTCGGGATTTGGTCCACTCGCGTCGCAGGCTTTTTCAATCGCGCTTGTTCCTGTTTTGTTTCGGCTCTATTCGCCGTCTGATTTCGGTGTCTGGGCGGCTATCCAGGCCGTGGCGATAATCGTGGGCTCGCTGCTCTCGTTTCGCTTTGACCTGGCTCTGGTGATCGAGCGTGATTCCGTGCCCGCGAGTCTTCTCTTCCTGGCCACGATAGGGGTCGTTTGTGTTATGTCGCTCGTGCTGGGCGCCGTGACCGCCATATTCATGAAGTCCATTCAACAGCTCGGAATCGGGCCGATGCCTGTAGCCTTGGGTTGGGGCTGGTTGTCGCTCGTGGGACTCGCGGTCGTACTCCAGGCCTGGTTGATGCGGGAGGGGGCGTTTGCTCGAATCTCGACAGGCGTTGTGCTGAATGCGATCACAGCTAATCTCGTTCAGCTTGGAGGAGGCTTTAGCGGCGACGGCGTGTGGCTGGTCGTTGGCAGTGTTGTTGGGCAGGCAGCCGCTACGCTTTTCTATGTTCGTAGCATTCAACAGTCCGCTGAGCGGCCGGTCTGTTCGATGGATGTCAGTGGGATGATGACTGTCTTGATGCGCAATAGGCGCTTCCCGCAGTTCTCGCTGCCCTTCACGGTCCTTTCCTTGCTACGCGAGCGAGCGCCTATCTTCATAGTCGGTGCATTCAGCACGGCTTCGCTGGTTGGACTCTACAGCCAAGCTTGGAGATTAACCCATCTTCCGTCCGCATTCACCAGTGCCTCTCTGAGACCCGTGTTCTTTCACCGCGCAGCGACGGAAGGACTTGCCTCTCAAGGTGACAAGGTCGATCGGATCATGCGATGGCTCCTGATCGTGAGTAGCCCATGGATTGCTCTTCTCGTGTTTGGGGGAGACGAGCTCTTCATGCTCGTGCTCGGATCTCGATGGCAGGGCGCAGGGTGGCTCTCCGCAATGCTCGTGATGCCTGCGTCTCTCTTCATGATGACGAATTGGATGGATCGACTGCTCGATTCCATTGGCCGTCAGGATCTCAATCTGAGGCTCGAGGCCGTTGCAGCAATCAGCTCTGTCGGTTCTCTTTGGGCGATGCTCGCTTCGGGGCGATCGTTGACCGAAGCCGTCGCCCTGCAAAGCGTGATGCTTACCTTGAGCTACCTCGCGTTTCTCTGGATTTGCTATGGTGCCGCCGGTTGGTCCCGCTCAGGATTGCTGAGATCGATTGCTATTGCCGGGGTTCTTGGCGCGGTCGTCTATGTCATGCTTACCATACTCGGACAGCTGCTTGCACCAGCGGCAGTGATTGCGTCGGGCGCCGTGTTGGGGGGCGCCATCACAACCACCGCCTTATTGAGAGCCAGGAGGGATTTGCGATGATCACCATCATTGACTACGGCGTCGGAAATCCTGGTGCTCTCGTCAATATGTTCGAGTTTATCGGCTACGAGGCACGAATTGCTAATCAGGCGTCGGCTATCCTTGAAGCTAGTCACTTGCTGTTGCCTGGAGTCGGTGCGTTCGATGCGGCCATGCAGAGGCTGCGCAATTCAAACCTCATCCCGGCACTCGAGAAAGCTGCTTTTGGCCAAAGAACCCCATTGCTGGGGGTTTGTCTCGGCATGCAGCTGCTCGGCCGCGGCAGCGAAGAGGGAGCTACCAAGGGACTCGGCTGGATCCCTGCCGACACTGTGCGAATGCGCCCCGACCCTGCACTCAAGCTCAAGGTGCCGTTCATGGGATGGGCTGACATCGAAGCTGCGCCGAGCGCGAGGTTACTCGATGATGGCGGCGAGCTTCGCTTTTACTTTACCCACAGCTATCGCATGGAATGTGACTATGCCGCCGATGTCGCTGCGACCTACCAATTTGACCGGCCTGTTGTTTGCTCTGTGCAGCGCAGCAATATTTATGGAGTGCAGTTCCATCCCGAGAAGAGCCACCGTTTTGGCATGAAGCTTCTTAGCAATTTCGTCGAGAGATCCGCAGTATGAGACCCCGTGTCATTCCGGTTCTACTGCTTGATAGCCGCCGGCGCCTTGTGAAGACGCGCCGTTTTGGTGAACCGGTCTATGTCGGCGATCCCTTCAATGTCATTCGCATCTTCAATGAAAAGGAGGTGGATGAGATCTGCTTGCTCGATATCAACGCAACGGTTGAGAAAAGGCGGCCGGACGTTGGTTTCATTCGCGAGCTCGCGGCTGAGTGCTTCATGCCGTTAAGTTACGGTGGCGGTGTGACGTCTGTCGCGGACGCGACGCCTATATTCGCGGCGGGTGTTGAAAAGGTGGTCCTTGGTCGTGCGGGAGCGGACACGCGCGCGATCCGGGCGCTTGCCAACGATTTCGGATCCCAAGCTGTGACGGTCTGTATCGACTGCACGCGTGCGAACGGCACGTGGCGGGTCGCACTGGACCGTTGTCGTATCGTTACCGATCTTGATCCTGCCAGCTTTGCAAAGGCAGCTGAAGCGTCTGGTGCTGGTGAAATCTTGCTGCAGAATGTGGATCGCGACGGAGAGCGCGGCGGCTACGACCTGCCCCTAATCTCCCAAGTCTCTCGCGCCATCGAGGTGCCGTGTGTTGCGCTCGGAGGCGCGGGTGAGCTGCAGCATCTGACGGAAGGTCTGGCGGCAGGCGCCAGCGCTGTCGCTTCTGGAAGCGCCTTCGTTTTTGTTGGTCGCCTTCGAGCCGTCCTTATCACCTATCCTTCAGGCAGCGAGATACAGCGTCTGCATGCAGGTCTGCAGAGGGGCGTTTGATGCTGCAGAACAACCGAAGCTATCAAGTGTGTTCATACTGCGTGATGGACAACACTAATCCGGGAATCACCTTCGACAGTAACGGGCTGTGCAACTGCTGTCGTGACGCCGTTACACGCAAGCCTCACGAATGGTGGCCGAACGACGAGGGTCGAGCACGCTTAAACGCGATCGTCGTTAACGTTCGAAACGAGATGAACAGTAGGCCGTATGATGCCATCATAGGGTTGAGCGGCGGGGTGGACAGTGCTTATGTGGCGCATCTGCTGGCAAGGGAGTATGGTCTTCGCCTTTTAGCTGTGCATGTAGATGGCGGCTGGAACACACAAGCTGCCGTTCGAAACATCGAGTTGCTGGTGAGGAACTTAAACCTTGATTTGCATACCGAGGTGATCGAGTGGGAGGAAATGCGTGACCTCCAGCTGGCGTATCTCCGTGCCTCGGTGCTCAATCAAGATGCGCCCCAAGATCATGCATTCTTTTCGACCCTCTACAAGTTGGCGAAAAAGTACAATCAAAAGTATTTCTTCAGCGGAGTTAACTTCAGCAGTGAGAGCATTCACATCCCTGCAGGTGGTTATCCAGCGATGGATGCACGCAATCTGAGGGCGATCCATCGCGCACACGGCGCAACTCCGCTGCGAACCTTTCCAGTCATGAGTTCGCTGCAATATCTTTGGCTGGTGAAATTCCGAAAGCAGGTGCAAATAGTGAAGCCACTCAACTATCTGCCCTACGACAAAGAGGCTGCCAAGCGCTTGTTGGTGCAGACTTACGGCTTCGTGGATTACGGCAGCAAGCATCAAGAAAGTCGATTTACGAAATTCTACCAAGAGATCTATCTGCCGGCTCGCTACTCTTTCGATAAGCGCAGGCTGCATTATTCAGCCCTAATAGTTGCGGGGCAAATCACCCGAGATCGCGCCATGCAAGAGCTAAATATTCCTTTGATATCCGAACAGCAGGCGATGAGAGATAAGCGTTTTGTCGCAAAAAAGCTTGGAATTGAATTCTTGGAGCTGGAAGGCCTGATGGCTTTGCCAGCGATTCCACACGAGCACTATGCAAACAACGCCGCCCTCTACAGGTTGAACCACGCTTTGCGAAGACTGGTCCCGAGGTTCTCATGATCATCTCATTAGCCTACGTCGTGGCCGCTTTAGCAATTTATGGTGCAGCGCTCTATCTGGTGTACCGATTGGAGCCTCGCATAACTGCGTCTTCGATTTTGATCTGCTTCCTATTTTTGATATACGGTCCGCCTTATATTGCCTACATGCTGTTCCGCAGGCCGATCTCGGCGGTCGATTACCTGATTTCCAATTCGGTTGATTTCGACCGGGTGGTCATTGGTCTGAATCTTTCCATTGCACTGATGTTTATCTCTGTAATTGCAGGCATAGAGATTTTAAATGTGTTGATGGCTAGCTCGATCTCGAAGATGCAGGTAAATCTTGAGGCATGGAACGAGCAGTCGCTAACGTCATCATCACAGAGGTCGTTGGTGCTATTCAGCATAGTCCTCGCGCTCGCGATTTTCATGGGATGGACATCGTACCGAGAGGGCCACCTTCAAATCCTGCTCGGATATCTCTCCGTGCCGGGGGACGAATTTGCTAAGATCGCCTACCGCCAGCAGCACGGTGGAAGCCAAAGCTATCTTTACAATTGTATCGCGGCTTCCGTCGCGCCGATGATGATAATCTGGGGTGCTCTAGCAGGATGGACGCAGCGATGGTGGCCCCTGCTAGTTGCGACCGCTTTGCTCGTTATGACGACTCTCTTGGCAAAGCTCGAGACGCTCAATAAGGCACCTACCGCCTTGTTTCTGCTTCAGCTCGGATTCGTAGGTTATCTATTGTTTCGAAATAATCTGAACTGGCGCATGGCAGTCGGGGGCCTTGCGGTAACAGTATTGATTTTCGTTCCGATATTTCAGTTGGCAATTCCGGGTATGAATGCGACGGACGCGCTTGGGTTCTTCTATTATCGAGCGTTCGATTACTCAAACGCGGCGCTGCTGGAGTACTTTGGAGCGTTCCCTTGGAGGCTTCATCACATGTGGGGAGCCAACATTCGATGGGTGGCCACCCTGTTGAACTGGGATTGGACCCCATCTTACGACGTGGTGGCGAGGCTATGGCGGTCGGCCGAAGGGACGCATACGACCGCTATGTTTATTGCAGATGCATGGGTCGACTTTTCCTATGCGGGCGTGGTCATATACAGCATAGCCGCGGGCGCGATCTGCCGAGCTATAGATACGTTGTTTCTCAGGGAGGGAAAGACCGCGGTAGCGGTGGCGGCTCTGGCCGCTGCGTTCATTGGGATCTACAACTTAATGATCTCGGCGCTTCCAACTTCGGTTCTATCCGGCGGATTGGGACTGCCGTTGATTGTCGCGCTCCTTCTTGGAATCGGCAAGCGCTTGAGGCGCGAGGAAGGTGGCGAGGTAGCCGAGGCTGCGCCTATCGTCTTCGACAGTGGGACGGGCAGCTAATGCCGACTGCATTGCCGATACGCGTTCTTGATGTCTTGATGGGCTGGAAGGCATGGAGGTCAGGCGCGGTTTCCGTCGGAAACGGAACCTCGTTGGCTTGGCGCCGGCTTCGTCGTGTTCACGGCAACCGATTGGGAATCGGCGAAGGCTCTATTGTCCACGCGAACATCATTTTTGAAAACCGGGGGGGCAAGGTTCTCATCGGCGATCGGACGTATATTGGCCTATCCACCGTCATTTGCTTTCAGCAGATTTCCATTGGAAATGACGTCCTCGTTTCTTGGGGCGCAACGATCGTTGACCACGATTCGCACAGCCTTGAGTGGGATCTGCGTCGGAACGACGTGCGCGAATGGTCGCGCAATCGAAAAGATTGGTCTTACGTACCCAACGCGCCAGTGGTAATCGCCGATAAGGCGTGGGTAGGATTCAATGTAACAATATTGAAGGGAGTGACGATCGGGGAAGGTGCTGTTGTTGCCGCGTGTTCCGTTGTTACGCGAGATGTTCCGCCTTATGCTCTCGTTGCGGGAAATCCGGCTCGGGTGATTCGAATGCTGAGTAACGGTGATAAGGCCGAACTGTCGCAATGAGGATTTTCCAGAACAACGGTCTCTCGCGCGGATTCCGAAGCTACCGTTGCAGGCCGAGTCGCAACACATTCCGCCAGCAGATTCTAGAGTTCCTGGGCACTCGGTTCGCCGCCTTGCATATTCTGTCTCCGATACTGGAGGGCGACACACGTGCGTTTTATACAAACGGCGATGATGAGCGATTGCAGACAACCTGGGCGCGAGAGCAGGGTCTCCAAACGAGCGATTTGACGAAGATACTTCTTGCTCAGATCGAGCACCACAATGCCGAGGTCTTCTACAATCTCGATCCCATGCTATATGGGTCTGATTTCGTAAAAAAAATGCCGGGGTGTGTCAGACAAACCGTATGCTGGCGTGCGGCACCTTCGGGCATTGTAGACTTGAGCGAATACGATCTTGTCGTGTGCAATTTTCCCTCGATCCTGAAGGATTGGGAGCGGAGGGGATGTCGAGTGGCGTATTTCGCGCCTGCATACGATCCTTCAATGAGCGAATATGCGGGTGAGACGACCAAACCGCTGGATTTGATATTCGCTGGAGGTTTTTCGCGCCATCACATCGGGAGGTCGGCGATATTGAATGTGGCGGCTAACCTCCAGGGCGTAAATTCGCGCTTCCATCTCGAGCAGGGGCGACTGACGCGTATTGCCAATGCGTTTCCGTTAGTTCCCTTCCTGAATAAGTTCGCGTACCCGCGTCAAGTCGCAGAGCGGGCTATGAGACCTCTCTACGGGCGAGAAATGTACTCGGCATTCGCGAGCGCGAGGATCGTTCTGAACGGGGCGGTTGATATGGCTGGAGCCGACCGGGGAAATATGCGTTGCTTTGAAGCAACTGGTTGCGGTTCGGTCCTGCTGACGGACGCCGGCAACTACCCGGAAGGGTTCGTGGATGGAAAAACGATGGTGACCTATTCTGTCCCCGATGAGATTCCAGCGCTGGTTCATCGACTGCTGTCCGATCCATCTTGGGCATTGTCGATCGCGGAGGCCGGCCACGGCATGGTGAAGAGTCTGTACAGCAAGACAAGACAATGGGATCGCTTCCAGAAACTAGTCTAGTGAAATTGATTATGGTCTCGTACTCATGAATGCTGCGGTAAAAGGTACCTGGGAAGACGCCGTGTGCTGGCTCCGTAAACAACCGGAGCAACAGCAGCTCGTCTTGGACGCCTTCTATGACGATCCGCTCATCGGAGCAGCCGAGCGGTACTTCCATTCTTCCGAATGGCAAGAGATATCACGCCTCTTGTCCGGTAGGTCGGGCAGGGCGCTAGATGTTGGTGCGGGTCGGGGGATAGCGAGCTATGCCTTAGCTCGCGATGGATTCGAAGTCACTGCGCTCGAGCCTGACCCGAGTGCAATTGTTGGGGCTGACGCGATCCGCAGTCTCGCGGCGGAAAGCCGCCTCGGCATTGAAGTCGTCGAACAATTTTCGGAGCAGCTACCCTTCACCGAAGCAACCTTTGATGTGGTCTTCGCGCGCGCCGTACTTCACCACACTCGTGACCTTGAGAACGCATGCAGCGAGATGTATCGAGTGCTCAAGCCAGATGGCTTGCTGATAGCTGCAAGAGAACACGTGATCACCAAGGATGCGGATCTACCTAGGTTTCTTGCGCTGCATCCACTTCACCGTCTATATGGGGGAGAACATGCGTTTCGGTTGGATCGATATCTGGCCGCGCTAAGACAAGCAAAATTCCGTTCTATCGAGGTTCTTTTGCCGCTCAAGAATCCCATCAATCTCTACCCCTATACGATTGATCGGATTCGCGAAGAGGTCATCAAAAAATGTTCACGCAAGCTTCCTATTGCTTCACTTTTGCGGGCCGTGACTCCACGAATGCTGATTGAGGCGACTTTATCGGTTGCTAGCTGTTTCGACAATCGACCGGGTCGACTGTATACATTTGTCGCCTATAAGTAGGCGCTCAATCTTGTTTGTCCTCCTTGGAGGACGCTGGGCGCTGTCGACGGTCTGTGAGGCTTGCAGCGTGGCGCTGTTGAGCCAATCCCTACTTGAGAATGTATGGAAAGGCAGGTCCAGCGCTATCTGCGGTCAAGCGAGCTGTTGAGGTCGGGAAAATAGTTCATGAAGCCATTGATCCCAAGTGCGGTGCAATTGCTGACGGCCTGCGTAGACGTATAGAAATGATGTGGCCCGCAATCTGATCTAGCGATCCTGAGATGGCCGTCCGGCAAACTAAGTTTGAGCTCCGATTCAGTTGGTCGGGTTGACGGAATGCGCGGAGCGAGGTGGATCAGCTTTTCATGCCTAGGACTTGATCTAAAAGGGGTATCTCGAATATAGACGACCCTAGATTTTACCACCGGGCGCAAAGGAAAGGATCGCTCAATGATCAGGTTTGGCCTGCTCGGATGCGGGCGTATCGCCAAGCGTCACTCGGAGCTGTTGGGGAGTGGTCAAATCGAGGGCGCGCGCCTGGTCGCGGTCTGCGATTCCATCAAAGCTCGCGCCGACGCCGTCGCGACGAAGTTTGCAGTTCCGGCCTACGACGATTTGAACGAGTTTCTCGCGCGCACCGACATGGATGCCGTCGCGGTCCTGACGCCGAGCGGCATGCATCCCGAGCACGCCATCGCCTGTGCGCGCGCCGGCAAGCACGTCATCGTCGAGAAGCCGATGGCGCTTCGGTTGCAGGACGCTGACGACATGATCCGCGCCTGCGACGAGGCCGGCGTCAAGCTGTTTGTCGTGAAGCAGAACCGATTCAACGTCCCGGTCGTGAAAGCGCGCGAGGCGCTGGACGCCGGCAGGTTCGGCCGGCTCGTCCTCGGCACGGTGCGTGTGCGATGGTGTCGGGACCAGGCTTATTACGATCAGGACGCGTGGCGTGGCACCTGGGCTTATGACGGCGGCGTGCTCACAAATCAGGCCAGCCATCATATCGATATGCTGGAGTGGTTTTTCGGTGACGTGGTGAGCGTTCACGCCCGGTCAGCGACGGCTCTGGTGAAGGTCGAAACCGAAGACACTGCCGTGGCGACCCTCAAATTTCGCAACGGTGCACTGGGGATTATCGAGGCGACAACAGCGGTTCGTCCCAAGGACCTTGAGGGATCCCTTTCCATCCTCGGGGAGAAAGGCACTGTGGAGATCGCGGGCTTCGCGGTTAATCAGATCAGGCACTGGAATTTCGTTGATGCGCTGCCGAGCGATAAGGTTGTCGTCGAGAAGTTCTCAGTCAATCCGCCCAACGTCTACGGATTTGGCCATCAGGCCTATTACCAGCATGTCGTGGATTGCCTATTGCATCAGAGCGCCGCGCTGGTCGACGGCCTGCAAGGCCGCAAGAGCCTCGAACTGATTTCGGCCCTCTACGAGTCGATCGAGACCGGGCAAGAGGTTGCGCTTCGCTTCGAGCCCCGACGGAGCCGGCTCGGAGTGCTCTCGTGAGCAGCAAGCCGCAAGTGCACCAGGTCGGCGTGCGCGACGTCAAATTCGGTGAGCGCATCAAATTGGTCGAGCCCTGCAATCTCTACGGCTGCGAGATCGCGGATGACTGCTTCGTCGGGCCCTTCACCGAGATTCAGACTGGCGCCGTGATCGGCGCGCGGACCCGTGTGCAGTCGCATGCTTTTGTTTGCGAGCTCGTGTCGATCGGGGAGGATTGCTTCATCGGCCATGGCGTGATGTTCATCAACGATACCTTCTCGACTGGGGGGCCGGCGCGCGGGCGCCGGGAATTGTGGCGTGCGACGAAGATCGGAAATCGGGTATCGATCGGTTCAAACGCCACCATCATGCCCGTAACCATCGCCGATGACGTGGTGATCGGGGCGGGTTCGGTCGTCACGAAAGATATCACCATGGCCGGGAGCTATGCGGGAAATCCCGCGCGTCTCCTTAAGGGCAAGAACTAGAGGTTAGCTCCAATGCCGGTACCTTACGCGGATCTCGAGCTCCAGTACCAGTCGATCAAGGCTGAGATCGATGGCGCCATCGCTGCGGTCATACGCGATAGCGCCTTTATCCGGGGACCCTATGTCGATGCCTTCGAGCGGGAGTTTGCGGCCGCGGCAAGTGTCAAGCACTGCGTATCCTGTGCGAACGGCACTGATGCACTATACCTCGCGATGGCGGGGCTCAGGGTCAAGCCGGGTGATGAGGTCATCACGACCGCGCATTCCTGGATATCGACATCGGCGATGATTACGCATGCTGGCGCGCAAGTCGTGTTCTGCGACACCGACGGCGAGACCTTCACGATCGACCCGGCGGCAATCGAAGCCGCGATCACGCCGCGGACCGTCGGAATCATTCCGGTGCATCTCTACGGCCAGTCCGCGGACATGGACGCGATCATGGCGATTGCGCGCAAGCATGGCCTGTGGGTCGTCGAGGACTGCGCCCAGGCGCACCTAGCGTGCTACAAGGACCGGATGGTCGGAACCTTCGGCGCGGCCGCGACTTACTCGTTCTATCCCGGCAAGAATCTCGGCGCTATGGGCGATGCTGGCGCCGTCGTCACCAACGATGCTGAACTTGCAGAGCGCATGACCATGTTAGCGCGCCATGGTGGCCGCGTGAAACATCAGCACAATATCGAGGGCATCAACAGTCGGCTCGATGGGATGCAGGCAGCGATCCTTTCCGCGAAGCTGCCGCATCTCGCTGCTTGGACCAAGGCGAGGCAACATGCGGCCGCGATCTACGATGCCTGCCTCAATCAGATAGAAGATGTAGAGGTGCCGCAGGTCGCACTCGGCCGCAGTCACGTCTATCACCTCTACACCATCCGTCATCCGCGACGCGACGCGCTAGCCGCTCATCTCAATTCCAAGGGGGTGCAGACCGCGATCAACTATCCGACCGCGCTGCCATTTCTTCAGGCCTACAAGCGGTTCGGGCATAGCGCGAGTCAGTTTCCGAATGCGTACCGTGATCAAAGCAGTATTCTCTCACTTCCAATGTATGCCGAGATGACGAGGAAACAGCAAGAAATTGTTATCGATTGCATTCGCTCTTTCTAGTTGGACAAGAGGGGGTGAGATTGCCATGACCATTTGGATCACCGGTGCCAATGGCTTTATTGGAAGATATCTGACGCGCGAGCTGGCCCAGCGAGGACTCGCTGTACATGGCGTTGGCCATGGGGCGATCGAAGAGCCTGAGAAGCACTATCTCGGAATGCGCAATTGGTTGAACGGTGAAATCGAGTCTGCCAATCTTAACGCGTTGGCAGTGCGAGCGGGGTTACCAAGCATTGTGTTCCATCTGGCCGGCGGATCTTCCGTTGGAGTATCCATCGCGCAGCCCTACGAAGATTTTTCGCGCACGGTAACAACCGCAGCTCGTCTTCTGGAGTGGCTGCGTACAACTGCGCCGGAGTGTCATCTTGTGGTCGTCTCTAGTGCGGCGGTCTACGGCGCCGCGCATGTGGGGCGCATTTCTGAAAGCGCAACGACCGAGCCCGTATCTCCCTATGGACAGCATAAACTCATAATCGAGCAGCTCAGTCGTAGCTACGCAACCACGTTCGGCTTGCAAAGCACAATCGTGCGGCTCTTTTCGGTCTACGGTGCCAATTTGCGCAAGCAGTTGCTTTGGGATATTTGTATGCGCTTGCGCGAGGGGGGTGGAACTCTGACACTCGGGGGTACCGGGAGAGAGCTGCGCGATTGGACAGAGGTCCGTGATGTGGCGAGATTGTTAGCGCACGTTGGGTGCAATCCGCCGGATCAAGCAGTTGAAATCATCAATGGAGGCTCGGGCATTGCAACGTCCGTTGCAGATATCGCTCGACACGTCATGCATGGCTGGGGCTTGAATATTCCGGTGGAGTTTTCAGGTGTAGCGCGACCGGGCGATCCTCTATGCCTGGTCGCTGATCCCAGCCGGCTGAACGCATTATCCTTTGAGTGGGAAATAGCCGTTCGGACGGGCATTGCCGACTACGTCACCTGGTTCAAGGAGCAATTTCTTTGACTCGGCCGCCCCTCCGTGTCGGCTTCACATTCATTCCCCGCAGGTTGCATGCAGGCGGATTTAACTATCTCCAAAACCTTTTCGCGGCTCTTCATAGATACCGTCCCGGCGAGCTCGAGCCTGTAATATTTGCAGGCCTTTCGGACGATGACCAGGATCTGGCTAGTTTTGTGCGGATTCCAAACGTCGAAGTCGTAAAGCATAAGGCGTTTGAACGCGACCATTCCGGGTTGATCAGTGCGCTCGTTGCCGGAATAGACCATACCGCCGCTGCTGCTTTCGATGCGGAGAGAGTTGACGTCGTGTTCGAGCATGCTCGGTTTTTCGGTTGGCGCCTTTCATTGCCGACCGTCGCCTGGTTTCCGGATTTGCAGCACAAGAGCCTGCCTCACCTGTTTTCCACGACGGCCCGTTGGCGCCGTGAGCTCGGGTTTCGTGCACAGCTTGCCGCAGGACGAGCGATCGTTCTGAGCAGCGAAAGTGCATTAAAGGACTGCAGGCGCTTTTATCCGCGCGCGACAAATCACATCTCGGTCGTCAGGTTCGCCAGTTACCCGACTAATGACCTTCTTGCAGCCAATCCTCGCGAGATTATCAGCCTTTATGACTTGCCTGAGCGATACTTCTATTTGCCGAACCAGTTCTGGCGGCACAAGAACCACCAATTGGTGCTCGATGCACTGGCGATTTTGGCTGAGCGAGGTATAAAGATTGTGGTTGCGGTATCAGGTGGGCCCGACGACCCCCCAACATCCTTCAACAGCATCATGCGACAGGTTGAGGAGCGCGGACTTAAGGACAACTTTCGCTACCTGGGGATGATTCCTCTCGCGCATGTCTACGCATTGCTCCGGGCATGCCGGGCACTGATCAACCCGTCACGGTTTGAAGGCTGGAGTACGACCGTGGAAGAAGCGAAGTCGTTTAATGTACCCATGATCGTATCGGACTTGGACGTACACCGCGAACAGATTGGTGGCTCGGCTGTCTACTTCAGCGTTGACGATGCTGGGGCTCTCGCCGGATGCCTTGCCGAAGCTGTATCGAGAGACGAGCCCTTCCATGTAAGGCAGTTGGGATCCTCTGTCGAAGGGCGTGTTGCCAAATTCGCCGAAGATTTTGCGGATGCCATCAAGCGCGCCGCGGCAGCCAGCTCTTTACCATTGCGGCGTGTCAAGAAGGATTGGTAAGGAGTTTTTCGCGCTGACCGGCTGATGGACGACGCTCGCTTTGTCGGGCAGGATCTGAGAGCCGCATTGCGGTCTTGCGACGCGCGACGTCGATCAGTTCAATCTTACCTGATGCTGCTGACGACCGAGCGATAGCGGGCGAGCGCGACATCTTCGTAATATTTCTCGGCAACAGCGGCTGCCCGAATTCCCTTGTCTATCGTGGCCTGGCGGTCTCTAGCGGCTTCGCGGATGACACGGGCAAGCTCGGCCGGATTTTCCGGCGGAACGACCCATCCGATTGCCTCTTCGTTGAGCACTAGAGCTCCCTCGGAACTTCCCTCAGAGGCTACAATGACCGGCCGGCCAACGGCGAGGATGTTGTAGAGGCGGCTCGGTATGGAAACGCCAGCCACGTTGCGACGATAAGGGATGATCCAGAGATCGGCGGCGGACAGGAACTCGACGAGCTCATCCTCGGCGACAGGCTTCAGGATCGTGACGTTCTCGAGTCTGTCCTTCGCGAACAGATCGTTAAGGTCCTTCCAGCCAACGCCCCATCCCGAGAGGATGAAGTGGATATCCTTATCGTCCCGCAGCAGCCGGGCCGCCTCGAAGACTGTCGCAGGATCGTGGGTGAAGCCGAGATTGCCCGAAAGGCCAACGATGAACCGTGACGCATCAGGCGCGCGGAATCGACTGGCGCGAGCGATCTCCCGGTATCCGATCGGAACTAGCGCCCAGTTGGGAATGTAGTGAAGCTTGCCGGCATCGACACCTCGATACTTCTGGATGAGAGGAGGGACATCCCGTCCAATGACGACAATGGCGTCCAGGCGCTTAAACATAAGGGTGTTGGCGAAGCGAATCAGACGGACCGCAAGCGAGTTGGGCTGTACCATGCCGGCCGCCTCAAGCGCCTCAGGATAGAGGTCGTAGACAAGGAGCATCGTGGCCGCACCTCTCAGTTTCGCTGCCAAGAGCACAGTATAGGGCAGAGTGAAGGGTGTCGTGACGCAGAAGACGAGATCTTCCCGCCTTGCGCGCCTAAGAACGGAAAAGAACATCCGGACCGCGAGCAGACAGATGGCTACGGCGCGTCGCACTAGCGCGGACTTGGGCGGATTCCAGGTGCCGACTTCGATGACGGCCGGTTTGCCGGGAGGATTCGCGCCGCTTGAACCGGGCGTTGCGGAAATGACGACCACCTGGTGATCCGCCGCAAGGGCGTCAGCGATCCTGCCGACATAGACTGCTGTCGTGCTCCTATCTGGCGGATAGAATTGTGCTGCGATGATCAGCGTTGCGGGCTTGTCCATGGTAGATTGATCTTCGCCACTCAATTCTGGGGCTCTGAAAGCGTGTCGGCGTGCTCCGTCAGGTACGCACGGTAGGCGCGCCGAATTCCATCCTCCAGCGAGGTGGTTGCGCGCCAACCGAGCTTTTCAAGACGACTGACGTCGAGCAGCTTGCGCGGTGTGCCATCGGGACGCGAGGTGTCGAAACGGATCTCGCCGCCGTAACCGACGACTTCAGCCACGACACGCGCAAATTCGCCGATGGTGATGTCTGCGCCGGTGCCGATGTTGATCAGCTCCGCACCGGAATAGGTCTTCATCAGATGCACGCAGGCATCCGCCATGTCGTCGACATAAAGGAACTCGCGCCGCGGCGTCCCGGTGCCCCAGACCAAGACGCTCTGCGCGCCCGCGACCTTCGCCTCATGAAAGCGCCGGATCAGGGCAGGCACCACGTGGCTCAGTTCGGGATGATAATTGTCGCTGGGGCCGTAGAGGTTGGTTGGCATTACGCTGATGAAGTCGCTGCCGTACTGGCTGCGATAGGCCTCCACCATCTTGATGCCGGCGATCTTAGCAATCGCATAGGGCTCGTTGGTCGGCTCCAGCGGGCCGGTTAGCATGGAATTCTCGCGGAGCGGCTGAGGCGCCAGCTTCGGATAGATGCAGGAGGAGCCCAGAAACATCAGCTTCTCGGCACCGCTCTGATGCGCAGCATGGATCACGTTGGCCGCAATCGCGATGTTGTCGTAGATGAACTCGGCGCGCAGCGAGTTGTTGGCGACGATGCCGCCGACTTTTGCCGCGGCGAGAAACACGACCTGCGGCCGGACCTTCGCAAACCAGTCGAACACGGCCGCCTGGTTGCAGAGATCGACCTCGCGCCGGTCCACGGTGACGAGCTTGATGTCTTCCTGCGCCAGCCGGCGTACTAGCGCGCTACCGACCATGCCGCGATGGCCGGCGACGTAAACGCTCTTGCCCTTCAGCTCAAACGACGTGCTTGCCATGGGCCGCGTCCCGTTTTGCTTCCGCCAGATCGCTCGCCATCATCTCCTCGACGAGTTGGGCAAAGGTTCGCTTCGGCTTCCAGCCGAGGACCTGACGCGCCTTGCTGGCATCGCCAATCAGGAGGTCGACCTCGGTCGGCCGGAAGTAAGTCGGGTCGATCTTCACGACGGTCGTGCCACTCTTTGCATCAATGCCGGTCTCGTCGACGCCCTTGCCTCGCCATTCGATGTGCCGGCCGACATGCGCGAACGACAGCTCGACCATCTCGCGCACCGAGCGCGTCTCGCCGGTGGCGAGCACGAAATCGTCGGGCTTGTTGGCCTGCAGGATCATATGCATGCCCTCGACGTAGTCCTTCGCATGGCCCCAGTCGCGCTTGGCTTCGAGATTGCCGAGATAGAGTGTGCTGTCTAAACCGACTTCGATGCGGGCGACGCCGCGGGTGATCTTGCGGGTGACAAACGTCTCGCCGCGGATCGGGCTCTCATGGTTGAACAGGATGCCGTTGCTTGCGAACATGCTGTAGGCTTCGCGGTAGTTCACCGTGATCCAGTAACCGTAGAGCTTTGCCACGCCGTAAGGCGAGCGCGGATAGAACGGGGTGGTTTCCTTCTGTGGAATCTCCTGCACCAAGCCATAGAGCTCGGACGTCGAGGCTTGGTAGAACCGCGTCTCCTTTTCCATGCCGAGGATGCGGATCGCTTCCAAGAGCCGCAGCACGCCGATCGCGTCGGCATTGGCGGTGTATTCCGGGCTCTCGAAACTGACCGCAACGTGGCTCTGGGCGGCGAGATTGTAGATCTCGGTCGGCTGGATCTGCTGCACCAGGCGGATCAGATTGGTCGAATCCGTCATGTCGCCGTAATGCATTTGGAACGGCACGTTTCCGACATGCGGGTCCTGATATAGATGGTCAACGCGCGCGGTGTTGAACGAGGACGAACGCCGTTTGATACCATGGACGGTGTAGCCGAGCGACAGCAGGTACTCGGCCAAATAGGCGCCGTCCTGCCCCGTAATTCCGGTGATCAGAGCGACCCGCCTCTCTCTCTCATTCCTTGTCATACTATATGTCTCCGCCCGGACCGGTAGGTGCAGGTCACTAACCCCACTCGGGATAGCCCAGCGGCTTGCAAAAATCCACTGAGCAGCGCGACAATGTTCATACGCTACAGAATGGAGCAGGCTAGGAATGCGATTCTGGGTCCAATGGTATAGCTATGTCTTGCCCATCTTCAAAAGTAGCTTAACAAGCCTTTCGAGATTGCGTCCGGGAAACAAATAGCTACCTAACCCGGCGGCCTGAGAGGCCTCACGTCGCTTTGGGCGTCGCCGACCACGATACTTCGGGGCGGATCCACCGGGAAGCGTTTCAACAGGTCGATGATCATGCCCCGCTGGGTTGCGACTATCAGGCGGCGATAGCGCTCGACGGTGGCATTAAGAGTGAGCTCCAAAAGTGGCAACTGTTCTGCCATTCAGCCGTGAAGGGTCTGAACATGATGTTCCTCGTAATAGCCTCGGGCAAGTGGCAATGACCAAGGCGAAGGATCCTGTATCTTACAGCCTTTACGACCCAACAGCGCCTTGGAATCCATTCGAACTTGTCTGCTTCGAACATATAGCCAAGTTCGCGGTTTCACCCCGCGCGATCGGCGGCCGGGCGTCGGTCGAGTTTGCTGATTGACATAGCAAAATTTCCCGCGGTGTCGTTCGAGTCCATAACGACGTATTTGCGTCTTGGCAAGCGCTGCTCGCCTGGGCCTGCTGAAAAGCCCAGTGATTGCGGTAGCTTAGCGCGTTAGAGCTTGCTGATGCCCCCTCGCTCCGCAACCTGCTAAGGACCGGTATGCGATCTCGACCGTTCGCCGAGAACTAAAGCTATTTGCCATGATCAGCGGAATTAACAATAGCTGGTATTAGTGGGACATCCCACCCGGGCTTAGTGGTTGGGATGACCATAGCATGCTTGCGGCAATGCATGCGAAGAGCGTTATTTAGAATTGTCGCGGCGAGAGATCGCAAAGTGGTAGGCAATCTGACACTCTCATAGATAAGAGTGTCATGAGCGCTCCCCCTATCGATATCGCCGCTCCCGTAGCGCTGATCGAGAAGCATGAAGGCTGTAGCCACGGCCGTTGCTCGCCGATCATCATTTACCGATATGGAGATCTAAAGCAAAAAACCTCCTGGAGCGGTCAGGAGACGCACCCGTGCGTCCTCGTCCGTCTGGACTCGATCGGGGGCATTGTGCCATCGTCGTGTGAAAAATTCGGGTAGTTCAACGGTCGCTCAGACTCAGAACTGCATACAATACCCGCCAGGGCTCGTATGCTTCCATTAGGTTACTCGGCGACCTAGACCCATGACGATGATCGCGTGAATAGATGGGGCTCTTGAGATTACTTCTAGCACTGGCCGTTGTCGGCGACCACGTGAGGCCGCCATTCCCTTGGCTTCACCTCACGGCGGGGACCATCGCTGTTGAAGTTTTTTTTGTTGTTTCCGGATTCTACATGCAGATGGTCCTATCGCAACGGTATGCGTCCGTAGGAGCATTCTACCTTAGCCGAGCATTTCGGATTTACCCGACATACTGGATAGTGGCTGCGCTTGCTTTCGCGTTCTGGCCCGTGAACGGTTTCCATCACATTGCTAGCCTGGGGTGGCAACCAGCCAGTCTGGTGTTCGCGTCCAACGCCTTGATCTTTCTTCAGGACACATTGCTGTGCCTCGGAGCGGATCACGGCAAGCTATTCTTCACCGCAGATTTTCAGTCCACAGCCCCTCAACTGTCCGCGTACCTGGTGGTGCGCCCATCGTGGACACTGGCGCTAGAGCTGTATTTTTACTTATTAGCGCCCTATTTGACTCGGCTTAGTAGCTTCCGCTTGGGTGCGGTCGCTCTAATACTCACTGGAGCGAGACTTGCAACGTATCACGCCGGATTAGATCACGATCCGTGGTTCTATCGCTTCTTCCCGTTCGAGCTTCCTCTATTTGTACTCGGAATGCTCAGTTTCCGATTATTCAGCCGGATCGAAATGCTTCCGTTTTCGAAATCTAAGGCCGCAGCGCTCGTCGCAATCTGTGGGCTGATTGTGGTGGGACGGTATTTTGTTTTGAATGTGCCAGCTCAGTACAGCTTCGCGGCAGCTGCAGCGGCCGCGGCGGTAGCTCCGGTTGCCTTTTCAGCCTTCAAGGACGTCAGCATCGATCGATTTGTCGGAGATCTTTCCTATCCAATCTATCTAGTGCATTTCCCGATCATTCAGTTTCTGAGTAACAATTATACCGTCGTGGTCGCGGTAAGCCTGTTGGTGTCTTGTCTCATTGTAGTTGGCCTTGAGCGGCCGTTGGATCGACTTCGCCATCGGCTCGCCTGCAAATTGGAACCCGATCCAGGCCATGCCCCCGACCACGGCCAAAGCCGTTCAAATTGGCCAACACTGCAGACGGGCAATCCTAATTCATCCGCCAGCTAGCCCCGCATTGCGCTTGCTCATCGGTTGCGGGACATGCTCTCAATGAAAGCGGGACCGCGCCATGAAGACGTACATCAACTGGGACGCTGTGCTTGGTGCCGAGCTCGCAGCCGCCTTGTGGTTAATCTCGGCTTCGCCTTGGATGAATGATGAATGTCTCTACGGCGACGATCAGAGGGGCCCACGCTCGGGCCGATGGTCCTTAGCAAGGACGGGCATCAAATCGATCTAGTTGGGGCGACCGAGAGGCAATCTAGATGGAACTGCTATGCCGCCGCCGTAACCGGCTTGGCGGTTGATCCTCCAGGCTCTTGGTGTGGCTCTGCGTACGCCTCCGGCGTAGGCCGCAACCTGATTGGATTATTCTGACGGCCATCGCTTAAGTAACTGCGGATTTTCTTTATAAATTTGGATGAGCTCGATGAGGCGCTCGATGCCGAAGTCAGTGAACGCTTGAACGCCGTCTTCGCCAACGCCAAAGACCCAAATGGCGCCGTCCTCGATCTCCATTTCGTTGGCGACGTCTCGTAGCCAATCTTCATCTTCGCCGAGGTCTTTTGCGACCTGGGTGATGGTGGTGACGTGATGGACCTTGTTGACGTGGGTGGTCATGCCGCTCGAGCGGAGATCGCTGACGCCGGCGTCCAATTCCAGGGCAGAAGCTCGTCCAGCCGATGAGCCGGATGAGCGGCAATGCGGGCAAGGATATCGGTCAACCACGCCTGCGGATCGACGCCGTTCATCTT
>NZ_PSRT01000057.1 GCF_004212635.1 Bradyrhizobium genosp. SA-3 | reverse complement strand
CTCGCGCCCGCGGCGAGCGCGCCGCAAGGCGATGTCGATCCCGAATTGCGCGCGCGGCTGCGCTCCTGGCGTTCCGACGTCGCCCGCGAGCGCGGCGTGCCCGCCTATGTCGTGCTGCACGATGCCACCATCGACGGCATCGTCCGGGCTTGGCCGACGACGCTCGACGAACTGCGCAACGTGCCGGGTATCGGCGACAAGAAGCTCGAGCATTACGGCGACGAGCTGCTGCAGATCATCAGGACGAGGTAGGGCAACGCAGCGTTTGTTGTCGCACTCAACTCCTTCCCACGTCATCCCGGACAAGCGTAAGCGCAGATCCGGGATCCATAACCACAGGAAGAAGTTATTGCGGCAGGCTGGTAACAACGAGTCTTCGCCAAACGCGATCCTGTGGCTATGGGTCCCGGATCTGCGCTTACGCTTGTCCGGGACGACAACTGTGTATGAGGCGAGAGCTGAGTGCCTCACCCATTCCGGAACGCATATGCATATCCGTTCAGCGCGGGTGCGCCGCCGAGATGGGCGTAGAGGATCTTCGCGCCCTTCTCGAAATAGCCTTTCTTCGCAAGATCGATCAGACCCTGCATCGACTTGCCCTCGTAGACGGGGTCGGTGATCATGCCTTCGAGACGTGCGGTAAGGCGGATCGCTTCCTTGGTCTCTTCCGACGGCACGCCATAGGCGGGATAGGCATAGTCCTCGATCAGCACGACGTCATCGGTGACGAGCTCCTTGCCGAGCTCGACGAGCTTGGCGGTATTCTGCGCGATCTCGAGCACCTGGGCCTTCGTCTGGCTAGGGGTGAACGATGCATCGATGCCGATCACCTTGCGCTCGCGGCCGTCGGCGGCGAAGCCGACCAGCATGCCGGCATGGGTCGAGCCGGTGACGGTGCAGACGACGATGTAGTCGAACTTGAAGCCGAGCTCTTTCTCCTGCTTGCGGACTTCCTCGGCGAAGCCGACATAGCCGAGGCCGCCGAATTTGTGCACGGAGGCGCCGGCGGGAATCGCGTAAGGCTTGCCGCCCGCCGCCTTCACTTCCTCGATTGCCTGCTCCCAGCTCTTGCGGATGCCGATGTCGAAGCCGTCGTCGACCAGGCGCACGTCGGCGCCCATGATGCGCGAGAGCATGATGTTGCCGACGCGGTCATAGACCGCGTCCTCGTGCGGCACCCAGGCTTCCTGCACCAGGCGGCACTTCATGCCGAGCTTGGCGGCGACCGCCGCGATCATGCGGGTGTGGTTGGACTGCACGCCGCCGATCGACACCAGCGTGTCGGCGTTGGAGGCGATCGCGTCCGGAATGATGTATTCGAGCTTGCGCAGCTTGTTGCCGCCATAGGCAAGGCCGGAATTGCAGTCCTCACGCTTGGCATAGACCTCGACTTGGCCGCCGAGATGTTTTGACAGCCGCTCCAGCTTCTCGATCGGCGTCGGGCCGAAGGTGAGCGGGTAGCGCGCGAATTTTTCCAGCATCATGGGTCATCCCGATTGGCGTTGAGCTGGCCGCAGCAACTAGCACCTGCGGCAGGAAATGTGCTCTCAAATACGGCGGCAATATTGCGGTATAGCTTGCGTAACTTACGCATATCTCATCTAATCATTTCAGAATTTCGCTTGGAAATGAAAGTTTCTTCCATGTCTGCCCGGCTCGACCGTATCGACCTTAAGATATTGCGATTGCTGCAGAATAACGGTCGACTCAGCAACGCCGAGCTGGCCGAAACCGTCGCGATCAGCCCCGCCACCTGCCATCGCCGCACCCAGCGCCTGTTCGAGGATGGCTTCATTGCGACTGTGCGCGCCATGGTGGCGCCGAAGAAGGTGGCGAAGGGCACGCTGGTGATGGTCGGCGTCGTGCTCGACCGCTCGACCCCGGAGAGTTTTGCCACTTTCGAGCAGGCGATCGCAAAATTGAAGTTCGTGCTCGACTGCCACCTCGTCGCCGGCGATTTCGACTATTTCCTCAAGATCCGCGTCGGCGACATGGAGGATTTCAACCGCATCCATGGCGAGCAGCTGATCGCGCTGCCCGGCGTGCGCCAGACCCGCACTTTCTTCGTGATGAAGGAGGTCGTCGACAACGCGCCGCTGGAGTTTTGAGCGCGCCCGTCACGGCAACTTCACTTGCCCTGCGCCTGCATGCAGGCGAGCCTCGCATCTTCTCAACGAGGAGATCCCCGCCGTGCGCCTTCCCATTCTCGATCCCAAGGATCTGACCGACGAACAGAAGCCGCTCTATGACGACATGCGAGCCGGCATCAAGGACCACTTCAAGGGTTTTGTGAACATGCGCGGCGATGGCGCGCTGCTCGGGCCCTGGAATCCCTGGATTCGCGAGCCACGCTTCGGCAAGCCGGTGTGGGAGCTGGTCAAGGCGATCGCGTCGAACCCGCTGCTGCCGGCGCCGGTGCGCGAGGTCGCCATCCTCGTCACCGGCTCGCATTTCCGTTCCGGCTACGAGCTCTACGCCCATGTGCTGGTCGCCGAGCAGCGCGGCCTGTCCGACGAGAAGCTCGCGACCATCGTCGCCGGACAGCGGCCGGTCGATCTCACCAGGCAGGAGGCCGTCGCCTATGACGTGGCGTCCGCGCTGGTCGGTGGCGGCGTTCTGCCGGAATTGACCTGGCGCGCCGCCGTGAAGGAGTTTGGCGAGCACGGCGCGGCCGAACTCTCCTACCTCGTCGGCGTTTACTGCATGGTCTCGGTCACGCTCAACACGTTCGACGTGCCGGTGCCGGACTAGCTTGCCACATTTGCGCTTCTGGACCGGGCGGAAGCGGAGCGCTACCTTGTCGCACGCATTCGCCGCTCATGATTGCAAGCGCAAGAGAAACAGGACAGGGCAACAGGAAATGACAGCCATGAAAACGTCACGCCGCATCTTGCTCACTGGACTGGCGGGGCTCGTCGTCGCTCCGACCGCAGCGGTAGCTGCCGCGCCGCAGCTTGCCATGGACGACGCCACCGTTGCCGAAGAGCGCTTTGCGCGCATGATTGCAGCAGCTCATGCGCCTGACCTTGCTTGTGCGCGCCAGGCCGAGCGTTATGCGGACGCGCATTGGCCTGAATACGTGACCGCGGCGCGCGCGGTGATCGGCGCAAGGGTGTGATGCTGCTTTCTTCGTCCACAACGGGGTGAGGGAAAGACCTCACCTCGCAACCGCGCGCCTGACCTGCTCGCCGATCTGCGATAGCACGAGCTGCGCCTGCGGCAGGATCGCGCCCATGGCGTGGAAATTGTGGACCATGCCGTCGTGGCAGACATGCTCGACGACGACGCCCGCGGCGAGCAGCTTGCGGGCATAGGCATTGCCTTCGTCGCGCATCGGATCGAACTCGGCGGTGTGGATGATCGCCGTCGGCAGGCCTGTGAGCTGCGTCGCGCGCAGGGGCGAGACGCGGGGGTCGGCGGCATCCAGGCCGACCGGCAGATAGTCGGCGAGATCGGCTTCGATCGTGGCGCGATCGATCAGATGACCCTCGGCGAATTCCTCGCGCGAGGGCGAGGTCTCTTCGAAATCCAGTACCGGGCAGATCAGGCATTGCGCGACGATGCAGAGGCCTGCGTTCTGAACCGCCTCCTGGCACACGATCGCAGCCAGCGTGGCGCCGGCAGAATCGCCGCCGACCACCAGCCGTTCGGCATCGATGCCGAGTGTTGGTGCTTCGCGCGCGACCCATTCGGTGGCGGCGATCGCATCGTCGACGGCGGCGGGAAATTTGTCCTCGGGCGCGAGCCGGTAGTCGACCGAGACGAGGCGGCAGCCGGTCGCGTGCGCCAGCGCCGCCGCGATGCGGTCATGCGTGGCAATGCTGCCGGCGACGAGGCCGCCGCCGTGAAAGAACACGAAGCCCGGCGCGCGTTCACCGGCGCTTGCGGGCGCATAGAGGCGATAGGGCAGCTCGCCGCCGGGGCCGGGCAGCCTGCCGTCGGACGTCGTCACATCCGGCGCATCGGCGCGCGCGAACTGCATCAGCTTGGCCAATGACTGCCGCCGTGCCTCTACGCTCGGCCGGCTTCGTGCCTGCGGCGCGGCGGCAGCCATCATGGTCAACAAGCGCTTTGCGAGCGGATCGAGCGGCATGATCTTTCGTTCTCCGGCAAGAGGAGAGGGTAACTCACCATCTTCCCGCAGGGAATCATTTAGAAATTGCGACCAATAGTGGCGCTATAGTGCGGCATCACGCCAAGGGGAGGCCGGTCATGGCCGAGATCAAGAAGCCCATCGAATATTCGCCGAGCTGGACCTTCTTCGAGGGCAAATGGCATGACGGCAATGTGCCGATCATGGGCCCGCGCACGCATGCGGCCTGGCTCGGCTCGATCGTGTTCGACGGTGCGCGCGCGTTCGAGGGTGTGGCGCCCGATCTCGACCGCCACGTCGCTCGCGCCAATCAATCCGCGGTCAACTTTGGCCTCAAGCCGGTGGTCGACACCGACACCTGGCTCACGCTCGCGCGCGAGGGCATCGCGCGCTTCGCGGCCAATGCCGAACTCTACATCCGTCCGATGTATTGGGCGCAGAACGGCTCGGGCGGCGGCGTGCTGTTCGACCCCGAGACCACCATTTGGTGCCTGTGCATCTACGAGGCGCCGATGCCAAAACCCGTCGGCAACGCCATCACGCTGTCGCCGTTCCGCAGGCCTACCGCCGAATGCGCGCCGGTCGAGGCCAAGGCCGCCTGCCTCTATCCGAACAATTCGCGCGCGTTGGCGGAAGCCGCCTCGCGCGGCTTTCAGAACGCGTTGATGCTCGACATGCTCGGCAACGTCGCCGAGTTCGGCAATTCCAACGTGTTCATGGCCAAGGACGGCGTGGTCTACACGCCGGTGCCCAACGGCACCTTCCTCAACGGCATCACGCGCCAGCGCGTCATCAGCCTGCTTCGCGGCGACGGCATCACCGTGGTCGAGAAGACGCTGCGCTATGCCGATTTCCTCGCCGCCGACGAGATCTTCTCCAGCGGCAATTTCGCCAAGGTCGCGCCCGTGATCCGCATCGACGAGCGTGAGCTGAAGCCGGGTCCGTTCTACACCCGGGCGCGAAAACTCTATTGGGATTTTGCGCATGCGGTGAAGCTGGCGGCTTGAGCTAGCTGCTTCCGCGAACTCCGTCATTGCGAGCGCAGCGAAGCAATCCAGAATCTTTCCGCGGACGCAGTCTGGATTGCTTCGCTGCGCTCGCAATGACGAATTGCGGAAGCACCGCGAAGCTACGGGCCGGAGTGCGCGCGGGCCACAGGTTAAGCAGCCCGCCTCCTGAACCGGCTGAACTGAAACGCCTGCGTCGAATCCCACGGCGTGTGGTGCGTCTCGCGGCGCGTTTCGATCAGCTCGAACTCCGCCCCCAACTCCGCCAACAGGCTCGCGCTGTCATGGCGCTGCACCGGCAGGCCGCTGCATTTCTCCGGGCCGTCGGGCGCGAACGTCGCGATGATGACGTGACCGCCGGGCGCAACTGCCGACCGCAGGCGCTCGACATACGCAGCCCTGTCGCGGGGATCGGTCAGGAAGTGAAACGCCGCACGATCGTGCCATAGATCGTATGTCTTTGCCGGGCGCCATGTCGTGGCGTCGGCGACGATCCAGTCGACCCTTGAAGCGGCTGCGCCGAGTCGCTTCTTCGCTACGTCAAGCGCGTTGGCAGAGAGATCCAGCACGGCGACATCGCGATATCCGTCCTGCAGGAGGGCGTCGACCAGCCGCGATGCGCCGCCGCCGATATCGATGATGGCTGCGCCATGATCGGGATTGGCCGCGTGAATCATCGCGAGCGAGGTCGTCGGGCTGTTCTGAAACCAACTGACCTCGGCTTCGCCCTTGGTGGCGTAGACGTTGTCCCAATGCACGCTTCGATCGGACATGGCGCGTCCTCCGGCTCGCGGAAGGCCGGCTCAAAAGCAAGATCTACTCGTCCTTCTTCGACATCTGCTCGAGGCGTTCCTGCATTTCCTTCATCTGCTGGCGCAGATCGTCGATGTTGCTGTCCTTCGGCGTCTCGGCATTGGCATCGGGCTCCGGCTCCGGGCTGGCCGCCGGGCGCGGCGCGGCGAAGGGCTTGAACATCGAGAAGGTTTGCTGGAACAGCTCCATGTTGCGGCGGACCTGCTCCTCGAGCGGAGCAAAGGGTGTGCCGGACAGCGTGTTGGCGATCTGCTTGCGGAATTTCTCCTGCTCCTGGGTCAGAGTCGCGATCGACTGTTCCAGATATTTCGGCACCACCATCTGCATGCTGTCGCCATAGAAGCGGATGAGCTGGCGCAGGAAGGTGGTCGGGAGCAGGTTCTGGCCGGCCTTGTTCTCCTGCTCGAAGATGATCTGGGCGAGCACGGAGCGGGTGATGTCGTCGCCGGTTTTGGCGTCGTAGACCAGGAAATCTTCGCCGTCCTTGACCATGGCGGCGAGGTCCTCGAGCGTCACATAAGTGCTCGTTCCGGTATTATAGAGCCGGCGGTTCGCGTATTTCTTGATGGTGGTGGGTTGGTCTGATTTCGCCATGGGCTCTCACTTGCAAGCGCGGAGAACGGGAACCCGACGGGCAATGCCGCAGGGCGGGAAGAGTACGCAACGCAACAAAATAAGCATTTTCAAAGGGGTCACGCTACCGTTTTGTGCGCCACGGTTAATCGGGCAGCAAAAACGTGCTTGCGAAAGCGCCAAGAACACTATTTTGAATGCGCTGCGGCATGAATTCGGTCTCCGGCCGATTGACATGCCGCAACGACGTTAACAGGATGCCGTCCGAGACTGGCGAGCCTTTTCCCAGCCCCGTCTGCCCCCAATCAACCTCAGGAGATGCCCATGTCAGACGATGTCGTCATCGTCAGCGCCGCCCGCACCCCGGTCGGAAGCTTCAACGGAGCGTTCGCGACCCTTCCCGCCCATGACCTCGGCGCCATCGCCATCAAGGCGGCGCTGGAGCGCGGTGGCATCGAGCCCGGCCGCGTCTCGGAAGTCATCATGGGTCAGATTCTGACCGCCGCTCAGGGCCAGAACCCGGCCCGCCAAGCCTCGATCGGCGCTGGCATTCCGGTGGAGAGCCCGGCCTGGGGCGTCAACCAGCTCTGCGGCTCCGGCCTGCGCACGGTCGCGCTCGGCTACCAGGCGCTGCTCAATGGCGATTCCGAGATCGTGGTCGCCGGCGGCCAGGAGTCCATGAGCATGGCCCCGCACGCCCAGCATCTGCGCGGCGGTGTCAAGATGGGCGGTCTCGAACTGGTCGACACCATGATCAAGGACGGCCTGTGGGATGCCTTCAACGGCTATCACATGGGCAACACCGCTGAGAACGTCGCGCGGCAGTGGCAGATCACCCGCGCCCAGCAGGACGAGTTCGCGGTCGCCTCGCAGCAGAAGGCGGAGGCCGCGCAGAAGGCCGGCAGGTTCAACGACGAGATCGTTCCCGTCACCATCAAGACCCGCAAGGGCGACGTCGTCGTCAGCGCCGACGAATATCCCCGCCATGGCGCGACGCTCGACTCGATGGCCAAGCTCAAGCCCGCTTTCGAGAAGGACGGCACGGTCACCGCGGGCTCGGCTTCCGGCATCAATGACGGCGCTGCCGCCGTGGTGCTCATGACCGCGAAGCAGGCCGCCAAGGAAGGCAAGAAGCCGCTTGCGCGCATCGTGTCCTGGGCGCAGGCTGGCGTCGATCCGAAGATCATGGGCTCGGGCCCGATCCCGGCTTCGCGCGCCGCGCTGAAGAAGGCCGGCTGGAGTGTCGGCGATCTCGACCTGATCGAGGCCAACGAAGCTTTTGCGGCGCAGGCCTGCGCCGTCAACAAGGATCTCGGCTGGGACACCTCCAAGGTCAACGTCAATGGCGGCGCGATCGCGATCGGCCATCCGATCGGTGCATCCGGCGCGCGCGTGCTGGTGACGCTGCTGCATGAAATGCAGAAGCGCGATTCGAAGAAGGGCCTTGCCACGCTGTGCATCGGCGGCGGCATGGGCATCGCGATGTGTCTGGCACGTGACTGAGGAAAGCCTGACACGTAACTGACGCGTGCGCTGCACACGCGACTGAGTGCGTTGCACGCGATTAAAAAGGCGGCGGTTGCAAATCAAATATTCTTCGCAACTGCGCACGCCTCGACTAAAGAGAAACGCCCGGCTCAACGCCGGGCGTTTTGTTCTTGATGTCCGTCAAACGTCCCGCATAATCCGCAGTTAAAAAACGATCGCGTCAGAAACGTCCGAAGAGTCCAAGGGAAGGAATACGATATGGCACGTGTTGCATTGGTCACGGGTGGTACGCGGGGCATCGGTGCTGCGATCAGCAAGGCGCTGAAGGCGGCTGGCTACAAGGTTGCGGCGAGCTATGCCGGCAATGATGCTGCGGCAGAGAAGTTCAAGGCCGAGACCGGCATCGCGGTCTACAAATGGGACGTCAGCAGTTTCGACGCCTGCGCCGAGGGCGTGAAGAAGGTCGAGGCCGAGGTCGGCCCGATCGACGTGCTCGTCAACAACGCCGGCATCACCAAGGACGGCGCCTTCCACAAGATGAGCCTCGAGCAGTGGAATGCCGTGATCGGTACCAATCTCGGTTCGCTGTTCAACATGTCGCGCCAGGTCATCGAAGGCATGCGCGGGCGCAAGTTCGGCCGCATCATCAACATCTCCTCGATCAACGGACAGAAGGGCCAGTTCGGCCAGGTGAATTATTCCGCGGCGAAGGCCGGCGAGATCGGCTTCACCAAGGCCTTGGCGCTGGAGAACGCCAAAGGCGGCGTCACCGTGAACGCGATCTGCCCCGGCTACATCAACACCGAGATGGTGCAGGCGGTGCCGAAGGACGTGCTGGAAAAGTCCATCCTGCCGCTGATCCCGATCGGTCGCCTCGGCGAGCCCGAGGAGATCGCGCGCGCCGTCGTGTTCCTCGCCGCCGACGAGGCCGGCGCCATCACCGGCTCGACGCTGACCGTCAACGGCGGCCAGTACATGGTGTGATGCGTCGGCATCACGCGGACTGATATTGGCAACGTCGCCATGCCCGGGCTTGTCCGGGGCATTTGTCCATGCACTGTCATTTCGGGGCGCCGCGACAGCGGCGAACCCGGAATCTCGAGATTCCGGGTCTGGCGCTACGCGCCATCCCGGAATGACGAGGCCTTCCACAATGACTCCCCGCACCGCGACGCTGATCGGATTGACCGCGATCCTGATGTGGTCGCTGCTCTCAGTGATGACGGTGGCGACTGGAAAGATCCCGGCATTCCAGCTCGCCGCGATGACCTTCGCGATCGGCGGGCTCGTCGGCCTGCTCACCTGGATCGGCCGCCGCGAGGCGGCGAACAGCCTGCGCCAGCCGCTTGTCGTCTGGGTCGTCGGCGTCGGCGGCCTATTCGGCTATCACGCCCTTTATTTCCTCGCGCTGCGCTTTGCGCCGCCGGCTGAAGCCGGCCTCTTGAATTATCTCTGGCCACTGCTGATCGTGCTGTTCTCCTCCTTCCTGCCGGGCGAGCGGCTTGCCCTGCATCACATCATCGGCGCCGTGCTCGGTCTCGTCGGCACCGTGCTGCTGTTTGCCGGCAATACCAGCGGCTTTGCGCCGGGGGCGCTGCCGGGACTGGTCGCGGCTTTCATCGCCGCTTTCGTCTGGGCGAGTTATTCGGTGTTGTCGCGGCGATTGAAGACGGTGCCGACCGATGTGGTCGCCGGCTTCTGCCTCGCGACCGCGGCGCTCGCCGCGCTGATGCATGCCGCGCTCGAGACCACCGTCTGGCCGGAGACCACGCTGCAATGGCTTTCCGTGGTCGCGCTCGGCATCGGTCCCGTCGGTGCTGCCTTCTATGCCTGGGACATCGGCATGAAGCGCGGCGACATCCGCGTGCTCGGCGCCGCCTCCTACGCGACGCCGCTGCTCTCCACCGGCTTCCTCATCGCCGCCGGCTTTGCAACGGCCAGCGCCAACATCGCCGTCGCCGCCATCCTGATCGCCGGCGGCGGCCTGATCGCGGCGAAGGACATGGTGCTACGGAAGCGGTGATTGTCATTCCGGGGCGCGCGAAGCGCGAACCCGGAATCCATTTATCCGCGTCATTGGTGCCGAGATGGATTCTCTGATGCGCAACTGCGCATCATAGTTCGCCGCTTGCGCGGCGCCCCGGAATGACTGTGTGGAGCTACGGCTCCCAGCCCTGTGGCGCGAGCTCGAAGGTCGCGAACTCGAACGCGGGCGCGACGGTGCAGCCGACCAGGGTCCATTCGCCCGTCGTCTCCGCCATCTGCCAGGCATTCGCCGGCACGATTGCCTGCGGCCGCTGGCCGCTCACGAGGTCCGTACCGAGCTGCACCTCGTGCTGGGAGCAGCCGTTATGCGCGATGCGCAGCGTCAGCGGACTGCCGGCGTAATAGTGCCAGGTCTCCACCGCATCGATGCGATGCCAATGCGAGCGCTCGCCGCGCGCGAGCAGGAAGTAGATCGAGGTTGAGCGCGAGCGTCCATGCGCGTCGGTCGCCTGGTCGCGAAACGTCTCGCGATAGTGCCCGCCTTCGGGATGCGGTCGGAGTTCAAGGCGCGCGATGATCTCGGCTGCGGTCGGCATCGATCCCCGTCAGGACTCGTTCTTCAGGATTTGTTCTTGCGCTCGCGCAACTCGCCGAACACCGCGGCGGCATCCGCGCCCTTCATGTGCAGCCTGGCGGCGACCGAGAGTTCATCGGCGCGCAGGAATACGTTTGCACGCTTCTCGTCGCCGAGCAGTACGGGAATGGTCGGCTTGTTCTCGGCCCGCAGCTTGGCGACCTCTGCCGCGCGGGCCTGGAGCGCCGCATTGTCGGGGTCGACGGTGAGCGCGAATTTAACGTTGGATGCCGTGTATTCGTGGCCGCAATAGAGCTTGAAGTCGTCGGGCAGGGCCCGCAGCTTCAACAGCGAATCCCACATCATCGGATACGTGCCTTCGAACACGCGGCCGCAGCCGATCGAGAACAGCGTGTCGGCGGCGAACACGGTCTTCTCATTGTCGAACACGTAGGAGACGTGGTCGAGCGTGTGGCCGGGCGTCTCCACGACGCGCGCCAGCAGATTGCCGATCTTGATCACGTCGGCATTGGCGACGCGCAGGTCGACGTTGGCAATCTTCGTGGTCTTGTCATGCGGCGCGACGACGCGGCAATTGAATTTCTGCTTGAGTTCGGCGACCCCGCCGACATGATCGCCATGATGATGGGTGATCAGGATGTCGGTGAGTTGCCAGCCCTCGCGCTCCAGCGCCTTGAGGATGGGACCTGCCTCCGGCGCGTCGATCGACGCGGTCGCCTTGGTTTCCACATCGTGGATCAGATAACCGAAATTGTCGTTTAAACAGGCGAAAGTACGAATTTCGGCGGCCATGACCTCTCCATCGCGCTCAGCCCCGCCAGACAAATATGGCGTTAACGTTGCGCAGGCAATGCAATATTCCGCGCGCGGCGCCGGCCCTACGCATGTTACATTGCCGTCATGACCATCGACGTCGTCGACCTCCGCGAGTTCTATTCCCGCCGCCTCGGGATCGTGGCGCGGCAAATGATCAATCGCGGCATCCGGGAGCGCTGGCCAGGCGCCGTGGGTCAGCGCGTGCTCGGCATCGGCTATCCCACGCCCTATCTCGGACTGTTCCGCGAGGATGCCGAGCGCTGCATCGCGTTCATGCCGGCGGCCCAGGGCGTCCTGAAATGGCCGACGGGGCGGCCGGCGCTGGCCTCGCTGGTGGATGAATTCTCCTTGCCGCTACCTGACGCCGCGGTCGATCGCATTCTCATGGTCCACGCGCTGGAGATGTCGGACGATCCGGCTGCGCTGCTGCGCGAAGTATGGCGCGTGCTGGCGCCGTCCGGCCGCGTCATCGCGGTGATCCCGAATCGGCGTGGGGTGTGGACGCGCACCGACAACACGCCGTTCGGCCATGGCCGGCCCTATTCGCGCTCGCAGATCACCGAGCTGCTGCGCCAGACCTGGTTCACGCCGACGGCCTGGGGCGAGGCGCTGTTCATGCCGCCTTACGCCGGCGGCTGGGTATTGAAATCGGCGCAGATGTGGGAACGCGCCGGCGCGGCGCTGTCACTGCCCTTTGCCGGCGTGCACATCGTCGAAGCCACCAAGCAGGTCTACCGCGCGATCCCCGCCAAGCGCGAGCGGGCACGGCTGATTCCCTCATTGGCGAAGCCCGTGCTGGTGCCGTCCTCGACGACGGTGACACGGAGCTGAAAACAAATCGTCCCGGCGTGGCCGGGACGATGCGGTTCCGAAATCGGAAGAAGCTTACTCGCCGGGCGCGAGATCGTCGCTCGACGCGACCGGGGCGGCTTCGCGCTCGGGGCGCGGGCCATGCGGCCGGCGACGCCGCCGCGGATAGCGCTCGCCACCGCCGCCACCACCCTCGAAGCCACCCTGGCCGCCATTCGCGCCGACATTCGCTTGCGGCTGCGCACCGGTGATGAAGGAGGGCAGGCGATCGACGCTGCCGGCATCGGAGATGACGGGCTGCGGCTGATTCTGCGGCTGCGGCTGATATTGCGGCTGCGGACGATGCTCGCGTTCGCGGTGCTCGCGCGGCTGCTGCTGCTCGCGCTGATAGGGTGGCTGGTTGTCGCGCGGCTGGTGATCGCGCTGGTGATGATCGCGTTGGCCATCGCGGTCGCGCATGAAAGGCTGCTGCGGCGGCTGCGGGACGAAGCCCGGCTCCTGGCCGAAGGCCGAGAAATTCTCGCCATCGTCCTCGCCGTCGTCGCTGCTGGCGATGGGCTCGTCACCGCGCGGCTGCTGCTGGTTCTGGCGGAACTGCTCCTGGGCGGCCGCGATCAGGCGGAAATAATGCTCGGCATGCTGATAGTAGTTCTCGGCCGCAACGGGGTCGCCGGAGGAGCGCGCATCGCGCGCTAGCTGAAGATACTTTTCAGCGATGTGCGAAGCCGTGCCGCGGATCTTGATGTCGGGCCCGTTGGACTCGTAGACCCGGGTCATCGGGTTCTGGCCGCGCCGGTTATTGTTGTTATTGTTGTTGCGGTTGCGCATCCGCTGCTTGTTCTGACCGTTTCTCATGTCCTGCCTTTAATTCCAGCCCTAAAGGTTGCACGCATTACTGATTGCTCGGAGTGACCTGGTGACAGCGGTTCACGATTCTCGCACGCACCGCGTGCAAGAGCAGCCTGAACCCTGCCGATGTTCGTCGACCGTCGCGTTCAACAAAGACGCGTTCCCCACCCGCCAGCATTCATTGCCAGCGAACCCATTCATATCGCCTGCCGAAACAAGCCCAGCTTTCTTGCGTAAGTCTTCAAGCGCAAATCAGGCTTTCGTTCACGTTGCGGTCGGAGAGCAGCGCAGCTCCACTGGCCATCGCGCTCAACAGGACCTGCGGCTTGGAACCTATAATCAGTAAAGCTCTCGCCCGAGAGCCCGGCTTTCGCCCGTAGGTCTACGGGGCCGGCACCGATGTGTTGACCGAAACGTAGTCGTTCCCACGGGATATTCCAAGAGGTTTTTACAGGCCAATCCGGCTTTTATGGGGGCATTTTTCGGGCCGAAACGGCCCGCGGAATGCCCGCCAGATCGGCCTTGGGTGGCCTGTCCACCACTAACGCGGCAGCCGCCATCAAGGTTTCAATATTTCGGGCCTGGCCCTGTCCGGCCTCGACGATCAGCGCACCCCCGGGGGCGAGGCGTTCGCTCGCCTGCGGGATCAGGGCGCGATAGGCGTCGTATCCGTCATTGCCGCCGTCGAGCGCCAGATGCGGATCGTGCTCGCGCACCTCGATGCTCAATTTCGGGATTTCGGCCGAGGGAATATAGGGCGGGTTCGACACGATGAGATCGAACGGACCCGAGAGCGCCGCCGCATAGGAGCAGGCGACGAAGGCGGCACGGTCGGCGAGGCCGAGCGCTGTGGCATTGTCCCTGGCGGTGGCGAGCGCGGTCAGGCTGAGATCGGTGCCGACGCCGAAAGCGTCAGGAATTTCGTGCAGCAGCGCAAGCAGGATCGCGCCGGATCCGGTGCCGATGTCGGCGATACGGGGTGGATGAGATGCCTTCTGCTCGCGTAGGATTTCGAGTGCGAGCTCGACCACGGTCTCGGTATCGGGACGCGGGACCAGGGTCGCTTCGGACAGGCGAAATGGCAGCCCCCAGAATTCGCGCGTCCCGAGAATGCGCGCCACCGGCTCGCCGGCGATGCGACGCTGCACGTGCTGCGCGAGCCGCGACGCCTCGGCTTCCGTGAGGGGGCGCGCGGCCTGCGCGACCAGGCCAGTGAGGTCGAGGCCGAGCGCCGCGCCGAGCAGGATGCGGGCATCGAGCTCGGCTTCGTCGAGCTGGGCCGATCTCAATTGCGTGGCCAGCGTGCGCCGCGCGCTCTCGATCGATTGTCCGGTGAAGGGATTGCTCACGCGTCAGGCCGCCGCGCCCTGCGCGGCGAGCTGCGCGGCCTGGTGCTCGGTGGTCAGCGCGTCGATCAGCTCGCCGAGTGCTTCCCCCGCGATCACCTGCGGCAGCTTGTAGAGCGTCAGATTGATGCGATGGTCGGTCACGCGCCCTTGCGGGAAGTTATAAGTGCGGATGCGTTCGCTGCGGTCGCCGGAGCCGACCTTCTCCTTGCGCTCGGCCGAACGCGCGGCGTCGACGCGCTGGCGCTCGGCGTCGTAGATGCGCGAGCGCAGGATGTTCATGGCGGAGGCGCGGTTCTTGTGCTGCGAGCGGCTGTCCTGCATCATCACCACGATGCCGGTCGGGATGTGGGTGATGCGGATCGCCGATTCGGTCTTGTTGACGTGCTGGCCGCCCGCGCCCTGCGCGCGCATGGTCTCGATGCGCAGATCCTCGTTCTTGATGTCGACGTCGACATCCTCGACCTCCGGCAGCACCGCAACCGTCGCCGCCGAGGTGTGGATGCGCCCTTGCGTCTCCGTATCGGGCACGCGCTGCACCCGGTGTGCGCCGGATTCGAACTTCAGCTTGGAGAACGCGCCGCGGCCCTGCACCTCCGCGATGATCTCCTTGTAACCACCGACGGTGCCTTCGCTGGCCGAGATCACCTCGACCTTCCAACCCTGAAGGCTGGCGAAGCGCTCGTACATCCGGAACAGATCGCCGGCGAACAGCGAAGCCTCGTCGCCGCCGGTGCCGGCGCGGATTTCCAGCATTACGTTGCGGTCGTCCATGGCGTCCTTGGGCAGCAGCGCGACGCGGATCTTCTGGACCAGCTCCTCGATCCTGGCCGTCAGCTCGTCGCGCTCGGCTTCCGCCATGCCGCGCATCTCGGCATCGCTCGCGGGATCGGCGATCAGGGCTTCGGTATCGGCGAGCTCCTTGACCGCGGAACGATAGGTCTTCACCGTCTCGATCAGCGGCGTGATCTCGGCGAGCTCGCGCGTGATCTGCACATAACGGTCGGAGGCGAGCTGGCCCAGCGATTCGGCCTCGAGCGAGGCGTGATGCGCAAGCAGGACGTCCAGTTTGGCTTCGGGGAGTGACGACATCGGTACAGTCTCAAATGGGCGGACGGAGGCGAGGAGAGCGGAAGCGGCGCCAGGCCCGCTACAACGCCAGGCCTTCGGCCTCGGCAAATTCCGTCAGCTTCTGCCGGATCGCGACGCTGCCCGCAGGCGCGTCCAGCAGCGGGCCAAGCATCGCCTCGGCCTTTTTTGCGTCGAGGTCGAGCACCATCGCCTTGACCGGGCCGAGGGCGGTGGCCGAGAGCGACAGCGAGCGATAGCCCAGTGCGATCAGCGCCAGCGCGCCGATCGGCTTGGAGGCCATTTCGCCGCAGAGCGAGAGCGACTTTTTCGCCGCATGGGACTTGCGTGCGATGTCGCGCAGCGCGCGCAGGATCGGCGCCGACATCGTGTCGAAGCGCTCGGAGACTTTAGCGTTGCCGCGGTCGACCGCGAACAGGAACTGGAACAGATCGTTGGAGCCGACCGAGATGAAGTCGACCTTCTTCAGGAGCTCGTCGAGCTGGTAGAGCAGGGCCGGCACCTCGACCATGGTGCCGATATCGATCCGCTCCGGCAGCGTGTGGCCGTGCTGGCGCAAATATGTGAGCTCGCGCTCGACCAGCGCCTTCGCCGAATCGAATTCGGCGACCTCCGAGATCATCGGAAACATGATGCGCAACGCGCGGCCGCCGCCGGCGCGCAAGAGCGCGCGGATCTGGCCGCGCAACAGGCCGGGACGATCGAGCCCGAGCCGGATCGCGCGCCAACCGAGCGCGGGATTCTCCTCGATCACCGCTTCCATGTAGGGCAGCGCCTTGTCGCCGCCGATGTCGAGGGTGCGGAAGGTGACGGGCTTGCTGCCGGCCGCGTCCAGCACGGTGCGATAGAGCGCGAGCTGGTCGCTGGTGCGCGGCAGGCTCTGGCCCACCATGAATTGCAGCTCGGTGCGGAACAGACCAATGCCGGCGCTGCCGGTGTCCTCGATATGCGGCAGGTCGATGGCCAACCCAGCGTTGATCATCAATTCGACCTTCTGGCCGTCCTTGGTGACGCAAGGCCGATCGCGCAGCGCGAGGTACTGCGCCTGACGGCGGGCGCGGAAGCGCACGCGCTCGGCGAAGGCGGCCTCGATCTCCTGCGAGGGGCGCACATAGATCGAGCCCGACGTGCCGTCGACGATGATGGCGTCACCGGGATCGGCGATGCCGGGCGCGTTCGGGACCTCGCCGACCGCAGGGATTCCGAGCGCGCGCGCCACGATCGAGACGTGGGAATTGGCGGTGCCTTCCTCCAGCACGATGCCGCGCAGGCGCTTGCGGTCGTAGTCGAGCAGTGCCGCCGGGCCCATCGCACGGGCGATGACGATGGCGTTGTCGGGCAATTGCTCGCGTGAAGGCGCGTGGTCCTGACCGACCAGCTGTCGCATCAGGCGGTAGCCGAGATCTTCCAGGTCGTGCAGGCGGTCGCGCAGATACGGATCGGTCGAGCGCAGCATGCGCGCGCGGGTATCGGACTGCACGCGCTCGACGGCGGCTTCCGCGGTGAGGCCGGTGGCGACCGCCTCGTGCAGCTTGTGCGACCAGCCCTGGTCGTTGGCGAACATGCGGTAGGCTTCCAGCACGTCGCGATGCTCGCCGCCGTCGGCGACGTCGCCGCGCTCCAGCATGCGGTCGAGATCGGCGCGCAGCTTGGCGAGCGCGGTGTCGAGCCGCTTGATTTCCTTCGGCAGGTCCTCGGCGATGTAGTCCTTGATGACCACGCGCGGCTCGTGCAGCACGACATGGCCGAGCGCGATGCCTTCCGACAGGATGGCGCCGACCTTCTGCGCGGAATGGCGCGCGGCAGGCTCCTGGCCGGGCTGGGCCAGCGCGGACAGTTCGCCGGAGGCAATCAGCTCCGCCAGCACCATGGCGGTGGTCTGGAGCGCCTCGAGTTCCTCCTCGACATAGTTGCGCTTGGCGCGGTTCTGCACCACCAGCACGCCGAGCGTGTTGCCGGCCCGCAGGATCGGCACGCCGAGGAAGGAGTGGTAGATTTCTTCGCCGGTCTCGGGGCGGAACGAGAAGGCCGGGTGGCTCTGCGCATCGCTCAGATTGAGCGGCGTCGCCTCGCTGGCGACGAGGCCGACCAGGCCCTCATGGGCGCTGAGCACGGTGTGGTGCACCGCCTCGCGGTTGAGACCCTCGGTGGCGTAGAGTTCCAGCGTATTGTCGATGCGCAGCACATAGACCGAGCACACCTCGGCCACCATGTTGGCGGCAATCAGCACCACGATCTTGTCCAGCCGCTCCTGGGCTGAGACCTGCTCCGCCATGGTTTCGCGGAGCCGTCTCAACAAGACGCGGGGACCTCCCGACGCGCTCCGCATGTACCGTCAATCTCCTCCGTCTGCCGGGCCCCGAAGGGCCGTCGGCGGCTCGCCCGGAAATCCAGAAAAACAACAAGCTTGCTCATCCGGCGCCGACCCTGGTGGTTGCCAGAGCCGAATCGGCATTGCCTCAACTGGGGCACAGTATCTGGCAGCCCACCCTGTCCGCCTATAGCGAATTGGGGCTTGTTTTGCCAAGCAAAACGCCTGCCAAACGCGAATGTGTGGACACCTTCGCGTTTGCTGCGACCGCTAAGAGAAAATTCGTCTAAGTCTGATCGAGGCCGTAGAGCGTGTGCAGGGTGCGCACAGCAAGCTCGGTATAGGCGGTGTCGATCAAAACCGAGAATTTGATCTCGGAGGTTGTAATGGCCCGGATGTTGATATTCCGTCCGGCGAGGGCCGAGAACGCCTGGGCGGCGACGCCGGCATGGCTGCGCATGCCACTGCCGATCACCGAGATCTTGGCGACGTCGGTGGCGGTATCGAGCCGGGCATAGCCGATCTTGGCCTTGGCAGCGGTAATCGTGTCCTTGGCGCGGGTGTAGTCGGCCGCCGGCACCGTGAAGGTGAGGTCGGTGGTCTTGCCGTCCTCCGAAACGTTCTGCACGATCATGTCGACGTTGATGTTGGCATCCGCCAGCGGGCCGAAGATCGAGGCCGCCACGCCCGGCTTGTCCTCGATCTGGCGCACCGAAATCTGGGCCTCGTCCTTGGAGAAGGCGATACCGGTGACGACGTGGCTTTCCATGATCTCCTCCTCGCTGCAGATCAGCGTGCCGGGCGGCTGGTTGGCATGCGGGTCGATATCCTCGGGCTTGTCGAAGCTCGAGCGGACGAAGATCGGCATGTTGTGGACCATGCCGAGTTCCACCGAGCGGACCTGGAGCACTTTGGCGCCCTGGGAGGCCAGTTCCAGCATGTCTTCGAACGCGATCTTGTCGAGCCTCTTGGCCTTCGGCACGATTCGCGGATCGGTGGTGTAGACGCCGTCGACATCGGTGTAGATATCGCAACGGTCCGCCTTGACGGCGGCGGCGACCGCCACGGCCGAGGTGTCGGAGCCGCCACGGCCGAGCGTGGTGACGCGACCAGTCTCGGGGTTGATGCCCTGGAAGCCGGCGATGACCGCGACCTCCTTGCGTTCCCTAAAGCGCTTGATGATCTCGCTGCCGTCGATGTCCTCGATCCGGGCCGAGGCATGGGCGTCGCTGGTCTTGATCGGGATCTGCCAGCCCTGCCAGGAGCGGGCCTGGATGCCCATGCCCTGCAGCACGATGGCAAGCAGGCCGGACGTCACCTGTTCGCCGGAGGCGACGACGGCGTCGTACTCGCGCGCATCGTGCATGGGCGAGGCCTCGGTGCACCAGGCCACCAGCTCGTTGGTCTTGCCGGACATCGCCGAGACGACCACGGCCACTTCATGGCCGGCGTCGACCTCACGCTTCACATGGCGCGCGACGTTGCGGATACGTTCGATATTGGCGACGGACGTGCCGCCGAATTTCATCACGAGGCGGCTCATGACGACGCGTGCATTCCCTCATAAGGATCAGTATGGTGACCGCACCGGACGGGTGCCTCGCGGATACCGACCGCGCGTATACAGAGCGTCGGGGCCGGGGGCAAGCGGGTTCCTGCGGGGGCAGGGTGTGGGGGTAGTGGGTTAACCGAGGTCATGGCGCGTTATATCGACGAGATCCTGCAACCGGGCGAGCGGGTGCTGTATTCGACCAATGCGCACTGGATCTTCTATTTTCCGGCCATCGTGGCCTGGATCGTGACGTTGGCCCTGCTGATCCTGTCGCGGCAGGTCACGGCCGAGGGGCTCGTTTTGCTTTGCCTTACAGCCGCGGGTCTCGTGGCTCTGGCGGCCTTGTATTGGACCATCAAGGGCTGGTTCCATCGCTTCACCACCGAGACCGACGTCACCAACCTCCGGGTCGTGCACAAGACCGGATTCATCAAGCGCCGCACCTTCGAAATGGCGCTGGACAAGGTCGAGAGCGTCGACGTCGACCAGACTATTCTTGGACGGATTCTCAACTACGGCGACGTGACGATTCGCGGCGTCGGCGAGGGAATCGAGACGATCAAGACCATCGCCTCGCCACTCGCCTTCCGTAGTTCGATCACCACGCGGTAGGACCGCGCGTAACCATGAGCATGCAGCAAAATACTTCCGCAACCATCCCGCCGGGTTCGACCGTCGACGCCGCCGAGATCGCGAAATTCTCAAAACTCTCGGCGGAGTGGTGGGACCCCAAGGGCAAGATGGCGCCGCTGCACCGGATCAATCCGCTGCGGCTCGCCTACATCCGTGACGCCGCCTGCCGCAAGTTCGAGCGCAATGTGCGCAGCCTCAGCTGCCTCGGGTCCTTGCGCCTGCTCGACATCGGTTGCGGCGCCGGCCTGCTCTGCGAGCCGCTGTCGCGCTTGGGGGCGCAGGTCATCGGCATCGACCCTTCGGCGAGCAACATCGCCGCCGCGAAGCTGCATGCCGACAAGAGTCACCTCGCGATCGACTACCGCTGCACCATCGTGGAAGAGATCGATCCGCGCGAGCGCTTCGACATCGTGCTGGCGATGGAGGTGGTCGAGCACGTCACCGATGTCGGCGTCTTCCTGAGGCGCTGTGCGGCGATGCTGAAGCCGAACGGCCTGATGGTGGTCTCGACACTGAACCGGAATTGGAAGAGCTTTGCGCTTGCCATCGTCGGCGCCGAATACGTGCTGCGCTGGCTGCCGCGCGGCACCCACGAATGGAACAAGTTCGTCACCCCCGATGAGCTCGCAAAATACCTGCTCGACAACCGCCTCGTCATCACCGAGCAGACCGGCGTCGTCTACAGCCCCTTCGCCGACAAATGGACCCTCTCCTCCGACATGGACGTGAACTACATGGTCGTGGCGGAAGGAATGGTGTGAGGGGTTGAGTAGGGGGCGCTGCGAACACAAAAACGGTGTCGTCCCGGCGAAGGCCGGGACCCATACTCCGTGAAAGCAGTTTGACGAGGACAGGTAACCGCCATCTCGCGCCACAATCACGTTCGGTGGTTATGGGTCCCGGCCCCCCGTGCGCAATTGCGCACTACGCCGGGACGCCACCGAAAATGTGGCGAAAGCATCGCTCCCATGACTTGCGCCTGATTGACCTGCTTCGCCGCTAGCGGCACGTTGCCGCAATCTTCCCTGCCCCCATCCCACCCCCATGTTCACCATCACCAGCCTCTGGATTCTCTTCACCATCATTGCCGCGCTCGGGCAAGTCGCGCGCAATGCGATGCAGCGGTCGCTGACGAAGCCGCTGGGGACCTGGGGCGCGACCAACATCCGCTTCCTGTTCGGCTTCCCGTTCTCGCTGGTCTTTCTCGCGGTGGTGCTGGTCGCCACCGGCGATCATATCGGCATGCCGCCGATCGTGTTCTGGCCGTGGCTCTTGCTCGGCGCACTCAGCCAGATCGTCGCCACCGGACTGATGCTGCTCGCCATGAACGACCGCTCCTTCGTGGTGACGACGGCCTACCTCAAGACCGAAGCGATCCAGACCGCGATCTTCGGCTTCGTCTTTCTTGGCGATCACCTGACCTGGCTGAAGGTGCTGGCGATCGTGATCGCGACCGTCGGCGTCGTCATCACTGCGCTCCGGCCCGGCGGCGAGAAGAGCTTTGCGGAATTGAAGCCGACCATCACGGGGCTCGTCGCCGCTGCGGCCTTCGCGCTCTCCGCGGTCGGCTTTCGCGGCGCCATCATCACGGTGCCGGGCGTGTCGTTCGTGACGGCTTCGTCCTTCACGCTGGTGCTCGGCCTGTTCGTGCAGACGCTGGTGCTGACGATCTATCTGCTCTGGCGCGCGCCAGACGTGTTGCGGGGCATCCTCGGACTGTGGCGGCCGTCGATGCTCGCGGGCTTCACGGGCGCCTTCGCCTCGCAATTCTGGTTCCTGGCGTTCGCGCTGACGGCGGCCGCTAACGTCCGCACGCTCGCTTTGATCGAGGTGTTGTTCGCGCAAGCCGTGGCGTACTACTCGTTCAAGCAGCCGATCGCGCCGCGCGAGCTTGCAGGCATCGCGTTGATCGTCCTCGGGGTGGCTGTTCTGGTAGGGGTTTAGTTCCGATCTTCCGGCAGCACCGGCAGCGGCGACACCTCGATGCCTTCGTCGATCAGCGATTTGGCTTCGTCGGGCGAGGCCTCGCCATAGATCGGACGGTGCTCCTTGTCGCCGTAGTGCATGGCGCGGGCTTCGTTGGCGAAGCGCTCGCCGACATTGTCGGCGTTCTTGACGATGTGATCGCGCAGCTCCTTCAGCTTCGTGCGCAGCTCTTTCTCCTGCGCCATCAGCAGCGAGGTTGGTCCTGACGGCGCAGCCTCGGGCGCAGGCGTGGCGCTCGCCGTGGCCTCCGGTGGCGGCGTAGCGCGCCCGCGGCCCTTCTTGCCGACGATGCGCGGGGCCATGATCGCCTTGTCGACCTTGGCCGAGCCGCAGATCGGGCAGGTCACAAGCTTGCGCTTCACCTGTGAATCGTACGCGGACGAACTCTGAAACCAGCTTTCGAAAGCGTGGTTCCGGTCGCAGTGCAGTGCGTAGCGGATCATGCCGATCCCCGTACGAGATGCAGATGGTCCGGCCCGGCCTTGGCGTCGGCGACGCCGAAGCGGCGGCCGTGCTGGAGCGAGGGAATCGCCCGGCGCGCCGTCTCGACCTTGGCCGGGTCGATCTTGGCCATGATGACGCCGGGCTCGACGCCGCCCTCGGCGAGGATCTCGCCCCAGGGGTCGACGATCAGGGAGTGGCCGTAGGTCTCGCGCTTGTTCTCGTGCAGGCCGGCTTGCGCCGCGGCGAAGATGAAGCAGCCGGTTTCGATCGCGCGCGAACGCAGCAACACGTGCCAATGCGCTTCCCCGGTCTTGCGGGTAAAGGCCGAGGGCACGGTGATGAAGGACGCGCCGCTCTCGGCCAGCGCGCGGTAGAGCGCGGGGAAACGCACATCGTAGCAAATCGTCAGACCGACGCGGCCCCAGGGCAGGTCGGAGATCACGGCCGTCTCGCCCGGCTGGTAATTGGCGGATTCGCGATAGCTCTCGCCGTCCGGCAGCTCGATGTCGAACATGTGGATCTTGTCGTAGCTCGCGAGCACGTTGCCCTCGGGCCCGATCAGGAAGGAGCGATTGACCGCCTTCTCAGGCGAGAATCGGAGCGCGAGCGAGCCGACATGGATGTGGATTCCGAGTTCCGCTGCGAGGGCCCGATACGCCTTCAGCGAGGTGTCGTCCTCTTCGCTCTGAAGATGCTCGAACAACGCCTTGCGGTTCAGCTGCATCATGTTGCTGACTTCGGGCGTCTGCACGTAGTCGGCGCCGTCCGCCGCCGCCTGCCGGATCAGCTTGGTGGCCTGTTCAAGGCTCGGGCCGGGCATCAAACCGGTGCGCATCTGCACCATGGCGGCGGTGAAGGTCCGATCCTCGCTCATGAGACCGCCTTGACGCTGTCGAGCATGCCGTCGAGCCTGCCTTCGCGGTCGAGCGCGTAGAGCTCGTCGCAGCCGCCGACATGGGTTCCACCGATCCAGATCTGCGGAAACGTCGAGCCTTCGCCGGCGCGGCCATACATGTCCTGGCGCCAGGACGGGTCCTTGGCAATGTCGAACTCGGTGAAGGTCGCCTTTTTGCGGGTCAACAGCGACTTGGCGGCGGAACAATAGCCGCAGCCCGGCCTCGTGTAGATCTCGATGGCAGCAGTCATCTCGTCTGGCGCTCTCATGTCATGAATTCGTTGAATTATATGGGACTTTACCGGCTCTCCACAACCCGGGCAAAGACCAGCACGTCGACCTGGGCCGCCTTGGCGCGCAGCAGGGCCCGCGCGCAGGCGTCCAGCGTGGCGCCCGATGTCAAGACATCGTCGACCAGGACGATGCGGCGGCCCTGAATCTCGGCCTGACGGTCGGGGGATACCTGGAACGCGCCCTGCACATTGGCGGCGCGCTGGGCCCGCGACAGGCCGATCTGTTGCTCGGTGGCGCGCACCCGCCGCAACACCTCGCCCCGGACCTCGACGCCGCTCTGCCGCGCGATGATCCGCGCCAGCGCCCCGGACTGGTTGTAGCGGCGCCGCCAGGCCCGCCGCCAATGCAGGGGAACGGGAATCAGCATGTCGGCGCCAGAGAGCAGCTCGCCGCCGGCGCGCGCCATCCAGCGGCCCATGGCGGGCGCCAAATCGGTGCGGTCCTGGTATTTCAGCGCATGCACCAATGTGCGCGCGACGTCGTCATAACGCACCGCCGCTCGCGCGCGCTGGTAGGCCGGCGGGCTCGCGATCGCCTCCATCGACAGCATGTCGGGACCTGGGTCATACACAAAGGGAATGCCGAGCCGCGGGCAATAGGGTCGTTCAATGAACGACAGCCGCGCCCAGCAGTAAGCGCACACGCCCTCGCCGTCGACCGGCTCGTGGCAGGACACGCACTGCGTCGGCAGTGCGATGTCGAGGGCGAGCCGTGCCGCGCGCGACAGCACCTGTCGGCCAGCCGTCCACGCGGCACGCAGAGGGGCGGCGATGGATCGGGCGGGGGCGGTTTCGGCTTCCATGCGGGGAAGGCTAGCGTTCCGTGCTTATCCGCTCAACCCACGCTCTCGTGCCCCGGACGCAGCGCAGCGCCACTTCGGCGGTGCGCTGCAGAGCCGGGGCCCATCTCGCCGCATTGTACGCTGTTGCCGGCTGGGTCCCGGCTCTGCGCAGCAGCGCTAAGAGCGCTGCAGCGCGTCCGGGACACGAGAGAGGACATTGCAATAGCCGTCGTGATCGGCGTAACCAGCGGCATGGCTCAAGCTCCGCAATCCCCTCCCGCCCTGTTCGATCGCGCTTTGTTGCACGCGCGGCAGCGGCGCGCGCGGGCGCAAGGTCCGGTCGCCTTCCTGCTCGATCGCGTCACCGAGGACATGTCCGACCGGCTGGCCGCGGTGAAGCGGGAGTTTCATGCTGCGGCCGATCTTTGGACGCCCGGTGAAGGACTCGCAGGACTGCGCACGCGGCTTCCTGCCATCGAGCACATCGCGCTCGATGCAGCGGGTTCGGAGAAGCTTCCCTTTGCACCCGAAAGCCTCGATCTCATCGTCTCGGCGCTGGCGCTGCAATTCGTCAACGACTTGCCGGGTGTGCTCGCACAGGTGCGCCGCGCCTTGAGGCCGGATGGCTTGCTGCTCGCCGCCATGATCGGCGGCGACAGCCTGACCGAGCTGCGTCAGGCGTTTGCGGCCGCCGAAGCCGAATGCGAAGGCGGCGTCTCGCCGCGCGTCGCGCCGTTCGCCGACTTGCGCGATATCGGCGCGCTGTTGCAGCGGGCTGGTTTTGCGCTGCCGGTCACCGACGTCGACCGTGTCGTGGTGCGATATGGCAATGCGTTTGCGCTGATGCAGGATCTCCGCCGCATGGGTGCGGCCAATGTGCTGATCGAGCGGCGGCGCGTGCCGAGCCGTCGCGCGACGCTGCTGCGGATGGCCGAGATCTATGCCGAACGCTTCGCCGATGCCGACGGCCGCATCCGTGCGACGTTCGATATCATCTGGCTCTCCGGCTGGGCGCCGCATGCGAGCCAGCAGCAGCCGCTCAAGCCCGGCTCAGCCAAGGCGAGTCTGGCCGAGGCGGTGAAGAAGGCGGGGAAGACGTAGCCTCTCTCCTTCGTCATGGCCGGGCTTGTCCCGGCCATCCAGCTCGGCACGAAGATCGTGGATGCCCGGGTCAAGCCCGGGCATGACACTGAGCAAATGGTTTGCGGTTCAATTCACATCAGCAAATCAATCAAATGCGGGATTAGCGGGATGTCCGCGGGCGGCATCGGGTAATCGCGCAGTTTGTTGGCGCGGACCCAGGCGAGGTTTTGGCCTTCGCGCGCCGTGACCTGCCCCTCCCAGCGCCGGCAGATGTAGAGCGGCATCAACAGGTGAAAGGTCTCGTAGCCGTAGCTCGCAAAGGTCAGCGGGGCCAGGCACGGCTCGGCGACCGTGATGCCGAGCTCCTCGTGGAGCTCGCGGATCAGGCTCTGCTCGGGCCGCTCGCCCGCCTCGAGCTTGCCGCCCGGGAATTCCCAGAGGCCGGCCAGCGCCTTGCCCTCGGGGCGTTGCGCGATCAGGACGCGCTTGTCGGCGTCGACCAGCGCGCAGGCCACCACCAGTGTGAGCTTGAGATCGGCCATGCTGCCTTACGACCTGTAATCCCCGTTGATCGCGACATATTCCTTGGTGAGGTCGCAGGTCATGACGCGGTCGCGGCCCTTGCCGAGGCCGAGCGAGACCTTGATCGCGATCTCCGGCGCCTTCATCGCCTCCGACACCTGCGCTTCGTCATAGGACGGATCGCGCGCGCCGCTCTTGGCGACGCGGATGCCGTTGAAGGAGATCGAGAGCTTGTCGCGATCGGCCGGCTCGCCGGCCTTGCCGACCGCCATCACCACGCGGCCCCAATTGGCGTCCTCGCCGGCGATCGCGGTCTTGACCAGCGGTGAGTTCGCGATCGACATCGCGATCTTGCGCGCCGAAGCCTTGGTCTTGGCGCCCTCGACGGTGATCTCGACCAGCTTGCGCGCGCCTTCGCCGTCGCGGGCCACCTGCTCGGACAAATTGGCGAGCACCTGGTTGAACGCCTTGACGAAGGCCTTCAGGCGCGGGTCGCTGGCCCGGCTGATCTTTGGCGCGCCGTGCTCGGCGGCGGCGCCCGTTGCGAAGGCGAGCAGCGTGTCCGAGGTCGAGGTGTCGCCGTCGATCGTCACCGCGTTGAAGGTGTCCTCGACGCCGCTCTTGAGCAGGGCTTGCAGCGCGGCGGGCGCGATCGGCGCGTCGGTGAAGATGAAGGACAGCATGGTCGCCATGTCGGGCGCGATCATGCCGGCGCCCTTGGCCATGCCGTTGATGGTGACCTTGGCCTTGCCGAGCTTCACGGTCGCGGTCGCGACCTTCGGGAAGGTGTCGGTGGTCATGATCGCCTTGGCCGCGGCGAGATAATCGCCGGGCTCGGCGGTCTCGGCGAGGCGGCCGAGCACGCCGTCGAACTTGGTCGCGTCCAGCGGCTCGCCGATCACGCCGGTCGAGGCGAGGAAGATCTCGCTCTCGCTGCAACCGACGGCCTTGGCCGCGATCTTCGCGGTCAGTGCCGTGGATGCCCGGCCGGTCTTGCCGGTGAAGGCGTTGGCGTTGCCGGAATTGACGACGAGTGCGCGAGCCTTGCCGCCCTTCAGTTTGGCGCGGCACCATTCGACCGGCGCGGACGGGCATTTCGACTTGGTGAAGACGCCGGCCACGGCCGTGCCCTTGTCCATCACCGCCAGCAGCACGTCGGTGCGGTTCTTGTAGCGGATGCCGGCCTCGGCGGTCGCAAGACGGACGCCCGCGATCACGGGCATGTCGGGAACGTGTTTCGGGGCGAGCGGGGAGACGGCTGAAGACATCGTGGGGCGCCTTGGTGGGTCTGGATATGCAGATGGCCGAGCATGTGCCCGGCCATTGCGACGTTAGATACTATTGGCGTCCGCGAAGTGACAGCGAATTCTTACTTCTTCGCAGGCGGCGCCATCTTGCTGTCGGACGGCTTGGCCGCATCGGCCGGCTTGGCGTCCTTTGCCGCATCCGCCGGCTGGTCCAGCCGCTCGACCTTGGCCTCGGCGCGCAGCTTGGCGACGTACTCGGCCTGGGCCTTGCGGGTGACGTAGTTCTCGATCTGGGCCTTGACCTGCTCGAAGTCCGGCGCCTTGCGGTTACGCTTTTCCTCGACCTTGATGACGTGCCAGCCGAACTGCGACTTCACGGGGTCGGAGATCTTGCCCGGCTCGAGCGCGAAGGCCACGGCTGAGAATTCCGGCACCATCTGCTCCTTGGTGAAGAAGCCGAGATCGCCGCCGTCGGCGGAGCCCGGATCCTTGGACTTCTTCTTGGCGAGATCGGCGAAATCGGCGCCCTTGTCGAGCTCGGCCTTCACCGCCTTGGCCTCGTCCTCGGTCTCGACCAGGATGTGGCGGGCGCGCACCTCTTGCTCGCCGGTGATCTGCTTGGAGGCCTCCTCATAGACCTTCTTCATGGCGTCGGGGGTGGTGGCGGCCTTGCCCTCGCCCGCGAGCAGGCTGTCCATCAGGAGGCGGTTGCGGGCGAATGCCAGGCGCTTCTTGAACTCCTCGCTGTCGGCGACCTTCTTGTCCTCGGCAGCCTTGCTGACGATCTTCATGTCGATCAGGAACGACAGGACGTTCTCGTCCTTTGTCGCCGGGTCCATCTGGGCGAGGCTCGGTCCGAGTTCTTCCTCGGCCATGGCGACGTCGCTCTTCTTGATTTCCGCGCCATTGACCTTCGCCAGCACCGGATCGTCGGCGGCGCGGAGCGGCCCGGCGAACGCCAGGGACAGCGCCAGAGCGAGGCAGCCGGCCAGAGCGGACGCATGGCGGAAACGCTGGCCGGTGGTTACCGGGAACGAGGTGGTCATGGAAAATCCTTATGTTGAAGCAGGGGGCTGCTCGAGCGGGGCGGACACTCGCCCAATTCAGGGGGCCTTGGCAACGCGAAAAGTCTGTCAAAATGATGAATTAGCCGCAATACGGCCGCCGTTGACAAGGCTAGGGGCCGGCCATATCTCTGGCCGGTCGCGTCCATGGCGATGGCGTTTATTTTGCTGCGTTTTTGGCCGTTGAACCCAGACTTGCTCAATTCCCACCCATATGGCGGACGACCCCCGCAGTCCGGGCTGAAGGCGCCATCGGCGTCACGGTGAGTTGAATAGGCAGGCGGGTGACAACTTCTTGGCTGCAACGCGGTTAAATCGCGAACACAGGAACTAGGCATGATCGGCGCGCTCGCCCGCAAGTTTTTCGGCTCCGCCAACGACCGGCGGGTGAAGGGATATCAGTCCCGCGTCAACGCGATCAACGCGCTGGAGCCAGACGTCTCGAAACTCTCCGACGAGGCGCTCAAGGCCCGCACCGCCGAGTTCAAGAAGCAGCTCGCCGAGGGCAAGACGACCCTCGACGACCTGCTGGTGCCCGCCTTCGCCACGGTGCGCGAGGCGGCCAAGCGCACGCTCGGCCAGCGCCATTTCGATGTCCAGCTGATCGGCGGCATGGTGCTGCACGAGGGCGACATCGCCGAGATGAAGACCGGCGAAGGCAAGACGCTGGTGGCAACGCTCGCGGTCTACCTCAACGCGCTCGCCGGCAAGGGCGTCCATGTCGTCACCGTCAACGACTATCTCGCCCGCCGCGACTCCGGCTGGATGGGCCAGATCTACGGCTTCCTCGGCATGACCACCGGCGTGATCGTGCACGGCCTCGACGATGCCGAGCGCAAGGCGGCCTATGCCTGCGACATCACCTACGGCACCAACAACGAATACGGCTTCGACTATTTGCGCGACAACATGAAGTACCGGCTCGAGGACATGGTCCAGCGGCCGCACTTCTTCGCCATCGTCGACGAAGTCGACTCCATCCTGATCGACGAAGCGCGCACGCCGCTGATCATCTCCGGTCCGCTCGACGACCGCTCCGACTTCTACAACACCATCGACAGCTTCCTGCCCAGGCTCGACAAGACCGATTACGAGGTCGACGAGAAGCAGCGCACGGTGACGCTGACCGAAGCCGGCATGGAGAAGATCGAGACCCTGCTGCGCGATGCCGGCCAGCTCAAGGGCGAGTCGCTCTACGACGTCGAGAACGTCTCCGTCGTGCACCACATCAACCAGGCGCTGCGCGCCCACACGCTGTTCACGCGCGACAAGGACTACATCGTCCGCGACAACGAGGTCGTCATCATCGACGAGTTCACCGGCCGCATGATGCCGGGCCGGCGCTATTCGGAAGGCCTGCACCAGGCACTCGAGGCCAAGGAGCACGTCCAGGTCCAGCCCGAGAACCAGACGCTGGCCTCGATCACCTTCCAGAACTACTTCCGCATGTACGAGAAGCTTGCGGGCATGACCGGCACGGCCGCGACCGAAGCGGACGAATTGTTCGACATCTACAAGCTGGAGGTCGTGGAGATTCCGACCAATCTGCCGGTCGCGCGCCTCGACGAGGACGACGAGGTCTACCGCACCCAGCAGGAAAAATACGGCGCGATCCTCGCCGAGATCGAGCGTGCCAACGCGCGGCTCCAGCCGGTGCTGGTCGGCACGGCGTCGATCGAAAAGTCGGAAGTGCTCGCCGAATTCCTCAAGAAGAACGGCTACAAGCAGATCGACTTCGGCAAGGACAATGCGCTCGACAAGCTCTATGCCGCGGCCCGCGCCGGCAAGCCGGCAAAGCTGTTCGCGGTGCTGAACGCGCGCTTCCACGAGCAGGAAGCCTATATCGTCGCCGAAGCCGGCGTCCCCGGCGCGATCACGATCGCGACCAACATGGCCGGCCGCGGTACCGACATCAAGCTCGGCGGCTCGCTCGAGATGCGCATCCAGCAGGAGACTGCCGGCATCGAGGACGAGGCCGAGAAGGCATCGAGGATCGAGCAGATCAAGGCCGACATCGCGCATTTCCGCGACATCGTGCTGAAGGCCGAGGAGAGCGTCGAGACCGATCCGGCGAAGGGGAGCAAGCCCGCCAAGACCGTGAACAAGCCCGGCGGCCTCTACATCATCGGCTCCGAGCGGCATGAATCCCGCCGCATCGACAACCAGCTGCGCGGCCGTTCCGGCCGTCAGGGCGACCCCGGCCGCTCGAAGTTCTTCCTGTCGCTCGAAGACGACCTGATGCGCATCTTCGGCTCGGACCGTCTCGACAGCATGCTCCAGCGTCTCGGCCTGCAAGAGGGCGAGGCGATCATCCATCCCTGGATCAACAAGGCGCTCGAGAAGGCGCAGCAGAAGGTCGAGGCGCGCAACTTCGACATCCGCAAGAATCTGCTCAAGTTCGACAACGTCCAGAACGACCAGCGCAAGGTGATCTTCGATCAGCGCGTCGAGCTGATGAGGGACGAGAGCGTCGCCGAGACCATCGCCGACATGCGCCACGCCTTCATCGACGACCTCGTCGCCAAGCACGTGCCCGAGCACGCCTATGCCGAACAGTGGGACGTGGCCGGGCTGAAGGACGAATTGAAGCGCGTGCTCGATCTCGACCTGCCGGTCGACGAATGGGCCAAGGAAGAGGGCATCGCCGACGAGGAGCTGCTGACCCGGATCGAGACCAAAGCCGACGAGCACATGGCGGCCAAGGTCGCGCAATGGGGTCCCGACGTGATGCGTTACGTCGAGAAGACCATTCTCTTGCAGACGCTCGACCATCTCTGGCGCGAGCATCTGATCATGCTGGACCATCTGCGCCAGGTCATCGGCCTGCGCGGCTACGGCCAGCGCGATCCGTTGCAGGAATACAAGACCGAGGCCTTCAACCTCTTCCAGGAGATGAGCGCGCATCTGCGCGAGGCCGTTACGGCGCAGCTGATGCGCGTCGAGATCGTCCCGCCGGAGCAGGAAGCTCCTATCCTGCCGGCGATGGAGGCGCACAAGTTCGACCCGAACACCGGCGAAGACGAGATGGCCCTTGCGAGCGTCACGCTCGCCCCGCAGCACACGGACGCGGCATTGCGCGACCCGAAGAATCCCGCCAGCTGGGGCAAGGTCGGCCGCAACGAGGACTGTCCGTGCGGCTCGGGCAAGAAGTACAAGCACTGCCACGGCAAGTATGCGTAGCGCCGCAGCGTGAGGGCGACGTCAGCGCCTCATTCCCCGCTGTCGTCGCCCGGCTTGACACGCTTCTGCTGCCACACCGTCGTCCCGGCGAAGGCCGGGACCCATACCGCGGAATCTATCGGGAATGCGCGGTCGTAATACCGCGTGAAGAAGCGCAACTAGCAGCTTTCGCCAAAGCCAATTCGGTGGCTATGGGTCCCGGCCCCCGTGCGCTTTGCGCACTAGGCCGGGACGACGGGAGTGAGAGGTCACCCCTCAATTCGAGCTGTCGATCAAGCTCTCCAGCAGCCGCTTCAATTCGCTCGTGGACTTGTCGCCGTAGCTCTCCAGGATGTGCTCCTCCTGGTCCACCGCGAGCGAGTTGAGCTTCCTGCACAGCACTTTGCCGCGGTCGGAGATGAACATCAGCACCTTGCGGCGGTCGTTGGGGTCCTGCACGCGGTAGACCAACGTGTCGGAGACCATGCGGTCGATCATCTTGGTCAATGTCGGATGGTTGAGCAGCACGGCATCGGCAAGCTCGCCCATCGAATGGCCGTTGCCATCAGACAGCACTTTCAAGATGCGCCATTGCTCGACCGGCACGCCCTCCTTGCTCAACCGCAATTCGAGCTGCCGGTTGATTTCGCGGTTGGCTTGCGCGAGCAGGTAGGCGAGGTGTTCGGTGATGGGGGAGTTTTCTTTCGACGGTTTTGCCACGGCTAAGACTTCGTCTTGACCCAAATGAGTGAATGTCTTGCAATCAATGCTGCATCTATATGCACTTCAATTGTTGAATATTCAATATTTTCAAAATAGGATCATTGCCCAACAAAAGGGCGGAAGCCGCGGCCGCCTGCTCAATGTGCTTTCAGGTCTGGTCCCAGACAGGAGTTGGCGTGCGCGCGACGGTAAACTTCCCGGCTCACGGCGGCCCGGCGTTGCCGCCGTCCTTGCTGCTCAGGAATCTGTCGTCGTCATCGGCGGCTGATGGTGTCTTGTCGCCCAGGGATCACGCCTTCTTCCGGCGGCGCGGCGCGAACAAGCTGCGGATCGGCGGTTTCATCTGCTGCACCGGCTCGCCCGGAGTCTGGGGCCCCTGTGCGACCAACAGTGCCAAGCTCGCTGTCGCCGAGATCAACAAGCGCGGCGGCATCCTCGGGCGCGAAATTGAGCTTTCCATTTACGACGCCGGCGGGCCGCTTGACGAGGTGCTGAACCGCGCCGAGCAGGCGATCGCATTCGACGAGGTCGATCTCATCGTCGGGCTGCACACCAGTGCGATCCGTGTCGGCTTGCGCGACGTCACCACGCGTCATCGCATCCCCTACATCTACACGCCGGTCTACGAGGGTGGCGAGCGCACGCCGGGCGTGATGGCGATCGGCGAGACGCCGCGCTGGCAGAGCCGGCCCTCGATCCATTGGCTTGCTGATGTCAAGAAGGCGTCGCGCTGGTACCTGATCGGCAGCGACTATGTCTGGCCCTGGCAATCGCATCGCGCCGTGAAGAATTACATCAAGGAGACCGGCGGACAGGTCGTCGGTGAGGAGTTCGTCCCCCTCGGCGAAGATAATCACGAGCCGCATCTGGCGCGCATCCGCGCCACGAGGCCCGATGTCGTGCTGATCTCGCTGATCGGCACCGACAGCATCACCTTTAACCGTGCCTTCGGCGAATGCGGGCTTGCCGCGACGACGCTGCGGCTTGCGGGCGCGATGGACGAGACGGTGCTGCTCGGCATCGGCGCCGACAACAGCGAGAACATGTTCTGCGCCTCCGGCTATTTCCCCGGCATCGGCTCGCGGGCCAACGACGACTTCCAAAGCCGCTATCGCACGATGTTCGGACCGAACGCTCCGCCGATCGGCTCGCTCGGCCAGTCCACTTACGAAGGCCTGCGGTTCCTCGAAGCCGTCGCGAACAAGGCAGGTTCGCTGTCCATGGCTCCCATGCTCGCGGCGGGGCGCAACGTCGTTTATGGCGGCGCGCGTGGCCCGGTCACCGTTCGCAACGGTCACGCCCGGATGCAGATGTATCTCGCCGAGGCTGACGGTCTAGACTTCAAGCTGATCAAGCCGGTCTGAAGCGAGATTGTCCATCGGTTGAGGCGGATCTTCGAAATAATACTTGAAAAGGAAAATATTTCCGTCTGTAATATCGAGGTGAAGCCGGTTGGCTCCGCGCTGTGCAGGCGCGGTGCCCATGCGGCTTCCGTCCACGCCAGGGATCAAGAAGCCTTTGAGGAGAGCGCCGTGACAGTTGTCCTTCCCACGCCAGCCCAACTTCGCAGCGTCGCCGAGCAGTGCGGCCTTTCGCTGACCGACGACGACGTCGCCTCGTTCCGCGGCCTGATGCAGGGCTCGATCGAGGCCTACAATCTCGTGGCCACGATGCCGGACGAGGTGCCGGAGGTGAAATATCCCCGCACGCCGGGCTATCGGCCCTCAGCCGAAGAGAACCCGCGCAATGCCTGGTACCGCAAGTCGACCGTGAAGGGCGCCGCCAGCGGCAAGCTCAAGGGCAAGACCGTCGCGCTGAAGGACAACATCATGCTCGCCGGCGTTCCCATGACCAATGGCTCGTCGACGCTGGAAGGCTACGTGCCCGATTTCGACGCCACCATCGTCACGCGCATGCTCGATGCCGGTGCCGAGATCGTCGGTAAAACCCATTGCGAGCACTTCTGCCTGTCCGGCGGCAGCCACACCGGCTCCTATGGGCCGGTGCACAATCCGCACAAGATGGGTTACTCGGCCGGCGGCTCGTCGTCAGGCTCGGGCGTCGTGATTGCGCTCGGCGAGGTCGACATGGCGATCGGCGGCGATCAGGGCGGCTCGATCCGCATGCCGTCCTCGTTCTGCGGCATCTACGGAATGAAGCCGACCTGGGGCCTCGTGCCCTATACCGGGATCATGCCGATCGAGATCTACGTCGATCATACCGGCCCGATGACTGCGACGGTCGCCGACAATGCGCTGCTGCTCGAAGTGCTCGCCGGCGACGACGGCTACGATCCCCGCATCAAGGCGCCGAAGGTCGAGGAATACACCAAGGCGCTCGGCCAGGGCGTCAAGGGCATGAAGATCGGCATCGTCAAGGAAGGCTTTGAGCAGCCGGGTGCAGAGGCCGCGGTGAATGAGAGCGTGCGCGAGGCGGCGAAACGCTTTAGGGATCTCGGAGCCAGCATCGAAACGGTGTCGATCCCGATGCACCTCCTGGGCGGCGCGATCTGGACCCCGATCGGCACCGAAGGCCTGACCCAGACCATGATGTTCGGCGACGGCTACGGCCTCAGCCGCGGCGATCTCTATTCGACCTCGCTGATGGATTTTCATCGCGGCTGGCGCCGGCAGGCCGATTCGCTGTCCGAGACCACGAAATTGTTCATGATGCTCGGCACCTACATCAACAACAATTTCGGTCCACGCTTCTACGGCAAGGCGCTCAACATCTCGCGACGGCTGACCGCGGCCTACGACAAGGCGTTCGGGGATTACGATCTGCTGCTGATGCCGACCACTCCGATGAAGGCGACGCCGCTGCCGGCCCCCAATGCCAGCCGCGAGGACTACGTTGCCCGCGCGCTCGAGATGATCTCCAACACCGCGCCGTTCGACATCACCCATCATCCCGCGATGTCGCTGCCCTGCGGCATGGTCGATGGCCTGCCCGTCGGCCTGATGCTGGTCGGCCGCATGTTCGAGGAAGCCACGATCTATCGCGCCGCTCATGCCTTTGAGCAGACCGGCGACTGGAAGAAGATGTGAGCGAGGCTTCGATGCAGGCGAACGGAACACCAGAGCGTTTTCGAGCGAAGTGGATACCGGTTCGCGTCAAGAAAACGCGTCAAAACAAGAATCTAGAGCCCCGTTCCGATTCCATCGGAACGGGAAAGGCTCTAACGCATGGCTAACGCGTTCGTCGCGGCGTTCGAGATCCTGAGCTTTGGCGCGATCATCGTCCTGATCGTGCTGGGGCTCGGGATCATCGCCAGCATGATGGGCATCTTCAACTTCGCGCAGGGCGAGTTCGTCCTGCTCGGGGCCTACATCACTTATCTCGCCTACGCCAAGGGATTGCCGATCTGGGCCGGCATGGTTGCGGCGCCCTTCGCGGTCGGCGCCCTCGGCTTCGTGCTGGAGGCGCTGATCATCCGCCGTTTCTACGCCGCGCCCATCGTCGCCATGCTCGGCACCTATGCGCTCGGCCTCATCATCCGCGAATCCGTGCGCGGCCTGATCGGCGGCTTCTATCTCACCGTGCCCGAACCGATCGGCGGCTCGATCGACATCGGCGCCATGCACATCTCGGCCTGGCGCTTCACCATCATCGTCGTCACGCTCTTGGTGATGGGCGGCTGCTATCTGCTGCTGTCGCGCACGAGTTTTGGCCTGCGCGTGCGGGCGACGCTGGAGAATCCGTCGCTGGCGCGCGCCTCGGGCATCTCCACGCCGCTGATGTACGGCGCCACGTTTGCGTTCGGCGCAGCGCTGGCGGGACTTGCCGGTGCGCTGATCGTGCCGGTGTTCAGCCTGTTTGCCGATCTCGGCCTGCGCTTCCTGATCCAGGGTTTTGTCGCAGTCATGGTCGGCGGCGTCGGCTCCTTCATCGGACCGGTCGCAGGCGCCGGCGTCATCGGCACGCTCAGCGCGGCGCTGCCGTGGGTGATGGCGCCCGTCGTCGCCGACGTGCTCGTCTTCGTGCTTGCCATTGTCTTCATCAAATTCCGCCCGCAGGGCCTCATCGCTGGAAAAGGGGTTTAGTCACATGTTCGATCGCACTCAGTTCTCGCGGCGCCGCTTCCTCTCCAATTTCGCCTTTGCGTCCAGTGCGGTCGCAACCGGCGTCGGCAGCTGGGTGATCCCGGCTCCCTGGGCCAATGCGGCCGAAGCTCCGATCAAGGTCGGCATCGCCACCGACCTCACCGGTCCGATCGCCTATGCCGGCAATGCCGATGCCAACGTCGCCAAGATGGTGATCAAGGAGATCAACGCCGCCGGCGGTCTGCTCGGCCGCCCGCTCGAGCTCTATATCGAGGACACCGCCTCGAACGAATCCGTCGCGGTCGGCAACGTGCGAAAACTGATCCAGCGCGACAAGGTCGACATGGTGCTGGGCGGCATCACCTCCTCGATGCGCAACGCGATCAAGGATCCGATCGTGGCGCGCGGCAAGACGCTCTACATCTATCCGCAGCTTTACGAGGGCAAGGAGTGCACGCCCTACCTGTTCTGCACCGGCCCGACGCCGGCGCAGCAATGCGACGAGTTCATCCCCTGGCTGATCAAGAACGGCGGCAAGAAATTCGCGCTGCCGAGCGCCAACTATGTCTGGCCGCACACGCTCAACATCTATGCCCGCAAGGTGATCGAGGCGAATGGTGGCGAGGTCGTGTTCGAGGAATACTACCCGCTCGACCAGGTCGACTTCTCCGCAACCGTCAACCGCATCATCTCCAACAAGGTCGACGTCGTCTTCAACACCGTCATTCCGCCCGGCGTCGGGCCGTTCTTCAAGCAGCTCTATGAAGCTGGTTTCCTCAAGAACGGCGGGCGCCTCGCCTGCGTCTACTATGACGAGAACACGCTCAACATCAATCAGGCCGCCGAGATCGAGGGCCTCGCCAGCTGCCTCGACTATTTCAAGGTGCTGACCAAGGAGAACCCGTTCGACGCGAAGATCCAGGCGGCCTACGAGAAGGATTTCCCCGGCAACTTCCTGTTCGCCGCCGGCAGCGCCGCCACCGGCACCTATCGCGGCCTCAAGCTGTGGGAAGCCGCGGTCAAGGAGGCCGGCAAGATCGACCGCGAGTCGGTAGCCGCCGCGCTCGACCACGCCAAGATCGCCGAAGGTCCCGGGGGACCTGCCGAGATGGTGCCGGGCAAGCGGCACTGCAAGATGAAGATGTACACCGCGGTCGCCAAGGGCGGGAATTACGAGATCGTCGCCCGCAGCAGCGGCCTCGTCGATCCCAAGGAATGCTGAGGTGGAATGCTGAAGCCGATGAGTGTAGTAAGAGAGGCCATCGCTGGCGACGAAGCGGACGACGCGATGGCTGAACGCGTGGCAGCGGGACGGGCCAGGGAACGAGTCAAGGCAGGACGAAAAGTCCTGCCGATCGTCGAGGCGGTCGTGCTCGTCGCGGCCCTGCTCGCGCCGCTGGCGCTCCAGGACTACCTCACCGTGTTCGCAACGCGCGTGATCATTCTGGCGCTGTTCGCACTGTCGTTCGACCTCGTCTGGGGCTACGCCGGGATCATGAGCTTCGGCCAGGCCCTGTTCTTCGGCTCGGCCGGCTATGGCGTCGCGCTGCTCGCGCGCGACCTCGACATCACCAACATCTTTCTGGTGCTGCCGGCGGGTACGCTGATCGGCCTCACGTTCGCGCTGCTGCTCGGCGGCTTCCTGCTGCTGGGGCGGCACCCCTCCAGCGTGATCTTCGTTTCGCTCGGCACGCTGACCGGCTCCTATGCCGCCGACCGCCTGGCGCGCGGCTGGTATTATCTGGGCGGCCAGAACGGCATCCCCTCGATCGCGCCGATGTCGCTTGGTTCATACGAATTTTCGGAAGGGCCGGCGTTCTATTATCTCGTGCTCGGCATCCTCGTCGTGGTCTACCTGCTCTGCCGCTTCCTGGTGCGCTCGCAATTCGGCCTTGCGCTGGCAGGCCTGCGCGAGAACGAGCAGCGCATCGCTTTCTTCGGCTACAAGGCGCAGCATCTGAAAGCCATCATCTTCACCGTCGGCGGTGCCATCGCAGGCCTTGCCGGCAGCCTCTATGCTTTCCATGAAGGCTTCGTCTGGCCCAACATGGTCGGCGTCGTGGTCTCGACGCAGGTGGTGCTCTATGTGCTGTTCGGCGGCTCCGGCACGCTGATCGGCGCCGTCATCGGCGCCGTCATCGTCGAGGGCGTCAGCTTCTGGCTGTCGGACAATTATCGCGACGTCTGGCCGATCATTCTCGGCCTCTTGCTGTTGCTCGTGATCCTGTTCCGGCCGCTCGGCCTCATCAGCTTCGTGCTGGGTGAGCGCGAGCGGGTCGGCAGCTTTGGTGCGAAGCCTAAGGAGAAGCGCAATGCCGCTCCTTGAAGCCGCCGGCATCAGGAAAGTCTTTGGCAAGCTCACTGCGCTCGATGGTGCAGCGCTCACCGTCGGCGAGAACGAGTTTCACGGTCTGATCGGTCCGAACGGCTCCGGCAAGAGCACGCTAATGAAATGCATCGCCGGGGCCGAGGTGCCGACGCAGGGCAAGGTGAGCTTCGTCAACACCGACATCACTGCCTTCACCCCGACCGAGCGCGCCCGCGCCGGCATGAGCCTGAAGTTCCAGATCACGAGCGTGCTGCCGTCGCTGACGCTGTACGACAACATCCTGCTCGCGCTGCAGGCACAGTGCTCGCTGCTCGATCTCGTGCTCTCGCGCACGCGCAGGCTGCTGCACGACCAGGTCATGACCATGCTGAGGCAATTTCGCCTCGCCGACCGCGCTTTCGATGCGGCCGCCGCCCTATCGCACGGCCAGCAGCAATGGCTGGAGATCGCGATGGCGCTGGCGGGCAAGCCAAAGCTCTTGCTGCTGGACGAGCCGACCGGTGGCATGAGCCTGGAGGAGCGCCGCGTCACCGGCGAATTGCTCCAGCCGATCAAGCAGCATTGCTCGCTCGTCATCGTCGAGCACGACCTCGATTTCATCCGCGACATCTGCGATCGCCTCACCGTGCTCGACCAGGGCAAGGTGCTGGCGTCGGGCACGGTGTCCGAGATCCAGGCCAACAAGAGTGTCCAGGAGATTTATCTGCGCCGTGCCTGAATATTTGGACATCAAGCATCTCGACACCGGCTATGGACGCAGCCAGGTGCTGTTCGACGTCAGCCTCGGCATTCCCTGGCGCGGCGGCGTCGCCGTGCTCGGCCGCAACGGTGCCGGCAAGACCACGCTGATGAAGACCATCGTCGGCGAACTGCCGGCCTGGAAGGGCGAGGTCGCCTTCGACGGCCGCGACATCAGCCGCCGCGCCACCCAGGAGCGCGTGCGCGCCGGCATCGGCTACGTCCCGCAGGAGCATTCGGTGTTCGCGCGCCTGTCGGTGCGCGACAATCTCGCCGTCGGCTCGCTCGCGAGCAAGGATGCGTCCGCCGTCGACCGCGTGCTGACCATCTTCCCGAAGCTCGGCCAGCGCCTCGACCAGCCGGCCGGCACGCTGTCCGGCGGCGAGCGCAAGATGCTCGCGATCGGCCGCGCCATGCTGGGCGACCCAAAACTGTTGCTGCTCGACGAGCCGACCGAAGGCGTCTGGATCGGCGTGATCGAGGAGATCACCGAGCGCTTGATCGAGCTCGCGAAGACCATCGCCGTCATCATCGTCGAGCAGCACCTCGACTTGGCGCTGCGCGTCGCCGACTACGCCTACGTGCTCGACCGCGGACGAATCGCGCTGCAAGGCGAGGCGGGGGAGGTGCGGGGCAATCCGGAACTGATGCGGTATCTGGCGCCGTAGGATATGCGCGTGAAGCGCGCCGCTCTCACACCGAACTCGGCTGTCATGCTCCGCGAAAGCGGGGCATCCAGTACGCCGCGGCTTCTCGATCGAGAACGGCCGTCTCTGGAATACTGGATTCCCCGCCTTCGCGGGGAATGACGGCGTCAGGCTGGGATGGGACGGAGCACCGCCCCCTACTTCACCGCCCCAAACCGGCTGTCGAACGAGTTCGACTGCACCACCGGTGCGGCGCCGGCCATCTGCCCGCTGTCACCGGCGCCATCCGACACCGACGGCTTCAGCGCCGGGCGCGTTGCGGCGAGGCGGGTGTCGGGCTGCTTCGCCGGCTCGGCGGGCTTGGCGGCGACGGCAGGCTTCGGCGCATCCTTTGCAGCGTCCTTGGCCGCATCCTTGGATTTGTCATGCCCCGGCACGAAGCGGGTCACTGCGGCCTTCAGCCTCGACGCTGCCGTGGGCGGCGTCGTGGACGTCCGGGCCGGCGCGACGGAGGCTGTGGCCTGCGGCGGAGGCGTGGTCGCCGTGGTGTCGGCGGTGCCGAGGCCCATCTTGCGGCCGAGGTTGGAGAAGAAGCCGCCGCCTTGAGATTTCTCTTGCGATTTGTCGGCCGGCGCAGCCGCGGCGACGCGGGTGCTGGTTGCGGGTACGCTGCTAGCTGTGACCGGCTCTTCTTGCGGCGCGCTTGCTGCCGCATCGAGGTTCGGCTTGGGCGGATTGACGTGGCCGGGGATCGTGCCGGGCGCCTTCGCCATCGCCAGCATCTGCAGCGTGGTGCCTTCGGCGCCCTCCGACAGGCCGGTCGAGCCTTCTGGAATCTTGGCGGCGAAGATCTTGTTCATGCCACCGTCGATGCCGGTGTTCATGCGCGCCACCGGCGTGCCCTTGGCGACGAGCTTGGCGTATTCGGCTTCGTCCTTGGCCTGCTTCTCGCGCACGGCGCTGGCGATGTCCTCGGGGATCACATAGGCCGGGCACTTCGCCGAAGCGTCGAACACCGGGTCGCGCTTGGCGTCCGCCGGCTTCGCTGCATCGAACACGTATTTCTTCTCGCAGAAATCGACCTTCGGCTCCTGCCGCGTCACCTCGAAATGATCATAGCCTTCCTTGATCATTTTCCAGAAGGCCATGTTCGGATTGTTCCGGTGCTTGGCCATATTCACCGGCGTCATCTTGAACGGATAGGCTTGGAGCTGGAACGCCTTCTGGCCGCCGAAGAAGGATTCGCGCCCCAGCGAATAAATCTCCGCGATTTGCTCGTCGGTCATGGCGTAGCAGCCGCGCGACGAGCAATCGCCGTGCACCATCAGCTGCGAGCCGCTGCGCCCAAGCGCCTTGTCGAACGCGTTCGGATAGCCGGTGTTGAAGGAGAGGTAATAGGCCGACTGCGGATTCATCTGGCTCGGATTGATCGAGTAGAATCCTTCCGGTGCCTGGCGGTCGCCTTCGCGCACCTTGGGGCCGAGATCGCCCGACCAGCGGCAGATCGGATAGGTCTTGAGCAGCGCGAACTGGCCTGAGCGGGTCTGCTTCCAGACCTCGAGCTCGGCCTCCTGCTTGAACAGGCGGACCAGGATCGGCGATTGCAGGTCCATGTTCTTCTCGACCATCGCGGCGAGAAGCTTTGGCGGCACCGGCTGGTTGGCCTTGGCGTTGGTCGCGAGCGAAACCTGGTCGGTGTCGCAGCCGGCCAGCACGATGCTGGCGGCCAGCGCAACCGAAGCCAAAAGCGCGCGAGCAAGCGAACGAGAAATCAAGATGGACCCCACACCGTGCCGGGCAGCGAAGCGCGAACCCCAATTCTTCTGGAGCACGGCCTGACCGGAAATCCGGACCCGTCGTGACGGGCTTTTTTTTCAGACCACGCCCCAGCGCTTATGCCCTGAAGCCATTGATTAAAATTCTAACCTCTGGGTCATGTGGTCGCAACCCGAGCGGAGATCACGAGCCCGTTGGCCCAGTGGCATGGTCAACGAAGACTGAATGGACGCGACTTTGGACGTAACTTGGGACGTAACTTGGGCCTTTCGGCCGGATTGGAACAGAGATCGCTGATTTGGGCAAAAAAAGGGTTAATGCGGGGTTACCGGGGGGCGACCGGGGAGGTCTCGTAGGGTGGGCAAAGGCGCGACGCGCCGTGCCCACCAGCCGGTCGCGCGGCTGGGAATGGTGGGCACGCTTCCGCCTTCGCTCTTCGAGCTACGGCGGACAAGTCGCTTTGCCCACCCTACAGGACCGAAATCGGGACTAATCAGCCCAGTTTCCGGCCGATATCGAGGAATTTCTGCCGCCGCTGCTTGCGGATGGCGTCGCCGTCGAGGCCCCGGAGCTCGTCGAAAGCCTTGGCAATGGCGTCCCCGGTGGTGGCGATCATGGCGGCGGGGTCGCGGTGAGCGCCGCCGACCGGCTCCTTCAAAATGCTGTCGATCACCCCGAAGCGGAGCATGTCCTGGGCGGTGATCTTCATGTTGTTGGCGGCTTCCTGCGCCTTCGTACCGTCGCGCCAGAGGATGGAGGAGGCGGCCTCCGGCGAGATCACGCTGTAGATCGCGTGCTCCAGCATCAACACTCTGTTGGCGGTGGTGATGGCGATGGCGCCGCCCGACATGCCCTCACCGGTGATGATGGCGACGTTCGGCACGGTCAGCGCGAGGCACGCATCCGTCGAGCGTGCGATCGCTTCGGCCTGACCGCGCTCCTCGGCGCCGATGCCGGGATAGGCGCCGGCGGAATCGGCGAGCGACAGCACCGGCAGGCCGAACCGCTCAGCCATCTCCATCAGCCGCACGCATTTGCGATAGCCTTCCGGCCGCGCCATGCCGAAATTGTGCCGGATGCGGCTCTCGGTGGAATCGCCCTTCTCCTGGCCCATCACGCAGATCGGCTCGCCACGGAAGCGGCCGAAGCCGGCGACCAGCGCCTCGTCCTCGCCGAATTTGCGGTCGCCGGCCAGCGGCGTGAACTCGGTGATCAGGCCCTTGATGAAATCGTTGAAATGCGGCCGCTGCGGATGCCGCGCCACCAGCGTCTTCTGCCACGGCGTCAGGTTCAGATAGAGGTCGGCCAGCGCCTGCGCCGCCTTGTCCTCGATCCGCCCGATCTCCTCGGCGATGTCGGTGCCGGAGGCCGCCAACATCCTGAGCTCGTCAACCTTGGAGTCGAGCTCGGCGACGGGCTTTTCGAAGTCGAGATAGCTGCGCATCTGGTCTGGCATCAACTCAATATAGGGGGACGGGGCGAGAGAGCGAAACGAGGTTGGGGTTGTGGAAAGAAGTTTAGCTTCTTCAATGGTTTGGCCTGTGCGATCGTGAGACGCCAGCCAAATCAATCGTGAGGCCACGGCTCTTTCCGCGGAGATGTGGCCGAAGTCAAGGCGGTTTAAGCCCCAGCTGTCGTCCCGGCCTAGTGCGCAATTGCGCACGGGGGCCGGAACCCATAACCACAGGGAGAGGTTTGGCGAAGACTAGTAGTTGTCCAGCTGTGCAGCGGTACTAATACCTGCGCTGACCCGAGAGATCACGCGGTATGGGTCCCGGCCTCCGCCGGGACGACGGCCTTATTTCTCCTGGGCCCTACTTCTCCGCCAGCGGGTGCAGATCGCGCACCAGGCTCTTCAGCCGCTCCTCGACCACATGGGTGTAGATCTGGGTCGTGGAGATGTCGGTGTGGCCGAGTAGGGTCTGCACGATGCGCAAATCGGCGCCGTTGTGCAGCAGGTGGCTGGCAAAGGCGTGGCGCAGCACGTGTGGGGAGACCAGCCGGGCCTGAAGCCCGGAGGCGACCGCGAGCTCCTTCAGATCGCGGGCGAAATGCTGGCGCGTCAGATGTCCGCTCTCTCCGAAGGAGGGAAACAGCCATTTCGAGGCGGCCACGCTGTTCTTCTTGTCAGCCTTTGCAGCTTCCGTCGCCGCGAGATAATCCGCCATCGCCTGCCGCGCGGCGTCGTTGAGCGGCACCAGGCGTTCCTTGTTGCCCTTGCCGCGCACCACGATCATGCGCGCATCGCGCTTGGCCGCCGAGCGCGGCAGCGCCACCAGCTCGGAGACGCGCAGGCCGGTGGCGTAGAGCACCTCGAGCAGGCAATAGAGCCGCAAGCTCCGCAGCCGTTTCGACGGCGATGCATCCGCCGCCTCGCTCAATTCCTTGGCGCGGCGGAGCATGCGGTCGACATCCGCAATCGACAGCACTTTTGGCAGGCCGCGGCCGCGCTTGGGTCCCGACAGGATCGCCGCGGGATCCTCGGCACGGATGCGCTCGTTGAGGAGAAAGCGGAACAGATGCCGCATCGCCGACAGCCGCCGCGCGACGCTGGTGGATTTGAAGCCGCGCGCATCGAGATCGGCGAGATAGTCGCGCAGGACTTGCGTCTCCGCATCCGCAAAACTGTGGCCGGCACGGCCCAAAAATTCCGAGAAATCGGTGAGGTCGCGGCGGTAGGCATCGAGCGTGTTGGCCCCGGCGCCCTGTTCCGCCGCGAGCATGTCGAGGAACAGGCCGGTGAGCTTGGTGTCGGAGGGCTTGGTGCGCATGCCCTGGAGCCTAGCTGCTATTTCTTGAGAAACTTGTCAGGCGGGATCGTCACCGTCATCTCCCGCGGCTTCGGATTGACGAAGTTCGCCAGCGCGAAGACCACGCCATAGACGATGCCGGCGATCACGGCGACGACCGTCAGGAAGCGGAACAGGCTGGGCATCGTGCTGGGGTCCGGAGGCCAAATTAACCAATGAAATCATCCAACATGTTCGCCGTTTCGTGGCAAGAGTCCTCTGGCGAGGCCCCCTGCGGGGTCGTATAGGTGGCAAAAGCATGCCGCCTTTGGCGGCAGATCGAGCGAGATCCATGTCCGACGCCGCGTTGCCGCTATCCGGTTCGCCTGAGGCCGACATTCTGTCGGCGCTCGGGACGCGCTCGATCGTGCTCGTCGGCATGATGGGGGTGGGCAAATCCACCATCGGCCGCCGCATGGCGGCGCGGCTCAAGCTGCCCTTCGTCGACGCCGACACCGAGATCGAGGCGGCGGCCGGCATGACCATACCGGAAATCTTCGAGCGCCATGGCGAGCCGCATTTCCGCGACGGCGAGGCCCGCGTGATCGCGCGGCTGCTGGACGGTGGGCCGATCGTGCTCGCGACCGGCGGCGGCGCGTTCATGCGCGAGGAGACGCGGGCGCGGATCGCCGCGAAAGCGGTCTCGATCTGGCTCAAAGCCGACCACGACGTCATCATGCGCCGGGTGCGGCGTCGTGCCGATCGTCCGCTGCTGCAGACCGCCGATCCCGAAGGAACCGTGACGCGCCTGCTCACCGAGCGCGAGCCGGTCTATCGCCATGCCGACCTCACCATCGCCTCGCGCGACGTGCCGCACGACAAGATCGTCGAGGAATGCATCGAGACGCTGCACGCCCATCTCTGCGGTGTGCCACCTGCTGACGTTGCGAGTGCCGTACGATGACTGCGCCCTTGAAACATTCCGATCCTGTCAATGTCGATGTCGCGCTGGGCGAGCGCGCCTACGACATCGTCATCGGCCGCGGCGTGCTGGCCTCGCTCGGCGAGCGCGTCGCGCGCTTGCGCCCCGGCGTACGCACCGCTGTTGTGACCGACCGCACCGTTGCGAAATATTGGCTCGAGCCCACCGAAGCTTCGCTTGCCGCCGCCGGCATCCCGACCTCGCGCATCGTGGTCGAGGAAGGCGAGATCTCCAAGACCTATGCGGGCCTGGAAAAGGTCAGCGAGGCCCTGATCGCCGCGAAGATCGAGCGCAACGATCTCGTCATCGCGCTCGGCGGCGGCGTGGTCGGCGATCTCGCCGGCTTTGCCGCGGCAATCCTGCGCCGCGGCGTCGATTTCGTGCAGGTGCCGACCTCGCTTTTGGCGCAGGTCGATTCCAGCGTCGGCGGCAAGACCGGCATCAATTCGCCGCAGGGCAAGAATCTGCTCGGCGCCTTCCACCAGCCGGTGCTGGTCATCGCCGACACCGCCGTGCTCGACACGCTGTCGCCGCGGCAATTCCGCGCCGGCTATGCAGAGGTCGCCAAATATGGCGTGCTCGGCGACGAAGCCTTCTTCAGCTGGCTGGAGAAGAACCATGCCGATGTCTTCAGGGGTGGCTCGGCGCGCGAGCATGCCATCGCGACGTCGTGCCGCGCCAAGGCCGGCGTCGTCTCGCGCGATGAGCGCGAAACCGGCGAGCGCGCGCTGCTCAATCTCGGCCATACCTTTGGTCACGCGCTGGAAGCGGCGACCGGCTTCTCCGACCGCCTGTTCCACGGCGAGGGCGTCGCGATCGGCATGACGCTGGCGGCGCAGTTCTCGGCCAGGCTCGGCATGATCGGCGAGCAGGACGCGGCGCGCGTCGAGCGTCACCTGATCGAAGCTGGCCTGCCGACGCGCTTGCAGGACATCGCGGGTTTTGTTCAGGAAGGCCTTGCCGATGCCGATGCGCTGATGGCGCTGATGGCGCAGGACAAGAAGGTCAAGCGCGGCAAGCTCACCTTCATCCTGCTGGAGGCCGTCGGGCGCGCGGTGATCGCCAAGGATGTCGAACCCGCCCCGGTGCGCGATTTCCTGCAAGAGAAGCTCGCGCAGAAGGCGTGATGCGCGGCTGAACGGGGCTCAAGCGCTTTCGCGCGAAGTGGATACCGGTTCGCGTCAAGACAACGCGTCCAAACAAGAAGCTAGAGTGGTGCATGGACTGGCTCGGATTCACCATCGTCGTCCTCTGCCTCCTGGTCTCGGCGTTCTTCGCCGCGAGCGAGACCGCGCTGACCGGCGCCTCGCGCTCTAGCATGCTCAGGCTCTCCAAGCAGGGCAATCACGACGCCGACGTCGTCTCGCAGCTGCTCGACATGCGCGAGCGCCTGATCGGCGCGCTGCTGCTCGGCAACAACATCGCCAATATCGGCTCCTCCGCGATCGCCACCGCGATATTCACGGCCTGGTTCGGTGATGTCGGCGTGCTCTATGCGACCGGGGTGATGACGGCGCTGGTCGTGATCTTCGCGGAGGTTCTGCCGAAGACCATCGCCATCAACGCGCCGGACCGCGTGGCGCTTGCGGTCGCACGCCCGATGCGGCTGACCATGTACGTGCTGGGGCCGCTGCTGCGGATCGTGGAAGTGATTGTGCGCCTGTTGCTGCGCCTGTTTGGCCTCGCCGGCGAGCACCAGGCGATCCTGTCGCCGACCGAGCGCCTGCGCGGTGCGGTCGACCTGTTGCACCACGAAGGCAAGTTCGAGAAGCATGACCGCGACATGCTTGGCGGCCTGCTCGATCTACGCGAGCTCCAGGTCTCCGACGTCATGATCCATCGCACCGAGATGATGATGATCAATGCCGATTTGCCGCCGGAAGAGCTGGTGCGCGAGGTGCTGGCCACCGAATACACCCGCATCCCGCTGTGGCGCGAGAAGCCCGAGAACATCATCGGTGTGCTCCACGCCAAGGATCTCCTCCGCGCGATCCGCGCCTCCGACGGCGATACCTCGCGGATCGATGTCTCCACCATCGCACTCCCACCCTGGTTCGTGCCGGAGATGCGCCCGGTCTCCGAGCAGCTCAAGGCGTTCCGCCGCCGCAAGACCCATTTCGCGCTCGTCGTCGACGAGTACGGCGAAGTTGAAGGGCTCGTGACGCTGGAAGACATTTTGGAGGAGATCGTCGGCGATATCTCCGACGAGCACGACGTCGTGGTCGCGGGCGTGCGCGCCCAGCCGGACGGCTCGGTCGTGGTCGACGGCTCGGTGCCGATCCGCGATCTCAACCGCGCCATGGACTGGCACCTGCCCGACGAGGAGGCGACCACGGTGGCCGGCCTCGTCATTCACGAGGCCCGCTCGATCCCCGACCGCGGCCAGAGCTTCACCTTCCACGGCTTCCGTTTCCGCGTCCTCCGCCGCGAACGCAACCGCATCACCGCGCTCCGTATCTCGCCGGTGCCGCGCGAGGCGGAGCTGGAGGAGGCAAAACCGAGGAGGGCCGGGACGTCGTTTTAGCCTCACACTCGGTGTCATCGCCCGCCTTGTGCGCACTTGCGCACTGGGGCGGGCGATCCAGTACGCCGCGGCCCATCGATTGAATCTCGACAGCAGTGTTTACTGGATGCCCCGATGGAGCCTGTCATCGGGCTCGCCGGAGGCGAGACCCGGTGGCGGGGCATGACAGAGGAGGTTAGCGCCCGCCTTCCCCCGGCGCCTGGGCGTGGATCGCGAGCGCGTGGACGCCGCCGGCGAGTTCCGCGGCCAGCGCCGAATTTATCATGCGGTGGCGCTCGATCCGGCTCTTCCCTTTGAAGACGGCAGATACGATATACACACGGAAGTGCGTCTCGCCGCTCGGTCGATGGCCGGCGTGGCCCTCATGCAAGTGCGACTCGTCGACGACTTGCAGGCTTTCCGGCTTGAAAGCTTCCTGCAACCTGTTGCTGATAATATCTCTGATAGCCATGTGTGCCATTAAGGTGCGCGATCGCACCCCGTCAATACCCGGGAGTTCTAGGTAATTGCGACCGGGTTTTCAGCTAATTGCAATGTCAAGACTTGAAGGTTTTTGCATTGCGTAGTCAAAGTCAGCCATGCCGATCGATTCATCAAAGTTCTTCGACTCCATCCGCGTCAAGCCGCGCGGCAAGCAGCCGGAAGCGAAGCCGCGCGAGACCGTGGTCGCCTGCGAATGGACCGGCTGCCAGAACAAGGGCAGCCACCGCGCGCCGAAGGGGCGCGAGAATTCTCGCGAGTACTGGCACTTCTGCCTGGAGCACGTGCGCGAGTACAACCAGAACTACAATTTCTTCTCGGGCATGAATGCCGATGCGGTCGCGCGCTACCAGAAGGATGCGCTGACCGGCCACCGTCCGACCTGGAAGATGGGCGCCAACGGCGGCAAGAAAGCTTCGGAAGCCGAGATCGACGGCGCCTTCGATCCGTTCAGCATGTTCAGTGAGATCAACGGCCGCGCCAACTGGCGCCGCGGTCCCGAGGCTCAGCCCAAGGCCGAGACGCGCAAGGTGATGAACGCCGAGCGCAAGGCGCTCCAGGTCATGGGCCTCGGCCCCGACGCCACGCTCGCCGACGTCAAGACCAAGTACAAGGCCCTGGTGAAGCAGCACCACCCCGATGCCAATGGCGGCGACCGCTCGACCGAAGACCGCCTGATCGAGATCATCAAGGCGTATAATTATCTGAAGACGGTGGTGCGGGAGGCGTAAGGCTACGCCTCCGGGAAGGACAGTTCGCAAACCAGTCCTTCCGGCTTCCACCACCGGGTCACCCGTCCGCGCAAGGTCCGGATGATGCCATCGACCGCGCCGATGCCAAAGCCCTTGCGCGTCGGCGGCTCGTCGACCCTGGGACCGCCGCGCTCCGACCAGTGTAGCACGAGAGGTTCTGCACCATTGGTCTCCCAGCGGACCTCCAGCCGGCCCGAAGGCGTCGATAGCGACCCGTATTTGGCGGCGTTGGTCGCAAGCTCGTGCACGGCGACCGCGATCGATTGGGCGAGCGTCGCCGGCAGGCGGATGTCGTCTCCGATGATACTGATACGTTCGCCGTCTCCGCCTGCGTAGGGCCGGAGTTCGTCTTCGACGATGGTCTTCAGACTCGCACCGGTCCAGCGCGACGCCGAGAACAGCCTCTGCACGTTGGCAAGCGCGCTGAGGCGGCCTTGAAACGCGGCCTGGAATTCTGCAGCGGTCTCGGCCTTCGTCAGCCGCAGCATCGCCTGCGTCACCGCGAGCAGATTGTTCGAACGATGATCGACCTCGTAGGCGAGGAGCACCATCCGCTGCTCGGCCTGCTTGCGAGCCGTGATGTCGACCAGCATGTTCACCGCGCCGACCAGTCGGCCGCGTTCATCGCGCAGCGGCGTCGGATATGGCATGAAGCAAATCCGTGAGCCGTCCGGCCGTTCGGCCACAGCCTCGACGTCGCGCACCGGCCGGTTCTGCTTGAGCGCGATTGCCATGGGGCACTCATCGTGGGGGAGCGGCGTGCCGTCGGGCAGATAGAGCTTCCATGTCACGCACCACATCGCGCCGACCTCTGGCGTGCGTCCGGCAAAATCGATGCAGGCTTGATTGAAGAAGGTGATGCGGCCTTCTGCGTCGGTCGTGTAGATCGCGGCGGGCAGCGCCTGGAGCAAGTCCCGGAATCGCCTCTCGGAATCCGCGCCGCCAGCGCTCCTGCTCGCTGCTTGCCTCGCGATCTCGCCGATCCTGGCCTCGTCCGAATCTCCAAGCAAGTCCAGCATCGCGTTCCTCTGCGGGGCCAGATCAGGCAATTCGCCGACCGCGCATTCGTTCCACAGTGCTCGTCGGAGACGTATAGACCCTCCTCAACCTGTCGTAGATCAAGACTTCGCTTGCACGACAGCGGAGTGGGAGCTCCGCTGTCGCCTTTCCCTCAGTCCTTAGTCGCGTAGCCCGGATGGAGCGTCAGCGTAATCCGGGTCTTTCTCACACAAGCGACTTTCCCGGATTTCGCTTCCGCTCCATCCAGGCTACTTCATCATTCCTTCGGCATGGCCCCCACATAGGACGAACTCGGCCGGATCAGCCGTCCCGTGCGCTGCTGCTCGCGCGCATGCGCGGTCCATCCTGCCGCACGCGCCACCGCGAAGATCGGCGTGAAGGCCTGCCTCGGAATTGCGAGCGCATCGAGCAGGATCGCGGTGAAGAACTCGACATTGGTCTCCAGCGGCCGGTCTGGGTTCTTCTTGCGCAGCGCGCTACGGATATACGCCTCGACCTCGCCGGCAAAGGGCAGGTCGGCGCCGTTGCAAGCCAGTGCCTCGATCGCGGTCTTCAGCACGTCGGCGCGCGGGTCGCGCACGCGATAGACGCGGTGACCAAAGCCCATCATCCGTTCGCCGCGTGCCAGCGCCGCATCGACCCAGCTCTGGATGCGTTCGCGCGAGCCGATCGCATCGAGCATTTCCAGCACCGGCTCTGGCGCGCCGCCATGCAAGGGGCCGGTGAGCGCGCAATAGCCCGCGGTCACGGCGGCGAACAGATCGGCTTGCGTCGAGGCCACCACGCGCGTCGTGAAGGTCGAGGCATTCATGCCGTGGTCGCAGACGGTGACGAGATAGGCATCGAGCGCGGTGACCTCGCGCGTTGCAGGCGCCCGCCCGTGCAGCATGCGCAGCGTGTCGGCGGCGTGGCTCACGCTGGAATCGGGCGCGACCGGCTCTAAGCCCTTGGCGCGGCGGACCAGCGCACCGGCGATCACCGGAAACGCGCCGACGATGGTCGCTTCATGCTCCAGACCATGTTCGGCGCGAAGTCCTGCGACTGCCGCACGAAACCCGTCGACGATGCCCATGCCCTGTGTCGCCGGCAACAGGTCCGGCAATCGCGCGAAGGCGCGCTCGCGCGCGGCGCCCAGGCTCGCCCGCACATTGGCCTCGCTCAGCGTGGTCTTGCTGGCGCCGTTCCAGAGCCGGGCGGTGACGCCCTCGAAGCTCGATTTGGCGGCGAGGCTGCCGACATGCTCGCCGGCGATGATCAGCTCGCCGCGCTCGCCATCGACATGGCTCAGCACGGTCTCCGCCGCGGGAACGCCGTCCAGCCCGATCTGGCTTTTGGTGAGGTGGATGTTCATGGCCCAAGCTCCTGTTTGACGCATGGGAAAGGTCGGGCATCTCGACAGATTGATCAATCTTGATTACATAAATCAATATGAAAAATTCCAGCGAGCTCTACCTCTCCGCCCGGGAAGCCGCCGCCGAGCTCGCGATCTCGCCAGCCACGCTCTACGCCTATGTCAGCCGCGGCTTGATCCGCTCCGAGCCGACACCGGACTCGCGAAAAAACCGCTACCGTGCCGAGGACGTCCGCGCCCTGAAGGAGCGCCGGGCGCCGTCGCCGGAGCCAAGGGGCCTGCGCAGCTTCGACGCCGACCTGCCGGTGATGGACACGGAGATCTCGACCATCACCGAGGAGGGCGCGATCTACCGTGGGGTCAACTGCGTCGATCTCGCCGAGAGCGATACGCTGGAGCACACGGCGACGCTGCTGTGGGACGTCTCCGGCGTCGATCCGTTTGATCAGGACAATCAGCCCCTTCTTTCCGAGGAGATGCGGACGATCGGGCAGGCCGCGCGGCGGGCGGCGCCGATCGACCGCGCCATCGCCGTGCTCGCGCTG
>NZ_PSRT01000056.1 GCF_004212635.1 Bradyrhizobium genosp. SA-3 | reverse complement strand
TCTCAGGCCTTTCCTGGATAATCGCTGCGAGCGTATTCGAGCCCTTTGACCAACGCGACGAGGGTAGAATTGACGGGGGTCGGCACGTTGAGCTTGGCGCCCCAACGCACGACCGAGCCGTGAATGTAATCAACCTCGGTCAGGTTGCCGGCCTGCAAACTCTGCAACATCGACGTCTTGAACTCGGGCGGTAGACCAGCGGATGCCATCGTCCAAGCGCGCCGCGGGTCGGTAATCGAGATCTTCACGCCAGCGGCTTGCGCGACCGCGATGCCCTCTGAGATTGCGGCCAGCGCGCAATCTTCCAGGATCGGTAGTGAATAGAGACCGCCATAGGTCAGCGCGGTAACGGCGGTAATTCCTCCTCCGGCGACATTGATGAACAACTTGTCCCACATCGTGCCCAAGATATTGTCGCTGAGCAGCGTGAGAATGCCGGCACGATTGAAAGTCTCGGAAATTCGCTGTGCGCGTTCCGTCAAGCGTCCATCAAGTTCGCCGATGATGGTTTCCTTGCCGATGACCCCCGAGCGAACATAACCGGGGCCAACCAGCACGCCGCCAACGTAGGTCTTGCCTGCCATGACCCGGTCACGACCAACTTCCTCCGAAAGGATGTCCTCGTGACCCAGACCGTTTTGAAGCGACATCACAACCGTCTGCGGCCCGATGATCGGCGCTGCCGCCCGGATCGCATCCCGCGTGTGGTAGGATTTGACGAGGACGATGACGAGGTCCGCCACTACGCCGACCTGGGCCGCGGAGGTGCAGGCAGAGACCTTCACAACGGTCTCGGCGCCACCTTCGAGCATCCGTAGACCACCAGCATTGATCGCCTCGACATGAGCCTGAAACGGATCGATCAACCAAACCTCGGCCCCACCGCGCGCCAGCGTGCCGCCGATGGTCGAGCCCAGGGCCCCCGCTCCGATAAAGCAGATCCTCATCCGAACGTTTCTCCCGCGCCTTTTTTGGCGTCGGAAGCGTGGTAGCAGGCTGCCCTGTATTTGGATATGCTATGATCCTTATAACCATTATTGCAGATTGCAATGAAGCACCGGGATCTCCCTGAGACGAACCTGCTGGAGCCGCGCCTGCTCCGGCTCTTCGATGCCTTGTTCACCACGGGCAGCGTCACCAAAGCGGCCGAGAAGCTCGGTCAGAGTCAGCCGACCATTTCGATCTGGCTGGCGCGCCTGCGAAAGGAACTGGACGATCCGCTCTTCATCCGGTCGGCGGAGGGAATGCTGCCGACCCCGCGCGCCGAGGCTCTCATCGGCACGGCCAGACAGGCGTTGGAGATGCTGCGTCGTCTCGCCGAGCTTCGCCCTGAGTTTGATCCGGCGACTGCAAAACGCCGCTTCGTCATCTGCATGACGGATGCGAGCCATATCACGCTCCTTCCGGCCATCCTCGCCCACGTTCGTCGTGTTGCTCCGGGCATCCGCATTGAGGCAGCGCAGATCGGCGGCGATACCCCACGAATGCTGCAGTCTGGCGAGGCCGATCTGGCGCTCGGCTACATCTCGGACCTCGACGCTGGGCACTTCCAACAGGCACTCTTTCCGCAGGATTGGGTCTGCTTGGCGAACGCAAGACATGCCCGGATCCGCGACCGCATCACCGCAAAGGATTTCAGGCGTGAGGCGCACGTCCTCATTCGCTCCGGCACCGGACATCAGTTGCTCGCGGATGCGCTACAGCAGCAGCGGATGGTCCTTGACGTTGCGCTTGAGCTACCGGGCTTTTTGGGGTTACCCGCAATCGTCGGGACGACTGACCTGATCGCCACCCTTCCAAGGCACATCGGCGAAACGTTGGCTCACTATTACGGACTGCGCGTGCTCGACTGCCCGCTGGCGATTGCCGGGTTTACGGTGAAGCAATATTGGCACGCCCGCTTCCATCACGACCCGGCAAGCCAATGGTTGCGTGACGTCTGCTGTGAGCTCTTTCAACAGCAGGAAGTGCGGGGCCTACATCGTTCCGGTCGCCCAAAGAAACGAAGGCCGACCGCAGTGCACCATTTCGAATCTGGACACGACAGGCTGTCAGGTGAGTCGCCGATTGGCTCCTCTGAAGCCCGAAAGGGCCCGCGATGAAGACGTTCGATACCAGCCGCAGCGACGCAAACTGCCGACAATCGCAGCATTTCAGCATTGCTTTCTTCGCAATCGCCCTCGAACGGCAAGCAATGCCGTACAAACGCGCAAAGATGGTCCGATGCCAATCGGAGCTGAAGCGATTGCGGCTTGGTCTGAGTCTACCCACCTGATCGATAGGTAGGCAAAAGAGGAGAATCCAATGACTGAGTTCGCAAGGCCGCGCGCCATTGGCTTCAACCACATAGCTTTGGAGGTCGGAGATATTGAAGAAGCACTGGCATTCTACGGCCGTCTCTTCAGCTTCGAGCTACGTGGCAAGACCGACACCATGGCCTTCATCGATCTGGGCGACCAGTTCATCGCGCTGCAGAAAGGCCGCCGGCAAGCTGCGGACGACGGCCGCCATTTCGGGCTCGTGGTCGACGACAAAGAAGCGGCGCGCAAGGCGCTGGACGCCGCGGGTGTCGCCGTGATCGATGGACCCTTCCTCGATTTTCGCGATCCGTGGGGCAACCGCGTCGAGATCGTGGGTTATGACAACGTCCAGTTCACCAAGGCGCCGAACGTGCTGCGCGGGATGCGCCTGACACACCTCGGCAAGAACGAGCATGCGAAGAAGGAACTCGCCGAGAAGGGCATGGCGGTGGGGCCAGGCTGAAACAGGCCGTAATTTCTTATACGGCACTTTCGACGGAAGACTGCATGAGCGAATTTCCAGATCTTCGCAACCGCATGGTCGACGTTCAACTCGCGCGTCGTGGCATCCATGATCGCCGCGTATTGGATGCTATGCGGCTCCTGTGGGAGCAGTTCGCCGACGGCTTCTCTGCACGGATCAGAACTAGTCGTCTTTGGAACGCACGATCGTCGCCTCCGTTGTGTTGACATATCAATCGAAGAAGCCCCCGCATAATCGAAATTTGTCGGGGCAGACCGGCATAGGAGTCGACCATGAAGAAGATCAGCGAGGTGATGACCCGCGACGCGAAAGTCGTAAATCCTAACGACACGGTACAGAATGCGGCAAAGCTGATGAAAGAGTGCGATTGCGGCGTATTGCCCGTGGGTGAAGGTGACCGCCTCGTGGGCATGATCACAGACCGCGATATTGCGGTGCGCTGCATCGCGGACGGCAAAGGGCCGAACAGCAAGGTCCGTGACGCTATGACCCAAGAGGTGAAATACTGCTTCGAAGACGAGGACATATCTCACGTCTGTACGAACATGAGTGAGATCCAGGTACGGCGATTGCCCGTGGTGGACCGGAACAAGCGCCTGGTCGGGATCGTGTCGCTTAGCGATTTGGTGCGCCAATCGGCAGGGACTGCCAAGGCACTGCATGGAATCGCGCGGCCGAGCCAGCAGCACAACCAGAGTTCCGCCACCGCCTGAGCCCAGCACCGACCGGAACCGGGCGTGTTCGTCTAATACAAGGAGCAGCTTCAGCATGGTGCTCCAGGAACGTCCTATTTGGACGCCGGGGAACCAGGCTACATTAACAAAGGCCGCGGACAAAATTTCCGGGAACGACTGCGCCGTGTCGCAGTTATCCAGTCAGAGCAAGTAACGTTATCCAGTCAGAGCAAGTAACGTTATCCAGTCAGAGCAAGTAACGTTATCCAGTCAGAGCAAGTAACTTTTGAAAGGTGGAATCCTTGAAAAAGTGAAAGCTCGAGCCCCGTCATTCCAATCGATGGATGGCGGGGTCTATTTTTGTTTCAGGCAGCCAATTGCAGGACCTTGTCTTCAATCGACCGGCGCGAGATGCCGTACCTGTCGAGCAATTCGTCTTTCGTGCCGGAGCGCGGCAGTCGTGCAATCCCCAGCCGATGCACCGGCGCCGTCGAGCCGACCGCGGTCGACACGGCATCGCCCAGCCCGCCATCGATCGCGTGGTCCTCGACGACAATCAGCCCCTTGGTATCACGAGCGGCTGCCGATAGCGTGACGACATCGATAGGCTTCACCGAGTAGGCATCAATCACGCGGATCGAAATCCCACGTGCGTCGAGCATGTCGGAAGCGGCCAACGCCTCATGCACCGTAATACCAGCCGCAACGACAGTGAGCCGATCTTGCAGCGACGAGCGCAGCACCTTGCTGCCGCCGATCGGAAACTCCTCCGCATTGGAGTAGATCACCGGCGTCTTGGGCCGTGTCGTCCGGATGTAGACGATGCCATTGGTACGCGCCGCCATCGCGGTCAGTCGCTCGGCGCTCACCGCATCTGCCGGATACAAAACCGTACTTTCGATCAGGGCGCGGAACATGGCAAGATCCTCAAGGCCCATCTGCGACGGGCCGTCCTCGCCGATCGAAACACCGGAATGGCTGCCGCACAGAATGAGATGGGCGGGCCGCGAATACTGCGCCATGCGAATGAAATCATAAGCGCGCGTGAGGAAGCAGGCGAACGTCGCTGCACATGGGATCTTGCCCGCCGCCGCGAGTCCGAGGGCGACGCCGACCATGTTCTGCTCGGCGATGAAACTCTCGAAGAACCGTTCCGGGTATCGGGCCGCAAACGACTCTGTTCCGGTGGAGTTCTTCACGTCGCCGTCAAGCGCTACCAGCGCGGGCTCCTCGCCAGCGAGCTTCTCCAGCGCGTGCCCGAACGCCTCGCGGGTGGCGACCTTATCGCCCAGCCGATAGGCGGGAGCGGAGTGTGCCGCGGCCACGCGCTGCGGGCGCGCCATCTGGCCGACCCGACGTGGCTCGACGACGGGCGGCGCCTGCGTCTCATCGCCCAGTTCGTCGAGTGCCTGCGACATCTGTTTGCGGTCGAGCGGTTTGCCGTGCCATCCGTCCGCTCCTTCCAGGAACGAGACCCCTTTGCCCTTGATGGTACGCGCGAGGATGGCGGTCGGGCCACCGTCATGCGCGGCCCGAAATGCCGCAAGGATCGCTGTCATATCGTGACCGTCGATCTCGATGGTGCGCCAGCCGAAGCTCGCGAACCGGCGCGCGAACACCGCGGTATCGTGGTGATAGGGCGCCGCCTCGCTCTGGCCGAGACCGTTGATGTCAACGATCGCCGTCACGTTCGCAAGGCCATTGAGCGAAGCAAACTGCGCGGCCTCCCACACCGAGCCTTCCGAGCATTCGCCGTCGCCAAGCAGGCAGAACACGCGGGCATCGATGCGGTCCAGGCGGTTCGCCGCTGCGAGCCCATTGGCCGCCGCAAGCCCCTGTCCGAGTGATCCGGTCGCGACCTGATCCATGGATTGAGCGGAGTCGGATGGCCTTCCAGCGTGCTATCGATCCGCCGCAGTGACAAGGGATCCTCGCTGATGGCGCCGGCCTCGTGCAAGGCCGCCCACAGGATTGGCGCCGCATGGCCCTTCGACAGAACGAACGTATCGACATTGCGCGCGGTCGCATCGTGCGGATCCCAGCGCATCTCGCGGAAGAACAGCGCTGCCACGATATCGGCGCACGACATGCAAGAGGTGGGATGACCCGAGCCCGCTTCCGTCGTCATGCGGATCACCAGTCGCCGCAGCCGGCGGGCCTCTGCGCGCAGACCGTCCACATCACGGAAGGCCACAGCGCGCTCACCCTTGGCGGCGAACAGCTTGAGCAGCGAGTCGAGCGGATCGATGAACTTCTGGACCGCATCGTTCTCGAGCTGGGCCGTGACCAGATCGAACGACACCCCAAGCCGATCCAGATCTTCCATGACGCGCCGCGCGCTCTGCACATCATGCGTGACCGTGGCCTGCACGGTGCCGTGGTCGCGGAACCCTGCGATGGTCTTGCGCGTCATCGTGTTGATGGTCATTGGACCGATCAACGGCTCGACATACATGAGATCCGGATAGTCCGGGTTCTTGGTGCTGGTGCTCGCCCATAGCATCCGCTGTACCCGCGCGCCTTTCTCGGCGAGCGCCATCCAGCGGTTACTCGCCCGGATATGGCTAAATGCCTGATAGGCGAGCTTGGCGTTCGCGATCGCGACCTTGCCCAGAAGGCTGCGTGGATCAGGATCGGGAGGCAGGCGGTCGGGCACGATGCGCTGCCGCAACAGTCGATCGACGAGCACATCAATGCGACTAAGGAAGAAACTTGCGACCGAAGCGATGCGTTCGATCGGCCGGCCTGCGTCCAGCCGCCGTTCAAGCGCTCGCAGGTAGGCCTCGGCCACCGCCTCATAGCGGGAAATCGAGAACAGCAGCGTGATGTTGACGTTGATGCCTTCGAACAGCAGCTGTTCGACGGCCGGAACCCCTGCCGGAGTGCCGGGAATCTTGATGAACAGGTTGGGCCGGTCGACCAGTGTCCACAGCCTCCGCGCCTCCTCGATCGAGGCCTCTGTGTCGTGCGCGAGGTGGGGCGATACTTCGAGGCTCACAAAGCCGTCGACACCCGCGGTCTCCTCGTACACTGGGCGCAGGATATCACAGGCGTTCCGGACGTCCGTGGTAATCAGCTCCTCGTAGATGCCCACCGGGGAGCGGCCCGCCACGGCCGCGCGAACGATGTCATCGTCGTAATCCGCGCCTTCCGCGACCGCCTTCTCGAAGATGGCCGGATTCGACGTGATACCACGCAAGCCTTCCTCGCCAACCCGCCGTGCCAGATCGCCGCTATCGATCATTCGCCGGGTGAGATCATCCATCCAGCAGCTCTGGCCTTGCGCCAAGAGTTCGATCGTCCGGTTCATATGCGGTCTCCTTAGTTCAAGTACCTGGAAAGCCGACCACGCACTGCCTTTATTGCCATTCGCCCTTGATCAGCGGACCGATGGGATGCTCGCGCGGCGACATCTTGAGGTGGCGGAAGATGTCGGCATTGCGGGCCGTCTCGTGTTCGGTCTCGATATCGACCCCATAGGCGCGTTCAGGATCGACGCGCGCGCCGATCAGGATGAACTCGGCGCCTTCATAGTCGAGCAGATGCGGGTCTTCCGATGCGAAGCGCCGGCCGTGGAATTGCCGCTCGACCGGTTTGGGGTAATGCGCCTCTTCCCGCTCCGACAGTCCCGCGCCGGGCGGAGACCCGGCCTCGGGGTTCTTGATAGACAGAATGTAGGCCGCCTGGCGCTCGATATTCAGCTCCTCCTGGACTTCGCCGGGATCGTGCTCAACTCTTCTGCCCTGCACCCTGCTCAACGGAATGCAAACGCACGCGTTCCTAGGTTCGGCCGGAACGCGATGCGGCCGTTTAGTTCCTCGCAGCGGGGCCCGAGGAGGCTGCGGGAGCTTTAGGAACGACCAAGCCTTGGGCCGCGTTGCTGCTACGCCGGGGCGCGGACCCGCAGCCGCAGCTGTAGCCGTGAGTTTGCCATGGAGGAAGAAGGCCTCCGCAATTTCACCATCAATTTCGGGCCTCAACATCCTGCGGCCCACGGCGTGCTTCGCCTGGTGCTGGAGCTTGATGGCGAGGTGGTCCGTCGCGTCGATCCTCACATCGGCCTGCTCCATCGCGGAACCGAAAAACTGATCGAAAACAAGACCTATCTTCAATCGATCGGGTATTTCGACCGGCTCGACTATGTCGCGCCGATGAACCAGGAGCATGCGTTCTGCCTCGCAGCGGAGAGGCTGCTTGGCCTCGAGGTGCCGCGCCGCGGCCAATTGATTCGGGTGCTGTACTGTGAAATCGGACGCTTGCTTTCGCATCTTCTCAACATCACAACTCAGGCGATGGACGTCGGGGCGCTCACCCCACCGCTGTGGGGATTCGAAGAGCGTGAGAAGCTGATGGTGTTCTACGAACGCGCATCCGGCGCGCGCATGCACGCAAATTACTTCCGTGTCGGTGGCGTGCATCAGGACCTGCCACCGAAGCTGATCGATGACATCGAAGCCTTTTGCGATCCGTTCCTTCTTGTGGTGGACGATCTCGACCGCCTGCTGACGGACAATCGCATCTTCAAGCAGCGGAACGTCGACGTCGGCAGGGTGACGTTGAAGCAGGCTTGGGAGTGGGGCTTTTCCGGCGTAATGGTGCGCGGTTCGGGTGCGGCCTGGGACCTGCGAAAGGCGCAGCCATACGAATGCTATGAAGAGATGGATTTCGACATTCCGATCGGCAAGAACGGTGACTGCTACGACCGCTATCTGATCCGGATGGAAGAAATGCGCCAGTCAGTGCGCATCATGAGACAGTGCATTGCCAAGCTCCGGGCTCCAGACGGGCAGGGTCCGGTCGCGGTGCAGGACAACAAGATCTTTCCGCCACGTCGCGGCGAGATGAAGCGCTCGATGGAAGCCCTGATCCACCATTTCAAGCTTTACACAGAAGGCTTTCGCGTACCTGCCGGCGAGGTCTATGCGGCAGTGGAAGCCCCCAAGGGCGAGTTCGGCGTGTATCTGGTTTCCGATGGGACCAACCAACCCTACAAATGCAAGATCCGCGCGCCCTCGTTCGCACATCTGCAGGCGATGGACCTACTCTGCCGCGGCCACTTGCTCGCCGACGTCTCGGCGATCATCGGGTCGCTGGACATCGTGTTTGGGGAGATCGATCGATAATGTCGTGAAAGGAGATCGCCATGCCACAGATCCAGGTCGGCCAACAGCCGGTCACGCAAATTACCATTATCGAAGCCGAACCGGAGAAACAGGCCGAAGCCCTATCGCTCATGAGGGAGCGAGCTCGCTTCATGCAGCGTCAGCCGGGGTTCATTTCCGTCAGCCTGCATCGCAGCCTCGATGGGCGTCGTATCGTGAATTACATTCAGTGGGAAAGCCGTGATCTTCTACGGGCGGCGCACCAGTCACCTGAATTTCGCAAAGCCTGGAGTCAGTTCGGAAGTCTCACCGACGATATCGATCCTCATTTGTACGAGGTCGCCGACGTCCTCGCGAAGAGTCAGTGAACCGGCGCTCGATGAGCGCGAGAGCGAAACGCCTCAGCTCATGTGCTCCACGATGATGGAACCGGAGCAGCACGGGGCTGTTAGGCGCACATGAACATCCGACGCGCTTTTTCGAGGACAGCCCGTCCTGCCTGGAGGGTGGTACTATTTGCACTTGCGCTATCGCCGCTATCCGCCCTTGCTCAAGACGGCTCCGTTCTGACCTATCATGGCGACAACAGCCGAAGCGGTCAGTACGTCGTTCCCGCGCTATCCTGGGATAAAGCCAGATCGGTTCAGCTGGATCGCACGTTCAACGCCCGTGTCGCGGGCTCGATGTACGCTCAGCCGCTGTACTGGCGTCCTCCTGGAGCGAACGCCGGGATGCTATTCGTGGGCACCGAGGACGACGTCGTCCAGGCCCTCGACGCGACGACCGGCAAGGAATTGTGGAGGCGCGTGGTCGGGCGTCCAGTGCGCCGTTCGTCGCTGCCGTGCGGAAATATCGATCCGCTTGGTATTACCGGGACGCCGGTGATCGACCCTGCAACCCAAGCCATCTATTTTGATGCTGCCGTGGAGCGAGGAAACGGCCCGCGCCACGAGGTGTTCGCGCTTTCGACAAAGGATGGCAGCGTTCTCCCCGGCTGGCCGATCGATGTGGCCGACCTTCTGCAAAAGGCAGGACGACATTTCGACCCGAGCGTCCACAACCAGCGCGCGGCGCTCACGCTTCTCGACGACACTGTCTATGTCGCCTTCAGTGGCCATTTTGGTGATTGCGGGAACTATCACGGCTGGGTGGTCGGACTTTCCCTGCGCGAGCCCGGCAAGCATGTCAGCTTCGAAACGCGTGGGCGAGGGGGCGGGATCTGGGCGCCGGGCGGTCTGAGCGTCTCCGAGCATGACATCTACTTTGCGACTGGGAATACGCTCGGCGCGCGACCTGGAGCGACGGTGAAGCCGTATTTCACTTTGGACCCGACCTGCGCCGCAGAGACGACAAGAGGGACTATTTTGCGCCATCGGACTGGAAAGCACTCGATGCCGCCGATGCGGATCTCGGGGGCAGCAATCCGCTTACTTTCAACATATCCGGAGCGGGCGGGGACCGCGCTCTGATCCTGGCGCTGGGGAAGGATGGCAAGGCTTATCTTCTCGATCGAAATAGTCTCGGCGGCATTGGTGGCCAGCTGGCGGTCGAAACAGTGTCCCAGTCGTCGATCGTCACGTCGCCGACTGCCTATCGCGTCGGCGATGATGTCTTTGTTGCCTTCCAGGCCTCCGGAGCGAATTGCCCGCAGCCCGGCCGAGGTCACGATTTGACGGTCTTGAAGATCGCAGCAGGCTCCCCGCCGGCGATGGCCACTGCCTGGTGCGGTGCGCTCCGCGGCCGCGGCTCCCCCGTTGCGACCACCACGGACGGCGATTCCAACCCGATTGTTTGGATTGTTGGCGCCGAAGGCGACAATCGGCTGCACGCATTCCGCGGCGATACGGGCGAACCGATCTTTGTCAGCGAGCCCTTGAGCGGTCTCCGACGCTTCCAGACGCTGATCGCGACGCAGGACCGCCTCTATGTCGGCGCCGACGGGCGCATTTACGCCTTTCATTTTTGAAAGGCACGCATATGCAGCTTCACGAGACCGCGATGGCACCTCTCCCATACCGGGAACTCAGCATCGGCCTCATTTGTTCAATGGTGAGATCCCCTCGAAGCTGGGGTCTCGCGCTTGCAGCCCTGCCGACGCGGAAGTGATCCCATCCCGCTCGGGGCCGGTCATCTCGCGAACGGAGCTATAGATGGCGAAATTGGCCTGTCATTCCGAGATGCGGCTGTTCGCGCTGAACGCGACGGCCGATCTTGGCAATGCCACGGCTCAGGCGCAGGGTTGGTCGCTTGCTGCACACGAGGAGCGTGAGTTCGAGGATGGCGAGCACAAGGCGCGCCCCCTCGATTCGGTACGTGGCACAGACGTATACGTGATACAAGCCCTGCATAACGGGCCAAACCAGAGCGTAAACGACAAGCTCTGCCGATTGCTCTTCTTCATCGGAGCTCTCAAAGACTGCGGCGCCGCTCGCGTCACTGCGGTCGTGCCGTATCTTTGCTATGCGCGAAAGGATCGCCGCACCAAGCTCAACGACCCAGTAACGACGCGCTACATTGGCAGTCTCTTTGAGGCTGTTGGTACTGACGCCGTCGTCGCCCTCGAGGTGCACAATCCGGTTGCGTTCGAAAATGCCTTCCGCTGCCGGACCGTCGCCCTGACGTCGACAACGCTATTCGTTAAGTTTGCCGCGCAATTATTGGATGAAAGCTTCAGCGTGGTGTCTCCGGATCCCGGTGGCGTGAAGCGCGCACAACTCTTGCGAGGAGCGTTGGAAGCCACGCTGCATCGTCCGATCGGCAAGGGGTACGTCGACAAGCACCGCAGCGCCGGCGTGGTTTCGGGCGACCTCTTGGTCGGCGATGCAGCCGATGCGACAGTGCTCATCATTGACGACCTGATCAGTACCGGAACCACGCTGCTGCGTGCCGCGCAGGCGGCCCGGCGCGCCGGCGCCCGTCGCGTATTGGCTTTCGTGACACATGGGCTATTCATGCCTGGCTCCGCCGAGGTCGTTGCGAATCCTGCCATTGAGCAGTTTGTCGTGACCGATGCGGTGCCCATTCGAATTGACGATGCCGCTGCGCGCGCCAAGGTCAAAGTCGTCCCTGTCGCCCCACTGCTCGCCGAGACGATACGCCGGCTGCACGAGAACCGCGATCTCGCCGACCTCCTGGTCTTCTGAGCAATCCAACCAGCTTGATTGCGTCCGATGCCGCCAGGCGAAGATATTGGCGCGCGACCCGCGGCCACTTCTCGGGACTGCGCGGCTCGGGCTCGAGGAGATGGGCGATCGCAAGACGGGCGCGCAATGTTGCACGATGACACCGATAAAACGTCATTAGCTCGTCGCCCGGACTGTCCTTGAGTTCTTGACGTATCCGTCGTGTAATGTACTCGCCGATCCATCCTGCCCCAAGGCGCTCGCATTCAAGGTCAAGGAAAGCGATCTCGTCAAATGGATCGACCGCACGCAGGCGCGGATTGAATTCGATGCAGTCAATGATGCGAACTGGATCACCAAGCCAGATGTGCTCGGGCCGCAGGTCGCCGTGACCATCGATGATCTTTCGGCGACGGATGCGATCGGCGAGCAGGTCTGATCGGCGATCGAGGAAACGGCGTTGCATCTGGTCGATCCACTGTATCAGCCCTGCCGGCATCGCGAGCCGACTGTCAAGAAGCACGCGCCGATTATAGTCGAGGCCTCGGTACCATTCGGCTAGTCGGACGGCCGACGAAATGAAGGTAGGCTGTGCGCGGCGATAGAACTGGGCAAGGACAGCGGCCAGCCGATCAAGCTCCCAGGTCTTGACGCCCCCCTCAACAATGCTGTTATCCAGCATATTCCGCTCGTCGAGGCGACGCATCATGACAAGCCAATCCACCGCCTTGCCCGGGCCGCCGATGGCAAGCCCCTTGGGAGACCAGACCAGCGGCAGGACGTCGAGATATACGTCCTGGGCGAGACGGCGATTGAGGCGCAGCTCAGCCCGGCACGCGGCCTCACGTTTGGCCACACTCGAAAAGTCAAGATATGGAAAGCGGACCGGCTTCTTCAGCTTGTAGGCTTTGTCCCCGACGAGAAAGACCCATGACATATGGGTCTCGCGAGTGGTGATGGTGGCTGCGCTTTCCGGATACACATTTCGCCGGCTCAGAAAGTGTACTTTGTCACGCAGCCGCAGCTCGCGGATTTCGCTCTCGCTCTGCTCTCGCGCTTCCATTGCTGGCGCCCATCAACGCTGCAGGAACGGCGCAGCCCCCGCTTGCCGAGTTGCATTGATCGCCTGCATCTTAGAGGCCTCCATCCGCCCAATCTGGGCGAGCGATACCACAGGAGCGGTTCCCGCCCCTCGCCGGGCGGCTTGTCGAAGCCGACGCGAAGACCTTCCGGAGCTGCGAAACCAAAGCTGGCAGCGCCCGTTGGTAGCAAAGGAAATAAGAAGTGAGAGCGAAAATGGTTGCTCGTGCTCGACCGGGACAGAGCGGTGAGGTCCGGGACGTTTCCATTCCACCTAGGGGGCTTGCCGGTATATTACACATTCCCGAAGGCAGCCGTGCGGTCGTCGTCTTTGCCCATGGAAGCGGATCTAGTCGCTTCAGCCCGCGCAATACGGCAGTTGCCGCCGCTCTCAATCATCATGCGCTAGCGACCCTCCTGTTGGACCTCTTGACCTTCGACGAAGAAGCGAACCGCGCGAATGTATTCAACATTGAGCTGCTGGCCGACCGTTTGCTTGATGCGGTGCGCTGGCTGGATCAGGACCGGACCATGGCTCGGTTTGCGGTGGGTCTGTTCGGCTCGAGCACGGGAGCAGCAGCAGCGCTCATGGCAGCAGCCCGGCTCCGCAACCGAATCGGCGCTATCGTCTCGCGCGGCGGCCGTCCCGATCTCGCCGGCGATGCAATCGATCAAGTCAATGCTCCAACCCTCTTCGTGATCGGCGGCAATGACTTCGGGGTGATCGAACTCAATCAAGTTGCATTTGCGCGGCTTCGAGAACCCAAGGCAATCGAGATCGTTCCGGGAGCCAGCCATCTCTTTTCGGAACCGGGAGCCATCGAACAAGTGACAGATCACGCAGCACGATGGTTCGCCCGTTACCTCACTCCTATGGCTCCAGGAGCAGGTTCGAAGGCAGGACAGCGACATGCCGTTCAGAGATAGAATCGAAGCGGGTCGAAAGTTGGCGGCGCCCCTCGCCACGTACGGGAACCAGCACCCGGCCATTCTGGCGCTTCCTCGGGGTGGCGTGCCCGTGGCAGCTGAGGTCGCAGCCGCGCTGCACGCGCCGCTCGATCTCATCATCGTTCGCAAGGTCGGCGTCCCGTTCCAAAACGAGTTGGCAATGGGTGCCGTCGTAGATGGTGGCGCACCGATCGTGGTGCGCAATGATGATGTCATTCGGCTCGCAGGCATCAGCGAAGCCGATTTCCAAGCCGAGTGCCGCAAGGAGATTGCCGAGATAGAGAGGCGGCGTCAGCGCTATTTGGGAGATCGTCAACGTCTTGAGATTTCCGGTCGGACGGCAATCGTTATCGACGATGGCATTGCGACCGGCGCCACCACGCGGGCCGCCTTGCAGGCGACGCGAAAACGAAATCCAAGCCGGCTCGTCCTCGCGGTTCCCGTTGCACCGACCGAGATTGTCCCGCAAATGCGCGCAGAATGTGATGATTTCGTATGTCTTGAGGAACATACCGCGTTCGCCGCCATCGGCTACTATTATCGGGATTTCGGGCAGGTCTCCGACGGCGAAGTGCTCGACATGTTACGACGATTTCCGATTTCGTCCGATCTGCGCCAGTCGCGGGAAAGAGCCCAGCAATGATCGACTGTCCTTTCTGCAAAATCGTCAGCGGCGAGATTCCGTCAGCGAAAGTGTATGAGGACGAGGAACATCTCGCCTTTCTCGACATTCGCCCGCAATCCCCCGGGCACACTCTCGTCATCCCAAAGAAACACCAGCGCTGGGTCTGGGACGTACCGAACGTTGGCGCGTATTTCGAAGTCGTACGGACGGTTGCGCGCGCAATGCAAAAAGCTTTCTGCGAGGAAATACATTCCCGCATCATCGGCGAAGAGGTGCCGCATGCGCACATTTGGCTATATCCCGCTCCAGGCAGGGCGAAAGGCGATCCGAGAGATTTTGAGCGGAATGCGAAAGCAATTCGCGACGCACTTGAGCCGCAATGATCCGGAGTTCTGGCCACACGTTCGTCAAAATTTGTCATCCAGCTGCCTGATCCCCCATGACTCCGAACGCCTGTCGTCGGCCTCAGTGAGACTGTCGACGGACTACTTGTATCCTCACAAAGCCATCAAGGATTGGAACGTATGCCAACAGGCGTTTTCGGTGCACACGATCGCAGACCGGCAACATCACGCTGAGGTGGCCTTAGGAATGAGGTGGCCTTAGGAACAAGGGTCCTCGACACGATGTTTCCCATGAACGCCACTGCGAGGCAGCGATGTTCCTGCACCGGATCAAAATCCTCACGCTCGCCGGGTTCACGATATGGATCGACATCTCGTGGCTCATCCTGGCAGCGCTGTTGATCTGGACGCTGGCGCTCGGCGAGTTCCCTCGCACAGTTCCGAATTTGTCCGCCGCCACATACTGGTGGATGGGATTCGCAGGCACGATCGGCCTGTTCATCTCGATCATCCTGCATGAGCTGAGCCATGCGCTGATTGCGCGGCGTTACGACATGCCGATTGCCGGCATTACGCTGTTCATCTTCGGCGGGGTCGCCGAACTGAACAAGGAGCCGAGCAGCGCCAAGGCAGAATTCCTTATGGCGATCGGCGGGCCGATCGCCAGCATGGTGCTTGGCACCATCCTGCTCCTGGTCGCTGCCGCAAGCGAGAAGACCGTTTCGCCCGCCGCATTCGGGGTGCTCGACTACCTTGGCGGCCTCAATTGGATCTTGGCACTGTTCAATCTCGTTCCCGCCTTCCCGCTCGACGGCGGACGGGTGCTGCGCGCTGGTCTTTGGGGCTGGATGAACGATTTTGGACGGGCCACGCGCATTGCCGCCGGCAGTGGCGAGTTCTTCGGCATTGCCATGATCCTGTACGGCATCCTGGAATTCATCACCGGCAGCACAATCAGTGGCGTCTGGCTGTTCTTTATTGGCTTGTTCCTGCACGGCGCCGCCGGCGCGGCACGGCACGAGCTGGCGCTTCGCCACACCTTCGGCGGGCTTCCCGTTTCCACGCTCATGCAACGCAATCCGATCGGCGTCGCCCCGGATATTTCCATTGCGGAATTGGTCGAGGATTACTTTTACAAGTACTACTTCAAGGCTTTTCCCGTGTTGCGCGACGGCGAACTCATCGGCTGCATCATGGCGAAGGATGTTCGCGATCTTGGTCCCTCCGACTCCGCCCAGCGCCGCGTCGCTGATGTCATGCGCCCATGCTCGCCGGAGATCATTGTCCCTCCGCATCTGGATGCACTGGAGGCGCTTGCAAGGATGCAGGGCGGTCTGCACAGTCGCCTGCTCGTGGTTGAACAGGGACGGCTTCTCGGCGTCCTGGCCTTGTCCGATATGCTTCAATACCTCTCGCTCAAGCAGGAGCTCGACCGAAACATGCAGGATCTGCCATGGAGCGGTGTCAAGACCCGTGATGCGGGATCTGCCCACTACGTGCATCCCGCCCGCTGACGCGCGAGCCAGTGTCCAAGCAAATTCGCCCTCAGATTGCGTTTAGCGGATGGTAACAGGGAACGCGTTGTCCGCAATTGCCCTTGATCCCGTTGGGGAAGCGGTTGAGGACTTCGGCCCGGTTCTTGAGATAGGGAAACAGGTAAGGCGCGATCCTGTCATAATAGGCAATCACGTCACCCTTGGTGTATCGCTCCTTCGGCCAGAATGTCTTGTCGAGGTGGGTAAGCTTCACGGTCATGCGCGCTCCCGTCTGACTTGCCGCGCGGGCTTGTCGCTGCGCATGCCGAGAAACACCGGATGTCGCATCTCCCCCTCGCGGGTCCATTCAGTGAACTTGACCTGGCACACGAGCCGCGGCTTGATCCACGTGGTCCGGTCCTCGTGCGGAACGTCCGTAAACGGCTTCTTGTCTGTCCTCAACTTCATCATGCGCGCGTGCAGCGTCGCGAGCATCTCTCGGGAGAATCCCCCACCGCTGTGACCAACATAGACAAGCTTGCCCTTGTCGTACACGCCAAGCACCAGCGAGCCAAAGTGCTGGCGGCTCCCGCGCGGCTCGGTGAAGCCGACCACAATGGCTTCCTGTTCCTGGTCGGCCTTGATCTTGAGCCAATCTTTCGTGCGCCTGCCCGAGTGGTAGAGACTTGCGGCACGCTTCGCGATAATGCCCTCCTCCCCCGCTCGTCGTGCTTTGTTGAACGCCGCCTTGCCATGCCGCTTTCTGTGTCCGCTGTAGTGGACGAGTGGGTGCCGTGTAAGGATGGCGTGCAAACGGTCCTTGCGCTCAAGCAACGGCTTGCGACGCAGATCGCGGCCATCGAGGAAGAGCAGATCGAACACATAATAGCGGAGACGTGCCTCGCCTTTCAGCGCATTCTGCAGCAGCTGGAATCGGGATCGGCCCTCCGCGTCGAGCGCCACTAGCTCGCCGTCAATCACGGCATTACGCTTGATGATATCGAGCGCTTCGGCGACTGGGGCATAACGCCTGGTCACGTCATTGCCATTGCGCGAGTAGAGGGAGCCATTTCTGCCTCCGGTTTTTGCGACAAGCCGGAAGCCGTCCCATTTCGTCTCGAATATCCACTCCTTGTCATCGAATGGCGCGTCGATGAGGGTCGCCAGCATTGGCCTGAGGTCGCTTTTTTCGCATGCGTCTTGATCAGCAGCCATTGCTTCGGGCTCTTCAGGCGCACGAGCGAATATGCCCCGCGAAGCTTGCTTCCCTTGAGAACGAAGCTCATGCGTCCTCGCCGCAAGCCTGCTCGCATGGTTCGCTCGCTCTCTGCTGCGCTGGCCGCGCCCTCGGCTTCGTAAGTGCCGCCGTCCCATTTTTCAACGAGCCCTGCGAGTCGAAACTCGCGTCAATGACCGTCGGTTCCAAGGCGAATCGGCGGCCGGTCTTGGCGCTCTTGGAAATCAGTGGCGCGACGGCAGTTGATAGAGTCAGAGCAGTTGCATTGCCAGGCTTGGCGCCGGAACCGATGGCCAAGGCACGCGTCGCCAACACACATCTCGATCACCGTCGTGTCGCGCCTGAGGGCCTGTTCCGACGACCGCGGCTATACGTGGTTGGCGAGGCACCCGGCGCAGAGGAAGCTGCGCAGGGCAGGCCTTTTGTCGGTCCGGCCGGCAGGGCGTTGCGCGCGATGCTGGATGAAGCTGGGATCGATCCCCAACAGCTGCGTTTGGCAAACGCTATTCCTTTCCGGCCCCTCGTCTATTCCAAAGATCGGAAGCCACGTAATCGCAGCCCAACAATGGTGGAAGTCGATCGCTATGGCGCAGCAGTGTTGAACGACATTCGGCGTTCCAGGCCAGGCGTGATCGTTGCTCTTGGCAGCACAGCGGCTCGCCTGTTCGGCGAGTCGCAATCGATCCGCGTGACGCGCAAGGCAAAGCTTCAATTTGAAGGCTACCCGCTCCACATCACTTTCCACCCAGCCTACGTCCGCCGCTTCGGCGGACGGAACGGCGACGCTTGGCGTCAGACGGTCGCCGATCTACGCCGGGCTTGGCAAGTATCGGCGAGTCATTTGGATCCAAATCGTGCTTGAAGACATCGATGAGGCGTACCACCGGCGATTTCGGCCTCGATCGACCGCGACGTGACCTCATACCTCATCTTCTCCTCATGTGCGATCCGCCACCCGGTCCGCACCGTCAACCGGACAGGTTCTGAATTCGACCCCAGGTGCTCTTGGTGCCCCAAATGCCCGAGCGCAGTGCCTCGAGTTGCACGATCTGACTGTGGTCAACGAACAGATTGACCTCGTTTCCGTAGTTCTTGACATACCATTCGAAGACCTGCGGGTCGGCGCCTTCGAACATGACCTTTTCGAGCCCGAGCTGATTGATGATGCGGGCGACCACATCGGTGCGCCAAGTGTTGACGTTTTCCGTGATCCCTTCGCTTTCGATCATGATGATGCCGGCTCCGGCGTCGAGCGCCCGCTCAGCTTGCGCGATGAGCCAGCCGACATCCTTGGTGCCTTCCGCTGCGAGCTCCTCGGTCGACGTGCTACCACCAGCGCCGAACTGAATGCCGAGTTCGGGCTTCGCCTTCAGCCCCGCCTTTTTCACCTTCTGCACCAGGTGCAACAGGCTATCGGTCGGCAAGCTGATGAAGCCTGTCGAAATCTCGATCACATCAAAGCCAAGCGCCTTGGCCTCCTCAATGTAGCGATCGACCGCGTCCACGCCGAAGCGCACTACATTCTCGATCCAGCCGCCGGTCGAGACGTAGACATCATGATCGTGCGCCAGCTTGTTGATTGACCTGACCGCGTCGGCCGGCATCAGCGCAAACGAGCCGCCAGCATATTTGAGGCCGTCAACCCAGGCGCCGACCGTTTCCAGGATATCGGCAAGATGGCGGGGACCATAGGCGCCGTAATACGGGCCTCGGATTTCAGTGATTCCGATCCGACGCGGCTTGGCCGAACGCGCCGCCCGGGGAATGAAGGAAAACGTGGTTTCTGCCATGGCTTCGTCCTCCTCAGAAATTCTTTCGCACCTCCCTCGGCGGGATTGAGATGTCGCCGAGCATTGACGTGAGGGCGGCCACCGGGCGCTCCTCCAACGTTGCGATCACCTCGGCGAGCGCGTCGCGTTCGGAAAAGCTCGTGAAGGCTGACGTGACGCGATCGAACTTGCGGCGCGATGCGGCCCAATCGAATGGCCTGGTATGAAAGCCGTGATAGTCGTCGCGCTGGGCACGAAACACAGTTCCGTCCTTCTGTTCGATTTCGAGAGCGGCAGGGAGCCGCTGCGGAAACTTCGCCGACAGGCTGGGATCGGGCGTGACCGTGACCTTTCGCAGCAACATCTGGGCGTCTTCGGCCGAAATTCGTTCGGGTGCGTATTGCTCGGGCTGCACCTCACCGTCGATCAACGCGACCGCCAGCATGTAGGGCAGGCTGTGATCGGCCTCCTCCTTGGTTCGCACGATTCGCTTGTCACCCTCCTCCCCGCCGCCAATGATCCGATGGGCTACCGCAAACGTCTTGAGCCGTATTGCCGAGACGGCGGCCGCCTCGAATCCCGGGCGAGCACGAATCTCGAGCGCTGCGTCGAGCGCAGATTGGGCGTGGATCTCGGCATTGTGCCGCTTCACAATGGTTCGGCGCACGCCTTCCAGATCCTCTTGTCGCCAGTCAATCTGGAAGGGGCCGCTGATCACCTCCTTGAATCCCTTGTTGCCCTCGAACACAGCTTCGGGCCCGGTGATTCCGCGGCTCGCGAGCAGCGCAGCGTGTGTCGCCGACATCGCCGTATTTGGAAAGGCGAGTCCCTTCCAGTGAGACAGCGCGCCCGTACGGGTGACACGCAGCGCATTGTTGGCAGTGCCACTGATGGCAATCGCATGTGCGATCTGTGCGGACGGCAAAGCAAGCGCCTTGGCGGCACCCGCAGCGGCCGCGTACGCTCCTTGTGTGGTATGATCAAAACCCATGTCGCGGACCGGAGCGACATCGCTTAATCGGGTGTGGACCTGGTAGGCGACAGCGAGCGCGGTGAGCAGATCGGCCCCGCTCGCCTCCCGCATCTCGGCTGTCGCCAGGACTGCGCCAAGATTGTCGGATGGATGGCACGTCTCACCGGCAGCGATATAGCTGTCCATGAAATCAAGGTACCGGCTGAGAGCGCCATTGTAGAACGCGGCGCGGTCCGGCGCGGTGCGGCCACCGCCGATGAGCGTGGAGAATGGACGACCACCAAGTTCGGCAACGAGGACGCGGATCACCGCCACAGGCGGCGCATTCAGCGCCGCTATGGCTACGCCGATCGTATCCAGCACGCGAATTTTCAGCTGCTCCAGCGCCCGCTCGCTCAAGTCTTCCATCCGGGCACGTTCCACAAACCTTGCGAGCTCCTGGACCTCGGTCATGGCCGCAGGCTCCTCATCTCGATATGCCGCCAGGTCCGCTCGTCGCGATGCCCGCGGCAAGCCGCTCCCCCTGCTGGCAGGCATTCCGGATGCTGGTCAGTCGCTGCGTGCAGACTGGTTCGTCGCGGATGGATGTTCGCCACACCATCATCGGCAGCGAAGCGCGCTCCTTCAGCCGCCTGCCTGCGATGCAGGGTCAACGTAACGGCGCCAAGACGGTTGCAACGGGAACAGGCGCGGCTACTGAGCGCGCTCAGCGCAGAGGATGTCCGCGCTTATCGGCGGGCCGCGCGGGTGCGATTCGCCGTGTTAGCCGTCTAGGCAACTTGCGTGTGCTGGCCGCCGGGTCGCGAAATTTGCTGCAATGAGGCTGCGGTTGCGTCGCGTTCGTGGCTTCGCGCGATATCACCCAAGGAAAGGATACCCACCAGTCGCTTTTGCCGATTGAGCACCGGCAGCCGCCTGACTTGAATATCGCCCATGTTCCAGCAAACCGAATCCAGGTCCTGGTCCTCGAAGCAATACTTGACGTCGGGGGTCATGACGGCCTTGATCTGGGTGTCCGGTCCGCGGCCTTTTCCAAGCACGCGGATTGCGAGATCCCGGTCCGTGATCATGCCTACGAGGTAATCACCTTCCGCAACCGGCAAGAGCCCAACGTCAAGCAGCGCCATTGCTTCGGCTGCCTCTCCAACCGTGTCTTCTGGTGTGCAAAGCTGAACGTCCGAGGTCATGACATCAGACACTTTCATGGAAATCCTCCGCTCTGATTTGCCTCCAACAGCCAGCGATGCCTGATGTTCCTCACCGACGGATGGGCCATCCTGCGGCCGATTCCGCTGCCCTGCCAGCAAGGCAGAAGGTTCGCGTGCGGCTTCCCGCTCCTGCGCGAGCCCTTCCTGCACGAGCTGTTGGTCCCCAATCATCTGGCCGATGATCTGTCTCGTCTGCGCTTCCAACTTCGCTCGAAATCTGGTCATGGCTTCCTCCCATCAGGAACTGAACGTAGCGACTGGCGGAACCGTTTGAAGGCCATGTTCCGCGCGACCCGACCAGTGCCCCCCTCCGGGTCCGTCGACTCGAGCAATTGTTGATGGGCGGCACCGGCACACATTGGATCTCAGCCGCAGCTTCGCGTTGTTCTCACCCTTCTTGGTCATCTCCAGACCACCCCACCTGTGGACCCGATAGGCCTTGGTGCCGCCTGGAGTGGACGACTTCGGCGCGCGCGAGCTTACTCTCCAAGTCGGCAATTCGGGCCTCGTTGACGCTTTGCTCGGCGAGCGCAACCTGATATTCCGAATTCTCGACCAGATTTGGCTCGTCGGCGATGGCCTGCCGAATGCGCCGGACAAGGTCAGATCGCTCGATGCGGATGCGGCGGCTCAGTTCGCCTTGAAGTGCGGCATGCCCGGCGGACGTCATGGGAAACTTGGTCATTCGGATTTCTGCCGCTTCTGCCGACGAAGCGTGCGCTCGGATGTTCATGCCCAGTAGTGAAAAGACATTTCTTCTGGTGCCGCGCTTGCGTTGGACGACGATGTTTGCGGTCGATCGAGACAGACCGCCGTAACTGCCCTAGCTGCGGATGGAACGTGCCGTGAGCTCGTCAGTTCCAATCTCGTTGGTGCGAGCATGATGGAGCCTGCGTCGGGTCAGGCTTCTGCGGCAGGTTCCGCATCCTGAATTAGGAACGAAGAACCCGCCCTGACGTCATACGCACGTTCACGCGATTCGCAGGATAGGTAATCATGGTCCGCGAAGGCCCCGCCGAACCGCCGGCGCCCAACGTTGCCGAGACGACGGAGGGCAGACGAGTTCGTCCCTACGGCATGCTGTTTACGGCGCTAGTCGCAGCCGCCGCTATCATCATCGTGATCTATCTCGTCATGAGGTAAGAGGCGAACGGTAACGGAACTCAGATCAGGAGGAAGGAACGTCGGCTCTCGACTTTTGTTGGCGGCCTATCAGCCAACGGAGATTTCCGATGAGAGTTTGCGACGCGGTGACTACCGATGTGCAGCTCTGCACACCGCAAGACAGTATCAGGGAAGCCGCCGAGGCGATGGCGGCGCTCAATGTCGGACTATTGCCGGTAGCTGAAAATGACACTCTGGTCGGGATGATCTCCGACCGCGATATCGCGACGCGTGGCGTAGCGATGGGTCGGGGACCGGACGCGCTGGTCCGCGACGTCATGACCGCAGACGTCAAATACTGCTTCGAGGACCAGGGCATCGATGACGTCACCCGCAACATGGCCGACATTCAGGTGCGGCGGCTGCCCGTTCTCAATCGAGACAAGCGGCTGATCGGAATCATCGCACTCGGCGATATCGCGGTTTCCAGGGCCGGCGGTGGCGCCGCAGCGGCATTGTGCGGAATTTCGCAGCCGGGCGGACAGCATGCTGGCGCGGTCACCGGTTGAGGCAACGCCAAACGCCGCCAAGTGTCGGCCAGTCAAGCAAGTGGCACGACATGGTCCTGCTGGGTCCACCAATTGAATCTGCAGCTCAGACCTCAATCAGGGCATAGGGTCGACCGGTGGGCTTCTCGATCGATCGGGCAACGTTGTAAACCCGCGCGCCCGCGGGCGTGCGGCCTTCATAGCGGCCCTGGTGGGCATGGCCGTGCACCACCGCACTCACCTTAAATCGATCGATCGTTTCGCCAAGACGTGACGAGCCGAGGAACGGAAGAATCTCCAGTGGCTCGCCCGCGACCGTATCGAGAATCGGCGCATAGTGAAGAACAACGACAGCCTGCTTGCTGGCCACGGCGCGCATGGCATTTTCGAGGCGCGTCGCTTCATTGACGGCTTCGGCGACCAGGCTTTTGACGACGGCCTCGCCGAATGAAGCAAGCATGCGGCGGCCAAACCCACCGATGAAGCCCTTCACCCCGACGAAGGCGACGCCGTCGATTTCGTACGACTGCCCGTTGAGCAGGTGCATCCCGGCACCCTTCAAGATGCGCTTTACATCTTCGGTCTGCCCGGACTCGTAGTCGTGATTTCCGAGCACGCCGACAACGGGAATGGAGCAGGCGCGCAAATCCTCCGCCAGAAGTTCCGCTTCCGACGGCTTGCCGAGGTCAGTGAGGTCGCCGCAAAGGACGAGCACCTGGGCCTTGGTCGAAAGCTCGGCAAAGAGCTCCCGGAAGGACAACGTGCGATCCTCCTTCACGTGGAGATCGCCAATGGCAGCGAAAGTGAGGTTGCCGGGTTCCTCGGACATCGCGCTACTCACTATCCTCGTCTGCGTCGACAAAACCCCATTCCTCAATGGCCTGCTCATAATCGACCTGCGAAAACAGGCGCCCCCGACATATCTTCACGCGCGGAGGAGGAAGCTCTAACTGTGTCTTCAGGCGGGCGACCAGTTCGTCCATCAGCCAACGCGGCACGCAATCGCGCTCGCTCGGATAGGCCCAGCGGAAGTTGAGTAGATGCGCCAGAAGCACCTCCCAATACAACTCCATGTGGGCAAGCAGGCGCCGCCAGTCGATCTGATCGTGCTGCTTGAGAATGAGATGCACGATATCCGCGCCGTCGTAACGGTGCCGCAGCTGGACGAAGGCCTTGGACCAGATCAACTCCGTCGGGGCAATGATGCGCATCGGCGTGCCGAACACCTCGATGCGCGGTGCGGATTCGAACCATTGGTCGGTCACGGGAGCCATTCCATGCCAGAACGCGAAGATCACATCGAAAAAGTCCTCGTCCTGGAAGACTTTGCCGAGCCAGCGTTCGTCCTCGATTTCGACGGTGTATCCGAGGTTCCGGAAGTGGTGGAGAACACGGGGATAATCAGTCGGCTTGCACACGATATCGAGATCTTTGGTCGCGCGCGCCACGCCGGTATAGGCGCTTAGCGCATATGTGCCGGCCAATAGAAACGGAAGATCTAGCTTCGCGAGCTCGCGCAAGGCCTGGGTGTAAAATAGCTCGGCGCGGGCCGATGGCACGGTCGGCTCAGCGGCTGCATCGATCGTCTCTATAGATCCAGTGACCGGTCTGATTTCCTTCGCCATGAAAGTTCAATCGAAGCTTATCGGCTTCGGCCATGATGGTGCCTGTTTGACAATCGAATAGATCATGCAAAGTTCCGCACGCCCCGGGCCACCTTCTGTAGAAGGTGGCTACTCGTTGCCTACCACCGGCTGGCCTGGTGCGCGGTCGAGTGGCGCGTGTGGCTTAGCTAGGCCCGTCGTACCGGGCGGGGTCTCGTTGTTGGCCGTCCTTGTGTCGACCTGTGCAAGCGTCGCCACGAATGCCGCGACTGTTGCGATTATCAAAATCGCGAAAAGTACGATGACGGTACGGTGGCTACTCCATTCGTTACTCATGATGGATCTCCACCCCTGACGTGGAAACGCATTGCGACTTGGATGTGTTCCTTGCGCGCAACCGGGCTAGGTAGAGGAAGACGAAACTGTCCTCTACCTCAAGGTGCATTGACCGGGATGGTCATCAATTCTCATTTTCTCACCGCCCCACAGGCACCACCTTGGAGGGCGTCGAAAGTGGTCGTAAGGGCCAGATGCAATGGCCCCAGCTCGGGGCCAACCGACTGGGGCCGCAAAGCGCCAACTTACATCGCGAAGGATATGGCCGGGAAACTGCGAAGAGCGCGTCTTTCGCTGCCTAATCAACACCCCGAAGCCTGGTTGGCCGGCGTCTACGGAACGTAATTTCCGGCCACGAGCCAAAGTTCCTGTGCTACAATTCCGCACGGGCAATGGGTATTAAGCGATGCCAATAAGGCGCCTGCTGCGAGACAGCAAGCTGGAGCCGGACGAAATTGAGATTTTGACACGCGCGTTCAATCACGCGCTGCGATCACTGAGCTTGGTCGACCGTGGCGATCCACTTGCCGAAATGCTCGCGAGAAAGGTGATTGAGATCGGCGCGACTCGTGTTCGCGATCCGACCGAGATATCCAAGATCGCCATCAAAGAACTTGGACTTTCCTCTGAATAGGCTGCTTGGTTTGGCCGACGCTGCTCAGATCGAAAGCTATTCCTTCTTGGCGCAACCCGCCAAAGAAAAACCGAGGAGGCCGCATGATCGGCCACATGTCCAACGGGCAAGCTGATGCGCAGCGACGAGCTCAATCGCCGCAGGTTGCACGATGAAGAGGGCAATCAATTCAGCACCGTCGCGCCGCCACTTTTTGCGGCTAACGTCAATGGCTGCGGCATCAGCCCTGGCTCCAACGGTTTTGTGGGCCGAGCAGCGAGAAGCAGCGGATTCGGCCACATCCCCGGCCACCTCCACCGCGTTCGAGGAGGTATGGCGGACCGTGCGAGATCGGTTCTACGATCCGCACCTACACGGGCTCGATTGGTCGGCGGTCCGGGAACGTTACTTGCCTGACGCCGTACAGGCGAGTTCCGAACAGGCGCTGGCCAGCGTCATTAATAGCATGCTCTCCGAGCTGCATGCTTCGCACACCCGCTACTACACACCATACGAACCAGAGTACTACCAGCTTTCCGATATCTTTGCCGGCGCGCTAAGGCGCCGCGGACTGGAACGCGCGTTTCCGAGTGGCCGTATCTCCTATCCTGGCATAGGCGTCCTCTCGCGTCTCGACATGCAGGGTCGCAGCATGATGACCGGTGTTATAGAAGGCACGCCGGCGCAACAAGCCGGCCTGCTCGCTGGCGATGTGATCGTGTTCGCCGATGGTGCGCCGTTTCAGCCGGTACAGTCGTTTCGTGGCAAGGTTGGCAAGGAAGTCGTGCTGGGCCTGCGTCGTGCCGGCGCGTTTATGCAAATATCGGTTACCCCGGCCGAAATTGAGCCCAACAAAATGTTCTTGGACGGCTTGAAGGCCAGTGCTCGTATGATACCGGCCAACGGCCGAAGGATCGGCTATGTTCATGTCTGGTGCTACGCTGGCTCCGTGTATCAGCGGACACTCGAGCATCTTCTATCGCAGAGTCCGCTGAACGACGCCGATGCCCTGATCTGGGACCTGCGAGATGGCTGGGGCGGCGCGATTCCCGAATATCTTGATTTGTTTAACACGCGAGCGCCGACGATGCAGGTCACTGATCGCAATGGCGCCAGCCAGCTCGATAACGTGAAGTGGCGCAAGCCTGTCGCCATGCTGATCAACAGTGGCACCCGCAGCGGCAAGGAGATCCTTGCCTACGGCTTCAAGAAATATCGGCTCGGCGAGGTCATCGGTAGCCGGACCGAGGGAGCTGTGCTCGCTGCGACGGCATTCCTCATTGGCGGGGGCTTGCTGTTGCTCGCGGTCGCGGACGTGCAGGTGGACGGCGAGCGGCTGGAAGGCGTTGGCGTCGCACCCACGATCGAGGTCGAAGCTGACTCGGCCTCCGTGGATCGTAGTGATCCTCAACTCAATCGTGCAATCGCCGTCCTATCCGGAGCCTGATCCTCGGAAGGCAGCCCTGCTGGCTCTTACACTGACCGCGAGGACCGGACGCCACCAGTGAAATGTTGTGTTTCTTGCTCGAGCATTCGTGGGCCGTAATGGCGGGGGAGCGTGTCGAACCCCGACCCTAACATCCGGCTCTGGTGCTGCAGCAAGCGGTAGCCTACGGCGACGGGCAGAACAGATTGTCCGTTTTGCTCGCCCTAATAACCCATTCTACGACGAGCACATCATCGACCGGTACCATCGGATCTGCGCGCTGTATCGAATGGGGTGAAGATACAGCAAGGAAAAGTCACACAGCAATCTGCCCGTGCGACGTCCACCACAAAAACCGTCGTACGAGAGCCGTTTTGTCTCGGCCACCATCTCGCGAAGGTGTTGGAAACAATGACTTTTTGCTTGGTGGGCGCACCAGGGCTCGAACCTGGGACCCGCTGATTAAGAGGCGTGCGATTTACTTGGAAGATCAATGTCCCTTCCGACAAGAAGGTCGTCAAACCTGCGTTGAACTCGCAATAGGATTTTCCCTTGTCGGATTGGAGCGCAGCTTCAATATCGCAACGCAACATAAATCTGGACGCTCGAGTTTAGCCGTCAATACCGCAATCGGCTATTGGCAGGCGGCCCCCTCAATGACCCACCGCGCGGACGGCCACAACAATCTCGGCCCGGCAAACCGGGACTTGTAGGACTTTCGAACCGTTGTAATGTTGGAACGTGCGGCGTTCGCATGGCTGCTTCCCATAAAGGGCGCGGCGTCACCATAAGCAGGCGCGAACCAACGCGTCGGTTTTTGGGATCAAGAGCGACATGGCCGATGGCGGATCGTTCGATACGTTCCCCAAGTTGCTTCTGCGAAATGCGACGCAGTTCGGCACGCGTCCGGCGTTTCGACACAAGGATCTTGGCATTTGGCAGACGTGGACGTGGGCCCAGGTTGCTGCGATCGTTCGGGCTTACGCCGCGGGCTTGCATCGACTTGGACTGCAGCCAGGAGACAAGATCGCGGTAGTAGGTTCCAATCGACCGAAGCTCTATTGGACCATGATAGCAGCGCAGGCGCTGCGAGCGATTCCGGTTCCGGTTTACTCGGACGCAGTGGCTGAAGAGCTTGCTTTTGTTCTCGCGCACGCCGAGGCGAGCTTTGTTGCAGCACAGGATCAGGAGCAGGTCGACAAGGTCTTGTCCGTATCCGAGCGAGTGCCGCATCTTCAAAAGATTCTCTATGACGAGTCGCGCGGCCTTGATGGCTACGCTCACAGCCGGCTGATCGCAATCCACGATGTCATCGAGGACGGTCGCGCAGCGCTTACGGCGGGTCCGGCGCTCGGTGGACAGATCGATGAATTCGTCCGGCAGGGTGATGGTTCTGACATCGCGGTCATCCTCTACACCTCGGGAACGACCGGCGCGTCGAAGGGCGTCGTGCTGTCGACGCGAGGCTGCATTGACGCCGCGTCGGACACCACCAGGTTCGACGGACTGACCGACCACGACGTGGTGTTCGCATATCTGCCGCTGGCCTGGGTGGGCGATCATTACCTCAACTATGTGCAAGGCCTTGTCGCTGGCTTCTGCATGGCCTGTCCCGAGAGTAGTGAAACGATCGAGCAGGATCGGCGCGAGATCGGACCGACCTTCTATTTCGCGCCGCCGCGTGGTTTCGAGGCCATGCTGACGCGCCTGATGATCCGCATGGAGGACGCTGCGCCCGTCAAGCGTCGAATGTTCAACTACTTTCTCGACGTGGCGCGCCGGTATGGCGAGCAGGTGTTGACCGGAAAACAGGTGCCGCTGCGGGGCCGGTTGCTCTATGCGCTCGGGCGCTTGCTGGTCTACGAACCTCTCAAGAATGTTCTCGGCCTGTCCCGGGTGCGTGTCGCGTACACTGCAGGCGAAGCCATCGGTCCGGACTTGTTCGCGTTCTACCGCTCGATCGGACTAAATCTGAAGCAGCTCTACGGCCAGACCGAAGCCTTCCTGTACGTGACGTGCCAGCCTGATGGCGAGATCTACCCCGATACGGTTGGTCCGGCGGCCCCGAACGTCGACATCCGCATTGCGCAATCGGGCGAAGTGCAATTTCGCTCGCCCGGCATGTTCGTCGGATATTTCAAGGATCAAGCAAAGACCGCGGAAACCATGACATTCGACGGTTACGTCAAGACCGGCGATGCGGGCTTTTTCGACGAGAAGACCGGACATCTAAAGATCATCGATCGGGCGAAGGACGTCGGCTGGCTGGCTGACGGCACGATGGTTGCGCCGAAGTACCTTGAGAACAAACTGAAGTTTTTCCCAATATCAAGGAAGCGATCACTTTCGGCGACTCAAGAGAGTTTGTTTGCGCCATGATCAACATCGACCCGGTCGCTGTCGCGAACTGGGCGGAGCGCAACAATATCGCCTATGGCTCCTATCAGGAGCTTGCCGGGCATCCGCTGGTCTATGAGATGGTAGCGAAAGACGTTGCCGCGGTGAACCACTCTCTCGTCAAGGAAAGGGTGCTGGCGGGCGCTCAAATTCGTCGCTTTCTCATTTTGCACAAGGAACTCGACGCAGATGACGGCGAATTGACCCGCACGCAGAAGGTGCGTCGCCGGTTCATTGCCGAGCGCTATGCGCCACTGGTCACCGCACTCTACGACGGCTCGCATGAGGCCGACATTGCCACTGAAGTCACTTTTGAGGATGGCCGCAAGGGCACTATCGCGGCTCGTGTCAAGATCCGCGACATGCAGGCCACTGGTTCGGCGGAATCTTTGGGGAAGGCAGCATGAGAGCGCCGGACACGAACGAGATCCTGCTTCAAGTCGAGGGCGTAGCACTGGCCTTCGGCGGCGTTAGGGCGCTGAGGGACGTTTCGTTCAACGTGAGGAAAGGCGAAATTCGAGCCATCATCGGCCCCAACGGCGCCGGCAAGACCTCGATGCTCAACGTCATCAACGGTTTCTATCACCCTGATCGTGGCGCCATCACCTTCAAGGGGCGCACCCGGGTCAGGATGCAGCCTTTCGAGGCCGCCCGCGGCGGCGTCGCGCGCACCTTCCAGAACGTCGCCCTGTTCAAGGGAATGAGCGCGCTCGACAACATCATGGCAGGTCGCACGTTGAAGGTGCGCCGGGGCCTCCTATGGCAGATGCTGCGTTACGGCCCTGCTCTGGCAGAGGAAGTCGAGCATCGGCACCGGGTCGAGGAGATTATCGACTTCCTGGAGATCGAATCGATCCGCAAGGTGCCTGTCGGGCGCTTGCCATACGGCTTGCAGAAGCGCGTCGAGCTTGGTCGCGCTCTCGCCATGGAGCCCGACCTTCTACTCCTCGACGAGCCCATGGCAGGGATGAATCTCGAGGAGAAGGAGGACATGTCGCGGTTCATTATCGATGTGAACAGCCATTACGGCACAACCATCGTGCTGATCGAGCACGACATGGCTGTTGTCATGGATCTCTCGCATCGCGTGGCGGTGCTCGATCATGGCGTAAAGATCGCCGACGGTACGCCAGACGAGGTGAAGAAAAACCAGGCCGTCCTCGACGCCTATCTTGGCGTTGCGCACTGAGGAGGATTCGTGATCGCATTGGGTCAGTTTCTCGAGGTCCTGATCGGCGGATTGATGTCCGGCGTGCTCTATTCGCTGGTCGCCCTCGGCTTCGTGCTGATCTTCAAGGCATCCGGCGTTTTTAATTTTGCCCAGGGTGCAATGGTATTGCTCGCGGGATTGGCGCTGGTTCGCTCGCTCGATCTCCTCGTGGCCAACGGCTTCCCGCTTTGGGTTGCGATCGTTCTCGGCATCGGCTTTGCCGGCGTGATCATGGCGACAACGGCTTGGCTGATCGAGCGGTTCGTGATCGGACCCCTCATCAACCAGGACGCCCTCACGCTGTTCATGTCCACCATCGGCGTGACATTCGTTCTCGAGGGCGCGGCGGAAATGATCTTCGGATCGGATGTTTATCCGTTGCGGCTATTCCCGACGGACGCCTGGTTCGTGTTTGAGGGCCTCTTCCCGGGTGGAATTCTGATCAACAAGCTGGACGTCTGGGGTGCATTGATCGCAGGCATCCTGGTCGCCGGCCTCGCGATCTTCTTTCAGCGTACCAAGACCGGTCGCGCACTCAGGGCTGTGGCCGATGACCATTTGGCCGCGCACTCGGTTGGGATTCCAATCAGTTGGATCTGGTTCGTGGTCTGGCTCGTTGCCGGTCTCGTTGCGCTGGTTGCGGCGACCGTGTGGGGCACCAAGCTTGGTGTGCAATTTTCCATCACCTTTCTCGCGCTGAAGGCTCTGCCGGTCCTGATCATCGGGGGCCTCACCTCCATTCCGGGAGCCATCGCCGGCGGGCTCATTGTCGGGGCGGGTGAGAAGCTCGCAGAGGTGTACCTCGGGCCATCTATCGGCGGCGGTATCGAATATTGGTTTGGCTATGTGCTGGCGTTAACAGTGTTGCTTGTGCGGCCGCAGGGTCTGTTCGGCGAGCGGATCATCGAGCGTATCTGAGACAGGAGCTAGCTTTGCTTTATCGTGAGGTCGGCCAATTCAAGACAACCTACGCAGAGGATATGGCGATCTTCCCGATCCGTCAGGACCGCATTGCGCTCGCGATCTTGCTCGGCATCGCTTTCATTGGGGTGCCGGTGCTGGCCAGCTTCCACATCTGGCCGTTTGGTAGCGAGTATCTGCTGTGGGCGATTCTGCTACCCTTCCTGATCCTCGCACTCGCTGCCATCGGCACAAACATTCTCGTCGGCTATTGCGGCCAAATCTCGCTCGGCAGCGGTGCGTTCATGGCCATTGGCGCCTATTCCGCCTACAAGCTGGCGACAGGCGTTCATGTCCCGCTCACCTCGCATGGCTTCGCGATTTCGATCCCGCCTTTGCCCGTATTGGCATCCATTCTGCTTGGCGGGTTCATGGCGGCGGGTGTCGGAATCCTGTTCGGGATTCCCAGTCTGCGGATCAAGGGCCTCTATCTTGCGGTTGCAACGCTCGCGGCGCAGTTCTTCTTCGACTGGGTATTCCTGCGGGTGCCGTGGTTCACCAACTACGCCCCGTCAGGGTCGGTCAATGCGCCGGAACTGAATTTCTTCGGTGTGGTCGTTCGCACGCCGATCGAACGCTATCTGCTCTGCCTGATCTTCGTCACGGTGATCGCGGTCTTGGCGAAGAATCTCGTCCGCGGCAACCTTGGCCGACAATGGATGGCAATTCGCGATATGGATATCGCTGCCGAGCTGATCGGCATCCGGCCACTCTATGCAAAGCTCACCGCCTTCGCGGTCTCTTCATTTATCATCGGCGTGGCGGGCGCACTCTGGGCGTTCGTCTACCTTGGCTCATGGGAGCCGCTCGCGTTCTCGATCGACCGTTCGCTCGAGCTCTTGTTCATGGTGATAATTGGTGGGCTGGGATCCATCATGGGCCCGTTCGTCGGGGCGGCGTTTATCCTCATTGTGCCGATCATGCTGAACGTCCTTCCAACCCAGCTCGGCGTGCCGCTGTCGACGGAAACGATCACTCACCTGCAGTTCATTATCTTTGGGTCGTTGATCTGCTATCTTCTGATCAAAGAACCCCATGGGTTCGCCCGGCTGATATCAATCGGCAAGGAGAAGCTCAGACTTTGGCCGTTTCCCTATTGAAGTTGCGATCGCGCCTCGAGCGGATGGCGGCTGTTGACAAAGGAGGAAGGAAACAATCCCCCGAACGGAAAAAGAGGGGCTCAAAGGAGGAGAATATCAACATGGCAAGTATTCCACGCAATGTACTGATACTGGCGGCCGCGTTGTCGGGCGCGGCGTTTGGTGCACCGGCCGCAGCGCAAAACGAGCAGTTCATCCCGATTCTGTCCTACCGGACCGGACCGTACGCTGTGAACGGAGCGCCCTACGCAAACGGCGTTGTGGACTATTACAACCTGATCAATGAGCGTGACGGCGGTATCAACGGCGTCAAGATTCTGACCGAAGAATGCGAGACCAGTTACGCGACCGACAAGGGCGTTGAATGCTACGAGCGCCTCAAGGGCAAGGGGCCGACCGGCGCGGCCTTCATCAACCCGCTATCGACCGGGATCACCTTTGCCCTCACCGAGAAGACCGCGACCGACAAAATCCCAATCATCACGATGGGGTACGGCCGTGCCGATTCCAAGAACGGCGCGGTGTTCGCCTACAACTTCCCATTGCTCGGCACTTACTGGTCGGCGGCGGATATCGCGATCCAGCATGTCGCCAAGGAACTCGGTGGCTTCGATAAGCTGAAAGGCAGGAAGATTTCGCTGCTGTATCACGACAGCCCCTATGGCAAGGAGCCGATTCCGATGCTGCAGGTGCTGGCGCAGAAGTACGGCTTTGCGTTCACCTCGATCCCGGTCACGCACCCCGGTGTCGAGCAGAAGTCGCAGTGGCTGGCGATCCGCCAGAATCGACCGGACTATGTCCTGGTCTGGGGCTGGGGCGTCATGAACAGCACGGCAATCAAGGAAGCGGCGGCCGTTGCGTATCCGCGCGAGAAGATGATCGGTGTTTGGTGGTCGGGCGCAGAGCCCGACGTGACGCCGGCAGGCGATCAGGCCACAGGTTACAAATCACTGATGCTTCAGCATGGTGCTGGCAGATTTCCCGTCCATGCTGACATAGAGAAATACGTCTACGCGAAAGGCAAAGGTTCGACGGAATCTGGCAAGGTCGGCGAAGTTCTCTACAACCGTGGCATGGTCAACGCCATGCTCGGCGTGGAGGCGATCCGGAAGGCGCAGGAAAAGTTCGGCAAGAAACCGCTGACGGGCGAGCAGGTCCGTTGGGGGCTGGAGAACCTCATCCTCACCGATGCACGCATCAAGGAACTCGGATTTGAGGGGATGTTGAAGCCGGTCAGCATTTCCTGCTCCGATCACGAGGGTGCGCGCTACGGGCGCGTTCAGCAGTGGGATGGCAAGGCCTGGAAAGTAATCTCCGACTGGTACACGGCAGACGAATCGCTCATCGAGCCGCTCGTCGCCGATGTGTCCGCGAAGTATGCCGCGGAGAAGAAGATCCAGCCGCGCGACTGCGCGAAAGAAACTTGAACCAGTCTGACTGATCCGGGAGGCAGGTTTGCCTGCTCCCGGATCCCCGAAGGTGCAACTGTTTGGAGGTCTGCCGTGTCAACCCCCAAGGTCGCTCCGGCGACGGAAGCGGCAGCTCCGGTTCTGTCGGTCAACAATATCGAGGTTGTCTACGATCACGTCATCCTCGTGCTAAAAGGCGTATCGCTGGAGGTCCCGCGGGGCGCCATCGTCGCGCTTCTCGGTGCCAATGGTGCCGGCAAGACCACGACCCTGAAGGCGATCTCGAATCTGCTGCATGCAGAGCGCGGCGAAGTCACCAAGGGGGCGATTCTGTTCGACGGCGTCGAGGTGAAGTCCCTGTCGCCGAGCGATCTGGTGCAGCGCGGTTGCATCCAGGTGATGGAGGGGCGACGTGCCTTCCCTCACCTCACGATAGAAGAGAATCTTCTGACTGGCGCCTTCACGCGCAGGGACGGCAAGTCGGCGATCACGCAGGACCTTGAGCGGGTCTATGCCTATTTCCCCCGCCTCAGAGAGCGACGTGATTCCACCGCCGGTTATACGTCAGGCGGTGAACAGCAGATGTGTGTGATCGGGCGCGCGCTGATGTCGTGCCCGAAGATGATCCTGCTCGACGAACCTTCGATGGGCCTTGCGCCGCAGATCGTGGAGGAGATCTTCGAGATCGTGAAGGATCTCAACGTCAAGGAAGGTGTTTCCTTTCTTCTCGCCGAGCAGAACACCAATATGGCGCTCAAATACGCGAGCCACGGCTATATCCTCGAAAATGGCCGTGTGGTGATGGACGGCGAGGCACGGGCGCTCGCAGCAAATGAGGACGTCAAGGAATTCTACCTTGGCGTTGCCGGTGATAGGCGAAAATCATTCCGCGACGTGAAGCACTACAAGCGTCGCAAGCGCTGGCTCGGATGACGCAGAGCGATCGGCTCCGCTCGTCGGGAATGTATGCAACCCTGCGTCCGCCAACAGGCTCAAAGAAAGGATTTTCGCGGCTACCGAATGCGGACTGGACCAAGTGCAGCCGCTGACCGCTTGTCGGAATGGCTATCGCGAGGGGTACCCAAGCCATTGAAAGGCTTGGTGGGCGCACCAGGGCTCGAACCTGGGACCCGCTGATTAAGAGTCAGCTGCTCTACCAACTGAGCTATGCGCCCGAAAGGCGGTTAAGGCCTTGCGAGGCCGGTCGTTTAGCAAAGCGATCCGGGTATGGCAAGCGATGGGATGCAAGTTTTCCAAGGCTTCGTCCACAAGTCCAAAAAAGCGAAAAGCCGCCGGATTCCAGCGGCTTCGCCAGGGTTAATCCCGGGACAATCCGGCCCGGCTCAGAGCCGGCCTTCGCGGTCCCGGTCCGGACCGCCGTCCCGGTCGAAACGGTCACGGTGGAAGTGCTCCATGCCGCGCTCCATCATGCGGTCCATGCCGCGCTCCATGAAGTGGCGGGGCGGGCCGTCTTCGCCGCCGCCGAATGGGCCGCGGTGGCGGGTCAGCACCGCGAGGCGCCGCTTCTGGCCCTCGTCCAGCGTCTTGTAGAGCGGATCGGCGGCATCGGCGATCTTCTTCAGGGCGGCGGAACTGGCGCCCATGTCCTCGGCGCGCTGGCGCAGGCGAGCGATCGGATCCTCCGGCTTGTCGGTATCGCCCGGGCCGGCATTCATCCGCGCATTGGCGCGGTCGATGCGCAGCTTGGCGAAATCGCGCACGGCGGCCTCGACCGGCGGCCATAGCTTCTCCTGATCGGCATTGAGCTTCAGGCCGGCATGGACGGCGGCGATCCGCGCGTCGACGAAGGCGGCGCGGTCCTCGGGGTTCATGCGGATGTGATGGAAGCGCTCCATCCACGGGCGATGATATTGAGCATAGACCGCGCCCGAGCCGGCGATGCTGAGCACGGCGATGGCAGCGATGGTGAACTTCCTCATACGGACCTCCTCTGGAAGGATGCCCTGAGGATGAGCGCGGTGCGGCTGACGCGCAACTTACAACTTGGACAGGAAGCGGCGTTCTTACGACGACGCAACGCCTGATTTTACCGCCAGCCACAATCAGAAATCATTCGCAACAAAAGGCTTCCGTGCAGCTCGCACGGAAGCCCCTTCATCGTCTTTCCAGATCAGTTGGTCGTGCTCTTGGCTTCCTTCAGGAATTCGTCGATCAGCGGCTGGCCGACGCGGCTTGCGGCGTCCTTGTAGACCGGCTCCATCGCCTTGCGCATCGCCTCGTCCTGCTCGCCCGTGAGCTTGATGATCTCGCTCTTGCCGCTCTTCTTGATCTCGGCGAGCGCGTCGTCGTTCTCCTTCTGCGACTGCGCGTTGCTGAAGGCGGTCGCCTCCTTCATCGCCTTCGAAAGCTGGTCGCGGATGTCTGCCGGCAAATCGTCCCAGAACTTCTTGTTCACGATCACGACGTAGCCGATGTAACCGTGATTGGTCTCGGTGATGTACTTCTGCACCTCGTGCATCTTCTGGGTATAGATGTTCGACCAGGTGTTCTCCTGTCCGTCGACGACGCCGGTCTGGAGTGCCTGGTAGACTTCCGAGAACGCCATCACCTGCGGCAGCGAGCCGAGCGCCTTGAACTGAGCCTGGAGCACGCGCGAGGACTGGATGCGGAATTTCACACCCTGATAGTCGGCAGGCGAGATCAGCTTCTTGTTGGCGCTCATCTGCTTGAAGCCGTTGTCCCAATAGGCAAGTCCGGTGATGCCCTTGGCATCCAGGAGCTTGAGCAGCTTTGCGCCGAGCGGGCCTTCCGTCACCTTCCGCAGCGTCTTCAGGTCGGGAAGGATATAGGGCAGATCGAACACCTCGAACTCGCGAATGCCGAGCGGGCCGAATTTCGAGTTGGACGGCGCCAGCATCTGCACGCTGCCGAGCTGGAGCGCCTCGAGCTCTTCCTTGTCCTTGTAGAGCGTCGAGTTCGGATAGACTTCGACCTTGACCTTGCCGCCAGTGTACTTCTCGGCGAGCTCCTTGAATTTCTCCGCCCCCTTGCCCTTCGGCGTGTCGGTGGCGACGACGTGGCTGAATTTGATGATGATCGGGTCAGCGCTGGCGGGGCCGACAAGGCCCAAGGCCAACGCCGCGACGGAGGCCGCGATCGCAAAGGTGCGCATAATCTCTCCCTGGTGTTATTGGGCCGCCCGGCATGCCGAGCGGCCTATCCTCATGCCGACAGCATCAATACAGGCCGGCGGCCTGCGCGGCTATTGGCCGTTAGCAGGGCAGGTATTCATGGTGAATGCCGCGAGCACCGCTGCGCCCCTCTCCGGCTTGCGGGAAAGGGTTGGGGAGAGGATGTCTCCGCGACGGGACATTCCCCGTGGGGACAGAGCCCTCATCCGCCGCGCTCCGGCGCGCAACTGCGCTGCCGAGCGCGTCGGCCTCTCCCGCAAGCGGGAGAGGCGAAGTCAGCGGCGTCAGCTCGCCGCTGCCGTCGTCACCGTATCGCGCTGGCGCTTCATGACGATCTTGTTGAGCGCGCCGAGATAGGCCTTTGCGGAGGCCACCAGCGTATCCGGGTCCGCCGCACGCGCCGTCATTGAACGGCCGTCCTGCGACAGCCGCACCGAGACCTCGGCCTGTGCGTCGGTGCCTTCGGTCACCGCGTGAACCTGGTACAGCTCGAGCTTGGCCTCGTGCGGCACCAGGCGCTTGATGCAATTGAACACCGCGTCGACTGGACCGTTGCCCTCGGCTTCCTCGATCTTGATCTGGCCGTCGACGTCGAGCTTCATGGTCGCGCGCTGCGGGCCATGGGTGCCGGCGATCACGGTCAGCGAGGTCAGCTTGATGCGGTCGTGCGAGGCCGCCATCTCCTCGTCGACCAGCGCCTCGATGTCCTCGTCGTAGATGTCCTTCTTGCGGTCGGCCAGCGCCTTCATCCGCGTGAACGCATCTTCTAGCTGGTTCGGGCCGAGCTTGTAGCCCATCTCCTCCAGCTTGTGCACGAAGGCATGGCGGCCGGAATGCTTGCCCAGCACCAGCGAGGACTGCTTCAGGCCGACCATCTCGGGCCGCATGATCTCGTAGGTGGAGGCGTCCTTCAGCACGCCGTCCTGGTGGATGCCGCTCTCATGCGCGAACGCGTTCCGGCCGACGATGGCTTTGTTGTACTGCACCGGGAACGAGGTCGCCGCCGATACCAGCTTCGAGGCGCGGGTCAGCTGCGTGGTGTCGATCTTGTTCCAGTAGGGGAATTTGTCGTTGCGCACATTGATCGCCATCACGATCTCTTCGAGCGCCGCGTTGCCGGCGCGCTCGCCGATGCCGTTGATGGTGCACTCGACCTGGCGCGCGCCGCCGACGATGCCGGCCAGCGAGTTCGCCACGGCCATGCCGAGATCGTTGTGGCAGTGCACGGAGAACACAGCCTTGTCCGAGTTCGGCACGCGCTCGATCAGCGTCTTCATGAAGTGGGTGTATTCCTCCGGCACCGTGTAGCCGACGGTATCGGGGATGTTCACCGTGGTGGCGCCGGCTTTGATCACGGCCTCTACGATGCGGCACAGAAAGTCCATCTCGCTGCGGGTGCCGTCCTCGGCCGACCATTCGACGTCGTCGATCTGGTTGCGGGCGCGGGCGACCATGGCGACGGAGGTCTCGATCACCTGCTCCGGGGCCTTGTTCAGCTTCACCCGCATGTGCAGCGGCGAGGTCGCGATCACGGTATGAACGCGGCCGCGCTTGGCGAACTTCACCGCCTCGGCGCAGCGGTCGATGTCGGCCGGATGCGCGCGGGACAGGCCGGCGATCACCGAATTCTTGGAGCGGCGGGCGATCTCGCTGACCGCCTGGAAGTCGCCTTCGGAGGTGATCGGGAAGCCGGCCTCGATGACGTCGACGCCCATATCGTCCAGGAGCTCGGCGACCTCGAGCTTCTCCTCGAAAGTCATGGTGGCGCCGGGGCACTGCTCGCCGTCGCGCAGCGTGGTGTCGAAAATGATGACGCGGTCCTTGTCGGACTTGTTCACGGTGGCCATTCCAAATTTCCTTTTGAGCTTTTGCGCCGTTCAGTCTGCTGGGCGCTTGAGGTGTCCGGTAATCTCGACCAACCCCTGAGCGCCCAGGCGCGTGGCGCCCAGCCGGCCCTCAGGGGCAGCTAAGAAGAAGCCCGCCAAGAAGGAGGGTGGGCAGCAGCGCGGCCGGGATCGCGGCGGCGGCCATAGCCACCTCCCCCGAAATCCCATCGATTTGGCCGCGAATCAGCATTGCCAGACCCTTTTGAGCCCACAATCCTCGGTCAAAACCGTTGACGGTTGGTTGCCGGGAGGCTCGATGCGCCCGTTTCTAGACGAGAAACGGCCGCAACTGCAACGCCAAAAGATGGTCAGGAGAACTGACCTAGTAGAAGGGAATTTGTCGGCTAGCGCGCGAACGCCGGCTATCCGGTTCCGGTGCGACGGGCGCGGGCCCTGCTTTCCCAGCGGTTCAGCATCTGGCCAAGCTCGCCGGTGGTGACCACGGCGGCGCCGGCGTTCGTGATCTCGTTGGTGTTTGCCGGCGCGTGGGCGGAGAGCCAATCCGGCTCGGTGTACTCGCGCCAGCGGCGTGCCTCCGCCCGCCTTTTGCGGGAGACGTAATCCCGCGTGAAGTAGCCGGCCGCAAATGCGATCGCGAGCAGAATGACCAGGACGACAATTTGCACAATGAGCTCCGGCTTTATCCCGTCAGCCTCCAATCCAAACGCATTCGAAGGTGACGAAATTGCGACCCGCTTCGCGCAGCGGTTTCGATTCCACCCCTCGCAACCGGCTGCGGACCGCATTAACCTCCGCTCCGCTCGGCCGGATCAACCGACCAGCCAACATGATCGGGAGGACGCGATGACACGCCAAGAGGCTCGTGACGGAGAGCAGCGTGACCAGGATGGTGCGCTTTCACGACGAACACTCGTCCAAGGAGTTGTACAAGGGCTTGCGCTCGGCGCCGCCGCCACAATGGCCGGAGCCGGCTCCGCGCTGGCGCAGACCGGCCCCGCCGCACCGCCGACGACGATCACCACGCCGCCGCGCGACTTCGGCCCCCGTGGCGCGCCGACCACCTATTTCTGGGACCCCGACATCATCGCCGTCGATCCGTCCTTCAACGATCTCGCGCAGCCCAACACCGCGATCAAGCGACTCTACACCGGTGTGCTCTGGGCCGAGGGCCCGGCCTGGAGCGCGCAAGGACGTTATCTGCTGTGGAGCGACATTCCCAACAACCGTCAGATGCGCTGGAGCGAGGACGACGGTCGCGTCAGCGTGTTTCGTGCGCCGTCCAACAATTCCAACGGCAACTCATTCGACTTCCAGGGCCGCCAGCTTTCCTGCGAACACCTGACGCGTCGGGTGACGCGTTATGAGCATGACGGCACCGCCACCGTGCTCGCGGACTCCTATCAGGGCAAGAAGCTGAACTCGCCGAACGACATCGCCGCGCATCCCGACGGCAGCTATTGGTTCACCGATCCGCCCTATGGCGGCCAGCTCTATGAAGGCGAGCCCGACGTCGCGGGCGGCCCGAGCAATGCAGGCGGCAAGCTCAATCCGCGGATCGGACAGCCTGCCGGCTTCGTGCCGGGCAAGCGCGAGCTGCCGACCAACTGCTATCGCATCGACCCCTCGGGCCGCATCGACCTCGTCGTCACCGAGGACCAGGTGCCAGACCCGAACGGCCTCTGCTTTTCGCCGGACTACAAGAAGCTCTACATCGCCTCGACCGGCAAGGGACCGGGCGACACCGGAGCGGGCGGCAAGGGCGAGATCTTCGTGTTCGACGTCGGCAGCGACAACAAGCTCTCCAATCTCAAGAAGTTCAGCGATTGCGTGATCGACGGCGTGAAGTGCGGGCCGGATGGCCTGCGCTGCGACGTCAACGGCAATGTCTGGGCCTCCAGCAATGCCGGGCGCGCCGTCGGCTACAACGGCGTGACGGTGTGGTCACCGGAAGGCAAGCTGCTCGGCCGCATCCGCCTGCCGGAGGTGTGCGGCAACGTCTGCTTCGGTGGCCCCAAGCGCAACCGCCTGTTCATGGCCGCGAGCCAGTCGCTCTACGCGGTCTACACGGCAACGCAAGGCGCCGGCCCGGGCTGAGCGATGCAAGCCCCATTGCGACGCGGCGCCGGCGCTCCTCGCCGGCGCCGAATTGTTTTGATAATCCTTCGGCGCGCGAGTGTACTTCGAGGAGAAAACCATGCGCGTTGTGATCTGCGGCGGCGGCGTGATCGGGGCCTGCATCGCCTGGTTCCTGTGTCGCCGCGGCATCGACGTCATCGTCGTCGAGCGGGCTGAGGTGGCGGCGGCCGCATCGGGGAAAGCCGGCGGCTTCCTCGCGCGCGATTGGTGCGCCGGCACGCCCCTCGACGCGCTGGCGCGGCGCAGCTTTGCACTTCATGCGCAACTGCCCGGGGAGGTCGCGGGCGATTGGGGCTACCGCCCCATGACCGCCTATAGCGGCTTCGTTGTCCCCGATGGCGACGCACGGCGGAATCTGCCCTCCACACTTGGCTGGCTTGCCAACGGCGTCGTCATCGCGCAACGCATCGGCACGCGTGAGACGACTGCGATCGTTCATCCCCGCAAGTTCACCTCGTCCGTGATGGACGCGGCGCTCGCACAAGGCGCGCAACTTCATCGCGGCCGCGTCACCGGCATCGTGCGCGATGCCGGTGGCATGATTGCGCGGGGCGTGGAGGTCGAGGGCAGCGTGATCGAGGCGGATGCTATCGTCATCGCCATGGGACCATGGTCGCTGCTCGCCGCGAAATGGATGAGCCTACCTGCGGTCTACGGCCAGCGCAGCCCGAGCATCGTGTACGACACCGGCACGGACGTGCCGGCCGATGCGCTATTCCTCGAGCATGAGGACGACGGCAGCGCCTTGTCGATCGAGGTTTTCCCACGGGCCGATGGCAGCACGCATATCACGGCGCTCTCCGACATCGCGCCGCTGCCGCTCGATCCCGTAGCCGTGACGCCCGACCAGGACGCGATCGCGCGCCTGCAGGCGATGAGCGAGCGGCTGTCGCCGCTGTTCCGGCCCGAGAAGATCATCGCGCGGCAGGCCTGCTTTCGCCCGGTGACGCAGGACGGCTTGCCGTTGATCGGCAAGGTGCCCCAGAGCGAGGGTCTCTACGTTACGACCGGACACAATGTCTGGGGTATTCTCAACGCACCCGCGACCAGTGAGGCGTTGGCGCAGCTGATCGCGGAGGGGACAACGCAGATCGACCTCTCACCATTCGATCCCGCCCGCCTCGGCCCGCTCGATCCGTCGCTGCTGCAAACGCGCTGAACCGGGCGAAGGCATGCTCGCGACGTACTTGCATGGGCGCCGACGAAATCTGCATGCCTGATGGCCCTGAGCCCCGCGGCTCTCTATTTGCGCCGCGCTAGACTTTAGTCCGCCTCTCACAATCCTGAATGCAGTTTCACTTGCCGAGAATGCCCTCGCCGGTATAGTCGCGCCCCAATAGCTCACAAGAGGCTTGTTCAAGGGAGAAAAACAACATGAAGAAAAGACTCTCTATTGCGTTGCGAATTCGCTCGACGCCGCCGTGACCGGCGCGCCGGAGGACGTCGTCAGGACTGACGTCAGTCTCCCGAGCTCCATCAAGCCCACCGCAAATTGAACGGAACGGCAGCCGGGCCTTGCCCGGAAAGCTTTCCACATGCGGTGCACGCAGCAGCTTTTCCTCCAAGCGGCAGCCAGACCTGCCCGGCCAATTCTCAATGCGAGCATTCCAGATCTTGATCGATGGCTTTGCCATCAGCGCTCTCTACGCTCTCGGTGCCACCGGCTTCACGCTGATCTTCGGCGTCTCCGGCGTCCTCAACCTCTCCCACGGTGCCATCATGGTGGCCGCAGCGGTGGCGGCCTGGGCCGCCGCCAGCATCCTCAATGTCGGCACCTATGCCGGCGCGCTGATCGGCGTCGGCGTCGCGCTTCTCACCGCCTTCGCCACCTATTTCGCGGTGGTGAAGCCGATCCAGGATTCGCGTCGCATCCCGAATGAGGAAAAGGAGATCTTCGTCCTCACCGGAACGCTGCTGTGGGGCATCATGATCCAGGAGCTGATCGCCTATTTCTTCACCAACAACGCCAAGACCGTGCTGCCGATCGTCGACGGCGTGGTCGAGATCCTCGGCGTCCGCACGCCGCGCAACGAGATTTTTACGGCGATCGTCTGCTGCCTGGTCATCGCGCTGCTGTGGCTTCTGGTGAACCGCACCCGCACCGGCAAGGCCGTGCTGGCGGCGTCGATGAACCCGCGCGGCGTCACCCTGCTCGGGCTCGAGCTCACCAACATCTACATCGTGGTGTGGGCGATCTACGGCATTTTGGCCGGCATTGCCGGTGTGCTGCTCGGCATGTTCTTAGGAGTCAGCTCCTACAGCGTCGGACCGCTGACCGCGAGCGCGTTCTCGATCGTCGTGCTCGGCGGCCTCGGCAGTGTCTCCGGCTCGCTGATCGCGGCCTTCGTGGTCGGCTATCTCGAGACCCTGACGGCCTACCTGCTCTCGCCGGCCTACCGCACCATCCCGGCGCTGCTGCTGCTCGTCTTCGTGATGTACATCCGGCCCCAGGGCCTTCTGGGGAGGCGCTGAGATGTCCACCTTCTTCGCCTCGCGCCTGTTCTTCATCTCGGTCGCGCTCGTCGTCATCGCGGCAACGCTGCCGCTCTACGTCTCCGGCTATGTGCTCGGCCTTCTCACCGTCGCCTTCTATTTCGGCGTGTTCGCGATGGCCTGGGACCTCTTGTTCGGCTTTGCCGGCGAAGTGAACTTTGGCCCGACCTTCCTGATCGGCGTCGGTGCCTACGCCGCCGGCATCCTCAATGCCCAGTTCGGCTGGTCGGTTTATCTCTGCATCGTCCTCGGCGCCCTCGCCTCCGTCGTCGCCGGTCTCGTGCTGGCGCTGCCGGCCTTGCGGGTGCGCGGGCCCTATTTCGGCCTGACCACGCTGGTCGCGGTGCTGATGCTGCAGAATTTCATCGTCGTGTTCGCCGATCTCACCGGCGGCGAGATCGGCCTGACCATCCCCGACGTCATCTCCATCAATGCCGGCACGAACTACTGGATCGCGCTCGGCTTCATGACGATCTCGGCCGCGATCCTCTACGGCCTTTCGCAATCGCCTGTTGGACTCGTGCTCCAGGCCAGCGGCCAGGATCCGGTGCAGGCCGGCGCGCTCGGCTTCAACATCGTCAAGCACAAGCTCGCCGCCTTCATCGTCAGCGCGTTCTTCTCGGGGTTATCGGGCGCGCTGCTGGTGTTCTACTTCGGCACCGCCTCGGTCGGCACCGTCGTCGACGTCGCGGTCGGCGTCAACGTGATCGTCTCGGCCGTGCTCGGCGGCCGCCGCACCGTGCTTGGCGCGGCGTTGGGCGCGATCTTCCTGATCGTCGCCGGCGAGTTCTTGCGGCCCACCGGTGAGCTCGCGACCTTCATCGTCTCGGCGGTCGCGCTCCTCGTCGTGCTGTTCTTCCCCGGCGGCTTCCTCGGAGCGGCCCTCTCGCGCGAGGCGCGTTCGTGATGGACATGAGGCTTTCAAACCGGGCCGTGCTCGAAGTTCGCGGCCTGACCAAGCGCTTCGGTGGCTTGACCGCGGTGAAGAATCTCGGCTTCGAGGTCAATGGCGGCGAGATCTTCGGCCTGATCGGGCCGAACGGCTCGGGCAAATCGACGGCGATGAAGAGCGTGATGGGGATCGAGCGCCCGACATCAGGCGAAGTCGTCTTCGAGGGCGAGAACGTCGCCGGCCTGCCCGCGCACAAGATCGCGCGCAAAGGTTTTGGCATGGTGTTCCAGCACTCGCGGCCGTTGAACCGGCAAACGGTGCTGGAAAACATCCTGGTGGCGCTGTTGCCGGACAGCCTGTTCATGCTGTTCCCTGACAAGGCGCTGGTCGAGCGCGCCAAGTGGATCGCCGAGCGCGTCGGGCTCGGCGCAGTCATGAACCGCCGCCCACCGACGCTGCCGTTTGCCGATCTGCGCCGGCTCGAGCTTGCCAAGGCGATCGCGCGTGACCCCAAGGTCGTGTTGGTCGACGAGCCCTTCGCCGGCCTGACGCGCGCCGAAGTCGAAATGTTCTCCGACCTGATCCGCAGCTTCCGGGACGAAGGCCGCGCGGTGATGCTGGTCGACCACAACGTCAAGAGCGTCGCAGCCCTCGTCGACCGCGTGCTCGCGATGTATCTCGGCGAGGAGATCGTCACCGGCAGGGCCGACGACGTGATGAAGAACGAGACCGTGCGGCGGGTCTATCTCGGCGGCGCCATCGAGACCCATGCGCGGCCTGAGACCAGCTTCAAGGACAAGGTGCCGCTGCTCCAGATCGAGAATGTCAGCGTGTTCTACGGCAAGGCCCAGGCGCTGGAGAACGTCTCGATCCACGTCCATGAGGGCGAGTTCGTCTCGGTCGTCGGCCTTAACGGCGCCGGCAAGACCACGCTATTCAACACCATCTCGGGCTTCCTGCCTTACAGCGGTGAGATCGTGCGCGGCGGCAACAAGCTGCGCGGTACCAGCCCGGCCAGGATCGCGCGCAGCGGTCTCGTGCAGTGCCCGGAATCGCGCGAGCTGTTCGGCGAGATGAGCGTGCGGGAAAACCTCGATCTCGGCGGCCAGCACCTCGCTGATGACAAGCGCGCCGCGCAGCTCGCCTGGTTGTTCGAGCTATTCCCGATCCTCAAAGAGCGCCAGGGGCAAATGGCGCAGACGCTCTCCGGCGGCGAGCAGCAGATGCTCGCCATCGGCCGCGCGCTGATGATGCAGCCGCAGATCCTGATCCTGGACGAGCCGACGCTGGGCCTCGCCCCGGTCATCCTCGAGCAATTGTCCAAGGCGCTGACCAAGCTGCGACAGACCACGTCGATCACGGTGCTGCTCGGCGAGCAGAACGTGACCTTCGCGCTGCCGCATGCCGACCGCGTCTATGTGCTGGAGCATGCAAGGATCGTCTGGGAGGGCGATCCCGGCCGCTTCGCGGCGGAGGCCGGCGCTGATTTCCTGTAGTTCGTAACAAAAACATAGAAAGGGAAACGACCATGCGACTATCAGTTCTCAACAGCAGCCTGCTCGCCTCCGCGCTGGCGCTGTGCCTCGCGGCACCCGCCTACGCGCAGTCGAACGATCCCATCAAGATCGGCGTCATCGCCGAGGTGCAGGCGATCGCCGGTGCGGCGACGCCCGGCGGCGCGCAGATCGCCGCCGACGAGATCAACGCCAAGGGCGGCGTGCTCGGCCGCAAGATCGAGATCGTCACCTACGACAACAAGAGCTCGTCGGCGGATTCCGTGCGCGCCTTCCAGCGCGCCGTCAGCGAGGACAAGGTCTCCGCGGTGATCGCAAGCTATATCAGCGAGGTCGTGCTGGCGCTGGAGCCCTGGGCGGCGCGGCTGAAGATGCCGCTGATCACCCCGGGCGCGGCCTCGAACGAGATCACCAAGGCGATCCACAACGACTACGAGAAGAACAAGTACACCTTCCATGGCTACCTGACCTCGGCGGCGCAGGCCCAGCTCGTCTGCGACGCCGCCAAGGACCTGCTCGTCGACAAGCTCAAGTTCAAGACCGTCGCGATCATGAGCGAGGACGCCGCCTGGACCAAGCCGCTCGACGTCGGCTACGAGGCATGCCTGCCGAAGGCCGGCCTCAAGGTGGTCGAGCACGTCCGCTTCTCGCCTGATACCACCGACTTCACGCCGATCTTCAACAACATCGAGAGCAAGAAGCCCGACGTGATCGTTACCGGCATCTCCCATGTCGGCGTGCAGCCGACGGTGCAGTGGAAGAACCAGCAGGTGCCGATCCCGATGTTCGGCATCAGCGCGCAGGCGCTGAGCCCGACCTTCTGGAAGGACACCAATGGCGCGGCCGACGGCATACCGTCGCTGGCGGTGGCGACGCCCGACGTCGCCGTCACCCCCAAGACGAAGCCGTTCGCGGCCGCCTTCAAGGCCAAGTTCGGCACGCCGCCGGCCTATACCGGCTACACCGCGTATGACGAGGTCTACTTCATCACGGAAGCCATCAAGCGCGCCGGCTCGACCGATCCCGATAAGATGGTCGCCGAGCTCGAGAAGACCGATTACGAGGGCACGATCGGCCGCATCCAGTTCTACGGCAAGAACGACGAATTCACCCACGGCATCAAGTCAGGCCCCGGTGCTGTCACCGGCCTCGTCTTCCAGTGGCAGGACTCCAAGCAGGTCGTGGTCTGGCCCGAGAAGATCGCGGAGGGCAAGATGAAGTTTCCGACCTTCGTCAAGCTGTCGCAGTAACCGGTCGCATCGACAGGAGGCCCATCGCTCCGTGCGGAGTGATGGGCTTTTTGCTGTCTTTCGCAGATGCGTTCTTACGCCGCCGCCTGCCCTATCGACCTTGGGCGATGTTGACTTTCGCCATCCTGCTCCCAATACTTCGCCAAAAATAACAGCCAAACATAAGACGGTTTTGAGGGAGGATAGGATGCCGACTTCACGCAGGCAGCTGCTGAAGACCTCGGCGGCTGCCGCCGCCGCACTCAGCCTCGATTGGACACGGGCCCAGGCGCAAGCCGAGAATTTGCGAATTGGCGTGATCTACGATCTGACCGGCCCGTTCGCCGCAGGCGGTTCGGTCGCCTCTTCGATCGGTGCGCAGATTGCCATCGATCTCGTCAACGAGAAGGGCGGGATCGGAGGCAAGACCAAGATCGTGCCTGTTGCCGCCGACTCCCAGAGCAAGCCGGACGTCGCCATCAATGAGGCCGAACGCCTGATCAATCAGGAGAAGGTCGATATCCTCAACGGCGTCTATGCGAGCTCGCACGCCGTGCCGCTCGCCGCCAGGGTCGAGCAGCAGAAGAAGATCCTCTGGATCACGACCGCGGTCTCGACCGCCGTGTTCAAGGACAAGAATCTGCAATACGTCTTCCGTGCGCAGATTCATTCCGACCAGTACGGACAAGCCTTTGCAAGCTTCATCAACGAGCATGCGAAAGCCAAGCTCGGCATCGACCCGAAGGAAGTCAAGGTCGCATTGATCCACGAGGACGGCCCCTATGGGGTCGGCGTTGCCGCCGCCGACGAGGCCTATGCCAAGCAGGCCGGCATCCAGGTGGTGCTGCGCGAAGGGTATTCGGCCTCGGCGCCCGATCTCTCGGTGCTGGTCACAAAAATCAAGCGCGCCAAGGCCGACGTGATCTCGCATGCCGGCTACAACCCCGACATCACCCTGTTCCTGCGCCAGGCCCGCGAGAGCGGCCTGCGTTTCAAGATGCTGTTCGGGGCCGGCGCCGGCTACAGCCAGCTCGACAAGCTGCGTGCGACTTTCGGCTCCGACATCGACAATTTCTGCAACATCGATCCGGTGCCGGCGCAGCTGCTCGATCCCGCCAAGCTCGCGCCGGGCATGGGCGATCTGATCAAGACCATGGTCTCGCGCTATCAGGCCAAGACCGGCGCGACCGACGTGCCGCCGCACTGCTCGATGGGTTTTAACCAGACCTGGGTGCTGCTCAACAATGTGCTGCCGGTCGCCAAGGAGAAGTACGGCAGCTTCGAGCCCGAGGCCGTTCGCAAAGCAGCGCTCGACGTCGATATCCCCGCCGGCGGCACCATCCAGGGGTATGGCGTGAAATTCTTCCCGCCGGGCACGCCGCTCTCCGGCCAGAACGAGCGCTCGACCCCGGTCGTGATGCAGAACGCCGGCGAGCACATCTCGGTGGTGTGGCCGACGAATATCCGCACGCGGGAGCCGGTCTTCCCGCTGCCGAAGGGCTCGACCTACGGGGCGTGAGGTGGTGTGCGCGGCGACGCTTGTCTTCACCACGCATGCAGCGAAGCGAATGCGTAGCGGGGTGGGGTGATCTCTCCTCACGGGTACCGCCCGATTGGAGAGATCACCCCACCCCGCTCGCGCTTCGCGCGATCGACCCTCCCCTCCAGGGCCCTCCAGGGGAGGGTAAGAGAGCGCCGCGATCACCTACAACACCACCCGCCGCCCCTCTTCCGCCGCCCAGTAGCCCGCGTAATTCACCTTGATCGTCTCATACGCCAGCGCGAGGTCCGAGAGCGGCTGCCGTCCCGTCGCGGCGCATTCCATGAAGTCCTGGATCTCCTGCAAGTAGCCGCGCGTCCATTCCTCCTCGAGGCAGACATATTGCCAGCCGGTTTTGCGATCGACCTTTTCGGTGATGTAGACGCTGGCGAGCTTCTCCTCGCTGGTCTGGTAGCTCATCAGATGCGTGTTCGGGGTGATGTTGGCGAACAGTGAGCCGCCGCTCGTGTAGGTCTCGATCAGATTGCGCACACCGCCCATGATTATGTCGCCGGAGAACACCGTCGCCTTGGTGCCGTCGGAGAAGGTCGCCGTCAGCGTGCCCCAATCCTCGACATCGACGGGATTGGCCTTGATGTAGGTGCGTTCTTCGCTCTTGAGGCCAGCGGTAACATTGCCGACATCGCAAGTGACGCTGGCGACGCGGATGGTCTCGCCACGCGCTTTCGCCTCGACCTGCTTGAGGTAGAGCACGGCCGAGAGCGGGTGACAGCCCATGCGGATCAGCGAGCCGCCGCCCGTCATCGCCCATTGCGCGGCATGCGCGGCGTGCGAGCCGGAATGGCTCTCCTCGCCCTTCATGAACAGGATCTTGTCGCGGGTGGCCTTGATGATCTCCGCGGTCTTGGTCACCGCGGGCGCGTAGATCCAGTCCTCGGCATACATGAACAATTTTCCGCTACGCTCGATCGCGGCCCGCGTCGCGTCCATCTCCTCCAGCACGCGTTCGTACATCAGCGCCTTCGGCACATGCTTGCCGATCGGCTGTTTGTCGTCCTCGCGGCCGAAATAGCCTGCAAAGGGCTTTTCGCAGATGACGTGCTTGCCCGCCTGCATGCTGGCGACGATCATCTCGGCATGGAGACTAGGCGGGGTGCAGATGTCGATGACATCGAGCTCGCGGTCCGCGATCACTTCCGCGAAGCTACGATAGACCCGCGGGATGTTGTGGCGGGTCGCGAACTCGACCACGTGATCGCCGCGCGCAGCCACCGCTGCGACCTCGACGTCCACGCCATAGACGCGCCGGAACGCATACATGTGCAGCTCCGACACGAAGCCGCAGCCGACGAGTCCCACCCTGATCCTGGCCATAGCGCCCTCACCCCTTGCTTTGGGCGGCACTATAGCCCGCTGGCCGGCCTAATCCACCGAGACCCGCACCACGCCGGCGCTCATCATGCCCAGTGCGCGGGCGGCGGGCACCGAGAGATCGACGATGCGGCCGCGGATGAATGGGCCGCGATCGTTGACGCGGCACTGGATCGTTCGTCCGCTGTAGGACACCCTCAGCACGGTGCCGAAAGGACGCGTCCGGTGCGCGCATGTCAGCTCGCCACCTTTGCCGGCCTTTCCATATCCGTAGTACGACGCAAGCCCGCTTTCGGCGTGGGCAACGGAAATGGCAAAAAGCAAAAAGCTGGCAAGAGATATCAATAGCGTCGTCTGCGCTTGCACGGCACCCTCCCGGTTACCTGCCCGGCGCTGCAAACGTCGCTTTGTTCCCTAAGGTTCCCAAAACACTGCCGGGCGATGCCCGGCAGTGCCATCACTCTTTGTTACTGTTTGTGAAACACCAGCGTGCGCACCTCGATGCTCTCGCGCGGGGCGGCATCTCGCGGTGTGGTCGGATCAATAAAGGCCGTGTGCGGCCCGAACCGCGTGCGGCCGTCGGTTGCGGAATCATAACACTTGAGCAGCAGCGCCTCGTCCACCGTCATCTCGGGGACGTAAAACCAGCGGTGGTTCGGATTGTACTTCACCGAATAGGTCTCGCCGCGACGGTTGGGATAAATCAAATCGGAGGCGACGAGATCGTCGGGCGCAACCGTCGTGCCGTCAGCCATCGCCAGCGGTGAATCGCGCAGGGGCCGCGGATCGGCCGCCACAGATTGATCACCTGCACGCGCCCCTTCAACAACTCTTCGGCTTCGTCAGGCAGGTGCTCGCGCACGCGATTGGCGCCGGAGACGGCGGTCTGGTCGACATGCACGCGCGTCGCGGGCTGGCGCGGGCCGCCACCACGAATGTCGGCGGCGCCTTCGACGCGCTTGCGCACGGTATGGTCGAAGATGACGACACGATCGGCCTTCAGCGTCGCGCGCAGGAACGCCTCGACGGCGGGATAGTAGACCGCCCTGACCTCATCGTCGTTGTAGAAGTCCTTCACCTGCGTCGGATGCCGCACCAGCGCAAAGCCTTCGCGATCGAGCGAGAAATTCTGCGCAATCAGCCGCGCGTCGAAGATCGGGACCTGATGCGGCTCGGCAAGCGCCGTGCTCTTCGGCTCGCCCGGAGGCGGATCGAAGGCGTAGGTGCGCGGCTTGGCTGATGTCGGTGCGAGATAGTTGAGTTCGGCAGTGACGAAGGGAAGCGATTCGATTTTTGTTTCTTGCAGGCCCATGGCCGGTCTCCCGATGTGGTCGTCGGATTGATTTTTGCCGGGGAGCCGCGGGGTGCAAGGGAGGCGATGCAAATAGCAATGACGATGTTGTCGGGCGTGAAGAACGAAGAAGAAGAAGCGTTGAGGAATGCGAGTGCTATGAAAACACTGTCTCGTCTCACGGATGCTTGAGAACTTCGTGAGGTTTCGTGCCCCGGACGCAGCGCAGCGCTTCTTCAGCGATGCGCTGCTGAGCCGGGGCCCATCTAACCGAGAGAGCATTCTGTGCGGCATGGGTCCCGGCTCTGCGGAGCAGCGTTTCACGCTGCGCCGCGTCCGGGACACGAGAGCCGCTACTACAGCCCCGCCTTCGCGATTGCATCGCATTTGCCCTGCATGAGCCTGATCGTGTGGCTTTCGCTTGAGCCGCGTGAAATCACCAATAAGCGCGGTAGTACGGACGCGGATACGGCCGATAGTAGCCATAATAAGGCCGATAGTACCGGCGATAGCCATAGTACCGCGGATAGGCGTAGGCCGGCCCATAGCCGTAATAGGCCGGCGCATAACCATAGCCGTATCCCGGATATCCATAGCCGCCGTAATACGGGCCGCCATAATAGCCATAGCCGTAAGGCGCGCCGCTGGCGATGGCGCCGCCGATGATCGCGCCGGCCGCGAGGCCACCGAGGCCCCAGCC